>CBDUBY010000286.1:0-4000 GCA_965365505.1 uncultured Pyrinomonadaceae bacterium | reverse complement strand
GTCATCGGCTGGATTCTGCAATTCGTCGGGCATTATTTTGAAGGCAAGCCGCCGGAATTTCTTAAAGATTATCGTTTTCTGTTCGTCGGTCTGCGCTGGTGGCTGAAGAAAACTTTCGGCAGCGGCAGCGGAAAGCAAGCGGAATAAATTTATTACTTTTTCGCTTTCGGAACGCTCGTCGAGGTTTTCGTGACGGTGAATTGCCCGCCGTTACCTTCGGGCGCGTTGTCGTTAATACAAAATTCCAATCGCCCGCGTTCGTCAGGGAAATTCTGCCACACGCCGACTGACGGCGCAGCTGTGACAGGTTGGACGTTTGAATATTTTCCGTCGGCATAGCGCGTTCGCATCATCAACGCGCCGGTCGGATATTCAGGATAGATTCTTCTCGATTTAGATTTCGCGTCGGTCACGCCTTTCGTCGAAACGCCGGTTTTAATTCCCGACAAATCAATCAAGCCCGCCGCGCTCGTGCGGAAATTTTCGAGCGGCACAGTGTCAATTTCCGAAAGTTGCCAGCCGCCGTTTGCATAAACCGTGAATGTGCCTTTTTTCGTCGGCTCAATCGGCGGCGTGAAAGAAACCTGCGGAGTCGCAGGCGGCGAATCAGTCGGTGATGCGGAAGGCGAAACTGACGGTGATGCGGAAGATTTCGGCGACGGCGATTTGTCGGCAATGCCGCGCGTCGGCGCGGGTGTCGGAGTCGGATTAGCGACGACGGTTTTCGGTTTCCAGTTAAAATAAACGATTAACGCGCCCGCTGCCAGAAGCATTCCGAGCAAAGAGAAAACGCCGCCGAGAACGAGAAAAACCTTTTTGTTGCTTTTCGGTCGCGGAGTTGAAACGGTCGCAAAATTTGCCGGTGTGAATGATGAGCCGCCGATAATGGTTTCCGCGCTTTTGTTGAAAGCCGTGTCGGGCGCGGATTGATTTTGCGTTCCGCTGTCGTGAAGATTAAAACGCATCGGCGTGTTGGCGAGCGACGTTCCGCATTCGAGACAAAAACTCATCGCGTCCGAATTTTCATAGTGACATTGGCTGCATTTTTTCATTGTGCTGCTGATTTTCTCGCGGGTGAATTTCCCTCAATATCATAACCTCAAACAAACACAATTTAAAACATCGGTATTTGCCGCTCGCGGCTTTTCGATTAAACTTAATATGAAAATTTCAAGTCAAATGGAAGCACCGTTAATTTTGGTTTTAGACATCGGAACATCGAGCGTTCGCGCCGCGCTTTATGATTCGTCCGCCAATGTTCTGCCTGCCACAATGGTCAAAAACGAGCGGCGGCTGACCGCAACCGACGATGGCGGCGCGGAGATTGACGCTCTCCTCGCGCTCAAACAAATCGTTCAGACGATTGACGACGTGCTGAAAAAAGCCGAAAACGTCGCGGGTGAAATCAGTCACGTCGCCACTTCGTCGTTCTGGCACAGTCTGGTCGGCGTTGACGAAAACGGCAAGCCGACGACGAAAGTCTTCGGCTGGGCTGACACTAGAAGCGCGAAATACGTCGGCGAGTTACGAAAGAAGTTTGATGAAATGGCGACGCACAACCGCACCGGCGCGCGATTTCATTCGAGCTTTTGGACGGCGAAACTGCTTTGGCTGCGCAGAGATTCGCCCGAAATTTTCGAGCGCACGGCACAATGGATTTCACTCAGCGATTTCATCGCGCTGAATTTTTTCACCCAATCGCAGACGAGCGTTTCGATGGCTTCCGCCACGGGAATTTTCGACATTCGCAAAAACATCTGGGACGCAGAACTGATTAAATTTTTAAAAATCAAACCAAAAAATCTGCCCGCGATTGTCGAAAGCGACGCGCAGACATTTCGCTTAACTAAAAAATACGCTCGTCTTTGGAAGCGGCTCGAAAACGCCGAATGGTTTGCGGCAATCGGCGACGGCGCGACGAACAACATCGGCGCGGGCTGCGCGGTTAAATCGAAAGCCGCGCTGATGATCGGCACGTCGGGCGCGATGCGCGTCGCCTATCAAGGCGAGCCGCCCGCCAAAATTCCAAGCGGACTTTGGTGTTATCGCATTGACCGGAAAAGAATCATCATCGGCGGCGCGTTGAGCGACGGCGGCGGGCTTTATTATTGGTTGAAAAATAGTCTGAAATTAGATGGAACGGACGACGAAATTGAAAACGAAATCGCCAAGCGCGAACCTGATTCGCACGGTTTGACGTTTTTACCGTTTCTCGCAGGCGAACGAAGCACGGGTTACAACGAATCGGCAAGCGGCGCGGTTTTAGGTTTGAAATCTTCGACCGATTCGATTGACATCGTGCAAGC
Source organism: uncultured Pyrinomonadaceae bacterium (assembly GCA_965365505.1). Taxonomy (GTDB): domain Bacteria; phylum Acidobacteriota; class Blastocatellia; order Pyrinomonadales; family Pyrinomonadaceae. Next base: position 1,694 of record CBDUBY010000286.1, on the reverse strand, counting down.
CGCACTCGAATCGGTCGCGTATCGTTTCGCCGAAATCTACGACCAATTAAATGATGTCGCCAAAATCAACCAAATCATCGCTTCCGGCGGCGCACTGCGCGAGTCGCCTGTCTGGACGCAAATCATCTCGGACGTTCTGGCACAAAATTTATCCTTGCCGGACACGCGCGAAGCATCTTCACGCGGCGCGGTTTTGCTCGCACTCGAAATGACTGGCAAAATAAAAAGCGTCGAAGAAATCAAAACCCCAAAAGGTCAGCAATTTGAGTTTGATAAAAAACGAAACACTATTTACAAAAAAGCGCGTGAGAGGCACGAGAAGTTTTATAAACTGCTGATAGAGAAATGAATTTGAAAACATTTGAAAGCGAAGTCGAGCGGAAAATCGTCGAGCGCGGGCTGGATTATTACCGAAGCGGCGACGTGAGAAAACTCGAACGAGTCAGTGCAGACGAATTCAGCGCGACGGTTTTCGGAACTGAAAAATACAGCCTTTATATCAAACTAAAAGGCGACGCGATTATCGAACACGAGTGTGATTGTCCTTATGATTACGGCGATGTCTGCAAACACAAAATCGCTGTTTTCTACGCGATTCGTCACGGAAATTTCAGCGACACGAGCGACAAACTAAACGCGGTTTTAGAAAATACGCACGACGCGGCGTTGCGAAGATTCGTTTTTAATTTGCTCAAAAAAGACCGAAATTTCAGGCGCGAATTCTTGCGCGAGTTCGACGAAGATTTCGAGGAAGACGATGAAGAAGAAGACGAATTTTTCAACGAAGATTATTATTAAAATCTCGTAAAAATTTACAATCAACGTATATCGTTATAATATACATCTGAAATGTGAAAGATATTATTTCCAGCTGCAAGGGTTTCGAATGGGATGAGGGAAATACCAACAAAAATTGGCATCTTCATCGCGTAACCGACGGCGAATGCGAAGATGTTTTTTTTAACTTGCCTTTAATCATTGCGGCTGACGTGAAACATTCGGACGGCGAGAAAAGATTTTACGCGCTTGGCAGGACTGAGAATAATCGTCTGCTATTTATTGCTTTCGGTGTCAGAGAAGATTTGATTCGTATCGTTTCCGCCCGCGATATGACGCGGAGCGAGCAAAGAAAATATGCCGAAAAAATTAAAAGAAATTCCGATTTTTAAGAATGAGGATGAAGAACGTGATTTTTGGGCGAAAAAAGATTCGACCGATTTTATTGATTGGGAAAACGGTGAAGTAAGCGTTTTGCCAAATCTCAAACCGACAACACGAACGATTTCATTGCGAATGTCGGAATCAATGCTCAATCAAATTCGTATGATTGCTAACCAGCGCGACGTACCGTATCAATCTTTGATAAAAATGTTTCTGAAAGACCGGATTAAAGAGGAACTGAAAAGCAGTTGAAGGAAATTTATGAAACAAACGATTTTCAGCGTGATTTTGATTTAAGTTTTTTCAAAACATTATTCGAAATCAGCGAAGAAAAATTAGAGCAAATTGAACGAGCAATTTTGATTCATCTTGATATTGAACTTTAAAGTAAAACTATGACTGCGCCGAAAACCAAACAAAATATTGACCAACTTTGCATCAACACCATCCGAACTTTGTCTTTAGACGCCGTGCAGAAAGCCGAGTCGGGACATCCGGGCTTGCCGCTCGGAATGGCTCCGGCGGCTTATGTT
>CBDUBY010000285.1:0-4043 GCA_965365505.1 uncultured Pyrinomonadaceae bacterium | reverse complement strand
GAAAATGCAGAATGCCGCCGAGCGAATGACCGACGCCGATAATTTTTTCCGTGTATCGCTTTTCCAATTCCTCGCGCAGTTCGTCGCGCAGCCGCTCCCAACCGTCAGTCACGGGAAATTTCGGATTGTGCGCGTGACGTTCGAGATAATTTATTTGAAAATCCGTTTCGAGATAAGAAAAAAGTTTCGTGTAAGTTCGTGCGGGAAAACCGTTGGCGTGAGCAAAGTGAATCGTCTGTTTCGGCATTATCTATTGTTTATCAATTCCCAGTAGCCAACGTCAATCCAGCGACCGATTTTGAAACCGACCTCGCGAAAATGCGCGACTTTCTCCATTCCGAATCGTTCGTGAAGTTTCACGCTTGCCTCATTCGGCAGAGAAATCCCGGCGATAATCGCGTGAACGTCCAGTTTGGATAATTCTGCAAACAACCGTTCATAAAGTTTCGTGCCGATTCCCTTTTGCATCGAATCATTTTTCACATAAACGGAAACTTCGGCTGAATGTTTGTAAGCCGAGCGCGGTTTGAAGCACGAAGCGTAAGCGAAGGCGAAGATTTCGCCTTCGTCTTCCGCAATCAGATACGGATAGCTCTGGCTGAGAGCGTGGATTCTTTGGCGCATTTCTTCTAATGGAATCGGTTCGACTTCAAAACTGTGATGCGTGTTTTCGACGTAAAAATTATAAATGCCGGCGATTTGCTCCGCATCTTCGATTTCAACTTTTCTGACAATCATTTTTTCAATTCCATCTTCGCCACCGATTCCAGATGCACTTCGTCGGGTCCGTCAGCCAACCTTAAAGTTCTCGCATAAATCCAGAATTGCGCGAGCGGAAAATCCTGACAAACGCCGCCGCCGCCGTGCGTTTGAATCGCGCGGTCAATAATTTTCAGAGCCATCTGCGGCACGACGGCTTTGATCATTGCTATTTCCTTCCGCGCCGCTTTGTTGCCGACTTCATCCATCATCCACGCACATTTCAGAACGAGTAATCTGGCTTGGTCAATCGCCAGCCGCGCTTCGGCAATCCATTTGCGAATCACGCCTTGCTCAACGATTCGTTTGCCGAAAGCCGTTCGTTCGTTAGCCCGTTGAATCATCATTTCCAAAGCGCGTTCGGCAACGCCAATCATTCGCATACAATGATGAACGCGACCGGGACCTAAACGCCCCTGCGCGATTTCAAAGCCGCGACCTTCGCCGAGTAATAAATTTGAAGCCGGAACGCGCACGTCGGTAAACGAAATTTCGGCGTGACCGTTCGGCGCGTCGTCGTAGCCGAAGACGTTTAGAATTCTTTCAACTTTCACGCCGTCGGCTTCCATCGGCACTAGAATCATAGATTGCTGCAAATGCTTCGGCGCGTTCTCGTCCGACTTGCCCATAAAAATCGCCAATTTGCAGCGCGCGTCGCCCGCGCCGGTTGACCACCATTTGCGACCGTTCAAAACGTAATCATCGCCGTCTTTGACGATTGATGAACGAATATTCGTTGCGTCGCTCGATGCCACGTCCGGCTCGGTCATCGCAAAACACGAACGAATTTCTCCCTTTAAAAGCGGTTTGAGCCATTCGTCTTTCTGCGCTTCGCTGCCGTATCGTTCCAAAACTTCCATATTGCCCGTATCGGGCGCGGAGCAGTTAAACGCTTCCGACGACCAAACGACTCTGCCCATCGTTTCGGCGAGCGGCGCGTATTCGAGATTCGATAAGCCCGAAATTTCCGGTAGAAATAAATTCCATAAATTTGCCTGACGCGCTTTTGCCTTTAATTCCTCAATCAATGCCGACGGCTGCCAGCGGTCGCCCGCATTGATTTCGTCGTGAAATTGCTGCTCGTTCGGATAGATGTGCGCTTGCATAAACATTTCGAGACGATTTTGCATTTCCAGGGTTTTGTCCGAGAAGTTGAAATTCATATTTGTAAGATTATGATATGTTGCTCTAAAAACAAAAAAGCGGTTAATTGACCCGAATTAAATCATCAGTCAGTTAACCGCTTGCGAAAATTTGCCGCTTTGCTAATCCTTCATCAGAATTTTTCGTCCTCGATAAGAACGCCGCGAACGATTTTCACGCCGTAAGTAGCGACTTCAAATTCAGTGCCGAGTTCTCTGCCCGCCTCGGAGCGGCTCGCCTTGCGGTTGCCCCAATGACACAATTCGTGCAGCAGAACGCCGCCGACAATCGGCAGCGAAACGCCTTTTTTAGTTAGAAACCGAACACTCGCGTCGTTCGGATTTTTTTCAAACGCTTCGACCAAACTCCGGTCAAGCATAATTTCGTCTTCGTTCATATCGCCGTCGTAACAGCCGAGCGCACGCTCCACAGTGCAATAATTGTTATCGAGCGGACGAACTGCCACAGTCGGGAAAGTTCCCCACACGAGCGAGTGACGAAATTTCGTCGCGTCGAGACTTCCGTAATTTGCAATGTTTTTACAAATCTTGTTGGAAAAATATACTGACGGCATCTGTCCGGCAATAAAGGAAGCTAATTTCGGATATTTGCTAAATTCTGTTAAATACATAATCACCTCAAATTTAATATGAATCAGTCTTCTAACATTTACTAATGCGAATATCTTTCGCAAAACCTATCACACTCGTTTGAAAAATTCTGAACAGCATCAAAAATACATTTGACCAAAACGGACAAGACTGCGTTAAGCTAAATTAAAATGAATGAAACAAACCCAATCAGAGCCGGCGAGGAATTGAACGAGGCGAACTTGCAGCAATTTCTCAGTGAAACTCTAAATTTGAGTTTCCAAACGGTTGAAATCAAACAATTTCCCGCCGGAAGCTCGAACTTAACTTACTCGGTAAAAATCGGCGCGGAAGAATTCGTTCTGCGCCGCCCGCCGTTCGGCAACACGGTTAAATCGGCGCACGATATGAAACGCGAATTTGATGTGCTGGAAAAACTCTCGAAAGTTTATCCGCCCGCGCCGAAACCTTTTATTTACTGCGCGGATGAAAACGTCATCGGTTCGGAGTTTTATTTAATGGAACGCCGACGCGGTTTAATAATTCGCGGTAAATCGCCGGAGATTTTAGAAAATTCAGCCGAATTGCAGAAAAAGGTTTCCGAATCTTTCATCGAAAATCTGGCAAACTTGCACGCGCTCGATTACAAAAAAATCGGACTCGGCGATTTGGGAAAACCCGAAGGTTACGCGCAAAGGCAGGTTGAAGGTTGGACGAAAAGATACTTTAACGCGAAAACCGACGAACACGACGAACTCGAAAAAGCAATCGAATGGCTCAACCGAAACATTCCGGCTGAATCGGGCGCGACGCTCGTTCACAACGATTACAAATTCGACAACGTGATGCTCAATCCCGAAAACTTAACGGAAATTGTGGCGGTTCTCGATTGGGAAATGACTACCGTCGGCGATCCGCTGATGGATTTGGGAACGACGCTCGGTTACTGGATGTCGAAAAATTCCGGCGCGGAAATGCTTTCGATGCCGTTTAATCCGCGAGTTTTGATGGAAAACATTTCGCGCCGCGAATTGATTGAAATGTATGCTGAAAAATCCGGCAGAGATGTGTCCGATATGCTTTTCTATTACGCTTTCGGCACATTCAAAATCGCCGTTATCGCGCAGCAGATTTATGCCAGATTTGTCAGAGGTTTTACACAGGACAAACGCTTTGCGACGTTTAATCACTTTGTCAACGCACTTGGAAAAATCGCGGCTCACGCAATTGATAGCAGAAAAATTTAGCCACAGATTACACAGATGAACGCTGGTATTTTTAATTTTGTCTGTGTTCATCAGTGTCAATCTGTGGTTTCATTTTGTTTTGTTGTAAAATGAAGTTTTTTATGAACGACAGAAAACTCGGCATTGCCATCATTGGACTCGGCGGCGCGGTCGGCACGACCATCGTTGCCGGAATCGAATTGCTGAAAAAAAATCTAATTGAAACGACCGGCTTGCCGCTCGCCGAATTGCCCGTAGATTTAATCGAAGATTTAGCCGATTATAAAAATATCGTTTTCGGCGGCTGGGATTTGTTCGGCGAACA
>CBDUBY010000284.1:0-4063 GCA_965365505.1 uncultured Pyrinomonadaceae bacterium | reverse complement strand
AGCCGAACCAGACGCTCGATTCCGCGCCGATTTCCACGTCGCCGATGATGATTGCATCGTCGGTCACATACGCTGATTCGTGGATTTTCGGGTGCAAATTTTGAAATGACTTAATCATACGTTTACTCGTAAAAACATCAAGATTTTGTCTTTTGCTTTTGTTCGTGTCAAACTTGCCGTATTCAAATTCGTAAGACAAAGGACAATAATTTATATGGCAAGGAAACCGAAAATTTTAGCGTTCGCTGGCAGTTTGCGCGAACATTCTTTCAGCAAAAGAGTCGTCAAAACGGCGATGAAAGGCGCAACCGAAGCTGGTGCGGAAGTAACGTTCGTGGATTTGCGCGATTACCCGATGCCGCTCTATAACGAGGACGACCATAAGCAGAACGGCTTCGACGAGAATGCTTTGAAATTTCAAAAACTCCTGGGCGAAAGCGACGGATTTTTAATCTGCTCGCCCGAATACAACGGTTCGCTGCCGGGCGCGCTCAAGAACGCGATTGACTGGGCTTCGCGCGCATCGGACGCATATAAAATGGTCGAAGTCTTCAAGGGCAAATGCGCCGCGATTATGACCGAATCGCCCGGCGTGTTCGGCGGTCTGCGCTGTCTCGGACATCTCCGCGGCGTGCTGACGATTATGTTCGTCAATGTCGTGCCGACTGAAATCGCCGTCGGCAAAGTAAATGGAATGTTCGACGGCGACAGCGAGGAAATGACCGACGATAAAACCCGAAAAATGCTCGAAGAATTGGGCGCGTCGCTTGTAGATATTTTGAAAAAGACGCACGGCGAAGTCGAGGTCGTCGAGGAAGCCGGACAATAAGTATGAAGACGGCGACCACATATCCATTATCAATTATTGCGGGAAAAGATTTTCAACTTTAAAGGATTGAATTTCGAGAAAAATCCGCAAGTCTTAAAAAGATAAAAAACTTAGCTGCTGGATTTAGCCTGCCGGCTCGCGCCGCTCGGCTGAAAATTTATGAATCAAACAAATTCAAATTCTTTCGGCGCAGAATACGCTTTTCCGCCGCTGCCGCTCGACGAGTGGAAATTGACGAAAAACACTTTGCATCTTTATCTGCAAATCGTCGGCAAAATTCGCCTGAAACTTTTCCCGCGCCAAAATCATTGGTGGCACGTTCCGTTTTACGTTTCGCCGCGAGGCTTGACGACGCGCCCGATTCCATACGAATTCGGCAATTTTGAAGTCGAATTTGATTTCGTCGAACATCAATTAAAAATCAGTCGGCACGACGGCGAGCGGAAAAGTTTCGCGCTTCGTGACGGATTGACGGTTGCCGATTTTTACAAACAGGTTTTCGAGAATCTGTCCGCGCTCGGCATCGAAACGGAAATTTGGGCGGTGCCTTATGAAGCGCCGAGCAAAACTCCTTTCGCCGAAGACACTGAAAATAAATCTTACGATAAAAAATATGTCGAGCGATTTCACCGAATTTTAACGAGCGTCAATGCGATTTTCGAAGAATTTCGCGGACGCTTTATCGGCAAATCCACGCCGGTTCATCTTTTCTGGCACAGCTTCGATTTGGCTTTGACGCGCTTTTCGGGAAAGAAAGTCGAGCCGCGCGAAGGCGCCGGAACGGTCGAGCGCGAAGCCTATTCGCACGAAGTCATCAGCTTCGGTTTTTGGGCGGGCGACGACAATGTTCCCGCTCCGGCGTTTTATTCCTACACCGCGCCCGAACCGGAAAATTTGACTGATGAAAAACTAAAACCCGAAGCCGCGACGTGGAACACCGACAAAGGCGCGATGGCGATTTTAATGTATGATGACGCCGGAAAAACGGAAAATCCGCGTGAAGCGATTTTAGATTTTCTCGAAAGCGCGTATCAGGCGGGCGCGAAACGCGCCGGTTGGGAGACAGACAAATTCACGCTCAAACCGCTAAAATAAAACTGATGCAGAAATCACATAAGATATTTTTCGCGCTTCTCATTTTCGTTTTTTCCATCTTTGCCGTCTCCGCGCAGGAATTAAAAATCGTTACGGAAACGCAGAAAATAACAGGCGAAGAATTAAAATCGCTCGCCAAACCGACCGACAAAAAACCCGTGTTGATAAATTTCTGGGCAACGTGGTGCGGTCCGTGCCGCGCGGAATTTCCAGATTTAGTCGAGATTGATGCCGACTACCGCGCCAAAGGATTGAACTTTTTTATCGTATCGGTTGATGATTCGGCGGTGATTGATACGCGCGTTCCAGAATTCTTAAAAGATTACGAATCAACAATGCCGTCGTATTTGATAAACGTCGAAGGACGCGACGGAATTGCCCGCGCCGTTCGCCGCATCGCGCCGCGATTTGTTGACCGTTACCCGACGACTTTGCTTTATAACGGCAGCGGTAAACTAGTATTTCAGAAAAGCGGAAAAGTTGACGCGAAAATTTTGCGAAGAGAAATTGATAAGGTTTTACCAAAAAGCAAATGATTGATTTAAGAAGCGATACAGTTACAAAACCAACCGCCGAGATGCGGCGAGCAATGGCGGAAGCCGAAGTCGGCGACGATGTTTATGCGGAAGACCCGACGGTGAATTTATTGCAGCTAAAAGCCGCCGAGATTTTCGGTAAAGAAGCTGCGCTTTTTTGTCCGACCGGCTCGATGGGCAATCAAATCGCCGTTAAGCTGCACACAAAACCGGGCGATGAAATTATCATCGAAGAACGCGGTCATATTTTCAACTACGAAATGGGCGCGCCGTCGGTCGTTGCGGGCGTGATGATTCGCTCCGTCAAAGCCGCGAACGAAAACGGAATGTTGACGTGGGCGGAAATAGAATCGGCATTGCATATTAATCAACCTTATTACGCTTGCCCGACCGGATTGATTTGTCTGGAAAACACGCACAACTTCGGCGGCGGCAGCGTAATGAGCGCGGAGCAAACCGACGAGATTTGCGACAACGCTCACGAATTAAATTTGCCGGTTCATCTGGATGGAGCGAGGATTTTTAACGCGGCGGTCGCGCAGAATGAAACGGTTGAAAATCTTTCGCGCAAATGTGATTCGGTGCAATTTTGTTTGTCGAAAGGCTTGGGCGCGCCGGTCGGTTCGATGCTTTTGGGCGAACGAGATTTTATCGCGGAAGCCAGAGTTTGGCGCAAACGCCTGGGCGGCGGAATGCGGCAGGTCGGGATTTTAGCGGCGGCGGGTTTGATTGCTCTGACCGAATCGCCGAAGCGTCTGCGCATTGACCACGAAAACGCGAAAAGATTAGCCGAGGGCGTTACCGATATAAAAGGCTTTTCGATTGACGCAGAAAAAGTTCAGACAAACATCGTCATTTTCGACGTTTCGGAAACGGGAAAAACTTCCGCCGAAATCGTTTCCGAGTTAAAAGAAAACGGAATTTTAGCGATTCCGTTCGGCAAAGCAATTCGGATGGTGACTCATTACGACGTTTCGCGTAAAGACATTGAAACGACATTAAATGTTCTGGAAAAAATAATCGGTTAAGAGTAAAAGTTAAATATCAATGAATCAAATGAATTTTCAACAACGCAATCGAATCGTTAAATTTTTCCTGTTAATTTGCTCGTGCTTTATTTTCACAGATGCCACAGTTTCTCAAACAACTGACACAAAGCTCGTGGAATTGCGAAAGCAGTTTGCCGTCAACTATCTGAAACCCGAAGCGCATTTCGCGCTTGCCAAATATTATCTCGACAAAGGCGATAAACTTCAGGCATTTTTTATTATGGAATATGCCCGGCGCTACAGATTTTCGAGAGAAGATTTCGACGCGGCGTTTGTCAAATATTTCGGCGACAACTCGCCCGAACCTGCCGATGAAGCGAAAGCGGCGTTTGAAGAAGCGTATCGGTTATTAAAACAAAATAAACTCGACGAAGCCGAAAAGTCGTTTGTTAAAGCGGCTAAGCTCGCGCCGAAGTCGGGTTTTATTCAAGGTTGGGTCGGACGTTTTTTCTATAAAGCGAAAGTAAACAGCGCGCAGGCTTTGCCATTTTATTTCGACGCATATTTTCTCGACCCGCACGCTTACGAAACCGAATATGTCGAATCGAGAATCC
>CBDUBY010000283.1:0-4084 GCA_965365505.1 uncultured Pyrinomonadaceae bacterium | reverse complement strand
GATGATGAAAAAACCATTATCGAAGTTCCGACAGAGGTCATTCGGGTCGAGCGCGATCCGAGCAAACCGCTTGCCGCGCTTTCGGTTCTTGAAAACCTGAAGAAATGGAAGCAGATTGCATTAACCGCCGCGCAAACTTGGGTAACTCGAAATTGGCAGATGAACTACGAAGAAGAATGGGTTAACTAAGATTTATTAGTCTTTGCAGTTTGGTTAGTTTTTGTAAATCAAAAAGCGGAGAGAGCTTTCGGGCTTCTCTCCGCTTTTGCTTTGCGAGTAATATTTTCGGCAGGGCGAACGAAAAATTTTTAGAAAGCATCTGTAATAACAATGAAAAAGATAATTTCCGTCATCTTAATTTTAATCTCGGTCAATTTTATTTTTGCTCAGGAAACCGCCCCGAAGCCTTTGGCGCAAACCGAATACGTCAAGATGCTTTATGACGTGCAAAAAAATCCGGGCAAGAAAGACGAACTTATAGAAGCGATTCGCAAACGCGGCATCGCTTTTGAATTGACCGACGGGTTACGCAGTTTGACTGCTTCAAAAAGCAAAAGCGACGCTGATTTAAGAAGAACATTGGAAGAGGCTGCCAGACGAAAAGCCAACCCTGAACGGGCGAAACTGCCTTCGGAAAAAGAATCATCGGAAATTTTAAGCAAGGCGCGTGAAGCGACTTTGGCGGCGGTTGAAGAAATGCCGGATTTTGTCGTCAAACAGCAAATCGCGCGTTCGGCTGCTTTTGCCGGAACGAATAATTTTCGCAGCCTCGACCGCCTGGTCGTTGCCGTCAGCTATCGTTCGGAAGGAAAAGAAGAATACCGAATTTTGTCGCGCAACGGGATTTTGGAAACAAACACGCAGCAGAAACAATCTTACGAAGAAGTCGGCGGCACGAGTTCGACCGGCGAATTCGTGACGGTTCTGGCAAAGATTTTCAAACCCGAAAGCGACACGGAATTTGAACTCGCCGATACAGATGTAATCCGCACTCGCCGCGCACTGGTTTTCGATTATTCAATCGTCCGCGATAAAGCAAAACAAGTCATCATTGCGGCAGGTGCGTTCGATGACACGGCGATAACGGGAATGAAAGGCAAGGTTTGGATTGACCGCGAAAATTTCCGCGTGTTGCGCGTCGAAAGTCAGGCGACTGAAATTCCTGAAGGCTTTCGGATTCGCGCCGCCAACCGGACAATTGATTACGATTGGGTGACGATTGCCGATGAAAAATATCTGCTGCCGTCACTTTCGGATGTGCGCCTGACTTCAAAAGAAAACCGCCAACTGTATGAAACGCGCAACGTAATACGGTTTAAAGATTATCAGAAATACGGCTCGGAAGTTAAAATTCTTGATGACGATGAAGTGATTGAGGAAAAGCCGCAGAATTAGAGAAATCAAAATTACCAACTGATGCCGAACCAAATCAGAGCGGCGGGAACAATCAGCCACAGCAGACCTTTGATAAAGAAGAACAGAAAGCCCGCCGCGCCAAATCGTTTCAGCCATTTGGCGAAGTTCTTCTGTTCGCTTGAATTTTCGGTCTGCCGCATTTCAATTTAAATTACCTCGTTTGCTTGAACATTTCAAATTGCTTCGTTATAAGTTTTGTTAAGTTATGAAGAAACATTTCTTGACATTTGGGGCGCGGCTTGTTTGGATACTTTTAGCGTCGGTCAGTTTATTTGCACAAACTGCGCCGCCAAAAGAGGAAAACAAACGCGAGGCTGATTTGGTCGAATTAATCACACTTGATAAAACCTTAAAACTCGATATTCGCTATGCTCGCACGGATAATTTTGTCGGCAAAGTCGTCTATTCCGAAGCCAGGGCGTTTATGCAGCGACCTGCCGCCGAAGCACTTTTAAAGGTTCATCGTAAACTCAAAAAACAAAATCTTGGCTTGGTCATCTTCGACGGTTATCGCCCGTGGTCGGTGACGAAACTGTTCTGGGAAGTCACGCCCGAAGACAAGCGAAAATTCGTTGCTAACCCGGAAATCGGCTCGCGCCACAATCGCGGTTGCGCGGTTGATTTGAGTATGTTCGATTTGAAAACCGGCAAGCTCGTCGAGATGCCGACCGACTTTGACGATTTTACTGACAAAGCCAGCCCAAATTATGAAGGCGCGACAAAGACGCAAAAGAAAAATCGTGATTTGCTGCGCCAAATGATGGAAGCCGAAGGTTTCACCGTCAACAAAAACGAGTGGTGGCATTTCGATTATAAAGATTGGGAAAGCTACGCTATTTACAACATTGCTTTTTCAGCGGTCGGCAATCTTGACACGAAAATCTTCGAAGCCAACATCGAAGAGAAAACAGATTGGAAACGGTTTTTCGAGGCGGCTGATGTCACGGGCGGAATTTACATTTACGATTTACAAAAAAATAAATTTTCGATTTACGACCGCGAGCGGATGAATCGAGGTTTTGTTCCGGCTTCGACTTCCAAAATTATTCACTCGCTGATTTTTCTTGACGCGGGCGCGGTCAAAGACGAAAACGAAGTTATAAAATGGGACGGCGTGAAACGTTGGGTTGAAGCGTGGAATCAAGACCACAGCTTGCGCTCGGCGTTCAAAGCATCGGCAGCTTGGTTTTATGTCGAAGCGTCAAAACGTATAAAGCGCGAAAAAATGCAGCAATTTTATGATGAGTCGAGTTACGGCAACCGCAATACAAACGGCTACGGCACAGATTATTGGGTCGCGGGCGATTTACGGTTGACACCGCGCGAGCAGATAGAATTTCTCGTCCGTTTTCACGAAAATCGTCTGCCGTTCTCGGCGCGTTCGACCGAAATCGTCAAACAAATTATGACGCTGGAGCGAACCGATAAATACGTTTTGCGGGCAAAAACCGGCTGGTCCGATTCGTTCACGCCGCAAGTCGGCTGGTTCGTCGGTTACGTCGAGAAGGGAAATGATGTTTATTTTTTCGCTACAGAAATTGATATTAAGAAAAATGAAGACGCGGCAAAGCGGGCAGAAATCACGAAAAATGCTTTAAAGAGTTTGCAGATTATCGAGTAAAACGTAACGCCTTTTTATGAAAATTCAACCCGCAAATTCTTTGAACGGCTTAATCCGCTTGCCCGGCGACAAATCTATTTCACACCGCGCCGCGATTTTTTCCGCACTGGCAACGGGCGAAACACGAATCGAAAATTATGCGACGAGCGCAGACTGCGCCTCGACGCTGGATTGTTTGAGAAATCTCGGCGTTGAAATTCGTCAGGAAAACTCGACGGTTTTTATTAAAGGCGTTGGCAAACGCGGATTTACCAAGCCGACTAAAGAACTCGATTGCGGTAACAGCGGAACGACGATGCGGCTGTTAGCCGGAGTTTTAGCCGGACAAAATTTTGATTCGGTTTTGACTGGCGACGCGAGTTTGTCAAAACGTCCGATGCGGCGTGTCATTGAGCCTTTGACGCTGATGGGCGCGAGAATCGAATCAATAGAAAATCGCGCGCCTTTGAAAATTCGCGGCGCGAATCCGCTTCGAGCGACTTTCTACGAAATGCCGGTGGCGAGCGCGCAAGTCAAATCCTGTGTTCTTCTCGCGGGCTTGAATGCCGACGGAAAATCCAAAATCCGCAATCCTAAATCCCAAATTAAAAGTCCGACTTCGAGAAATCACACCGAATTGATGCTGCGTTATTTGGGAGCGGAAATTGAGGAAAAATTTGTCGGGGTGGAAAACGGATTCGTTCAGGAAATTTCCGTCAATGGAAATTCAACGCTCATCGCTAAAGATTTAAACGTTCCTTCAGACATTTCTTCGGCGGCGTTTTTCATTGTTGCTGCAAGCTGTCTGGAAAATTCGGAAATTGATTTGGAAAACGTCGGTTTGAATCCGACGCGAACGGCGATTCTCGACGCGCTGCAATCATTCGGCGCGGACATTGAAATCAAAAACTTAAAAGAAGTTTGTGGTGAAATCGTCGGCGACATTCAAGTTCGCGGGCGCAAAAATCTGATTTCAAGCGCGGCGACGAATTTAATTGACGGCGACGTTATCGCTAATCTGATTGATGAAATTCCGATTCTTGCCGTGTTCGGAACGCAGATCGCGGG
>CBDUBY010000282.1:0-4097 GCA_965365505.1 uncultured Pyrinomonadaceae bacterium | reverse complement strand
GACATCGAACATACTGCGGCTATTCGGTTATTCGGAAAATAAGCGGGCGCGAAATTTCTCTCGTCGCAGGTGCATTTAGCATTACGGCGGGACTATTTTGCAACCGTATAAAATGAAACAACAAGAATAACTTTAAATAAAAATGAAGGGGAAAAAATGAAAATTAAACAATCACCAGAACGAAAAATAACAAATCATTCGCCGGAAATTGATTTAGCCAGTAAACGAACGGCAATCAAACGTCAGACAGCAGTAAAAAACCTCGTAAAGTCGGTTGTAACGGCTTGTGGAGTTATCGCCGTCTGCCTTGCGCTCTTTTCACTTAATGTGTTCTCACAGGAAGCGGGAAGAAGTGGCGGTTCAGGACTGGACATTATACCGATTCCGACACTCACGCAATTTATTTTGCCCCAGGAACGGCGAGTCGGCAATTTAGAATTAATAGCAACTTTTCCCGAAGCGATGCCGACCGGCGTTGCTGTTTCGCTGGAAAATCGGGTGTTCGTCTGCTTTCCGCGAAGTATGGATGATTTGCCGGAATTTTCTCTCGTGGAAGTGCGCCGCAATGACCGGCAGTCAGCTTTTCCGAGTGAAGAAATTAGTCGCCTCGATGTATCGCGCCCGACGCAAACTTTTGTTTCCATTCAGTCGGTTGTTCTCGATGCCCTCAATCGTTTGTGGGTTTTGGACGTTGGCAGGGTCGGAACGAATCCGGTAATTCCGGGCGGAGCTAAACTCGTCGGAATTAATCTTTCAACCAATCAGGTTTTCAAAACAATCGTCTTTCCGTCAAACGTCGCACTGCCGACTTCGACGGTCAATGACGTGCGTTTCGATTTGGGGCGCGGCGCGGGCGGCACTGCTTACATCACAGATTCTTCGGATACGGGACCGAACGCCATCATTGTCGTTGATCTCGCTACCGGCAACAGCTTCCGGCGGCTGAACGACCATCCGACAACAAAAGCCGAACCGGGCTTTTTGCCGTTCGTTGAAGGTCGGGAATTGCGTCAGCGATTGCCGGGACAGCAGCCGCAATTTATTAAGACAGGTGCGGACGGCATTGCCATCAGCGCGGACGGCTCGCGCCTTTTTTACTGCCCGCTCGCCAGCCGTCGCCTATACAGCGTCAGCACTGACGCGCTGCTGAATCAATCTTTGACCGACGCGCAAGTGGCGGAAACTATTCAAGACCTCGGACAAAAACCAGCGGCGGACGGACTTGAATCCGATACGGCAGGGCGCGTTTACAGCACGGCTTACGAACACAACAGCGTTGTGCGCCGCCGTACCGACGGCACTTATGAAACATTGTTGTTCGACTCGCGCGTGTTATGGGCTGATACGCTTTCGTTATCCGAAAACGGTTATCTTTATTTGATCAACAATCAACTGCATCGGCAGCCGCAATTCAATTCCGGTGTGGATTTGCGTGAACGTCCATACAGTTTGGTGCGTGTGTTTGTGAACGCCACGCCCGTGCGGTTGCAGTAAAAATCAGTGTCGTAAAGGTTCCCGAAAAGTTTCGGTAAGGACGATTAAAAAAGAATGAACAAGCCAATTCCGCGACCCGTTCATGCAGTTCTCGATTATGGCTACGCAGCGTTGTTCGCCGCCGCACCAGAACTCGTTAGTTTTACGGAAGAAGAAACTGCGGCGCATCTGGCGCGCGTGGTAAGCGGCGGCGTTTTTGCGACGAGCCTGGTAACGCGCTATGAACTCGGACTGGTGAAGATTTTGCCGTTCAAAGAACATCTGGCGGCGGATGTCGCCGTCGGGTTGTTAACGCTCGCCGCGCCGTTCGCGTTTGGCTTTTCCGGCAACAAACGAGCCAGAAATTTTTTCGTCGGAATGGGCGCATTCAGCGTAATGGCTGGACTTTTGACTGAACCCGAAGAAATGCGCGATGAAGAATAAAGGAAAAGTTGCGCAGAAAAAAATGAAATTTCAATAATGAAGAGTGAATCTAAAATTCTGAAACGTCCGAATTTAATTTCACAAACAAGGCAAGCGGTTGATCTTTCAAACGGCGAAAAATCAACCGAATAAAAACGGGGAGAACAAGGTTCGGGCAAAACGCCGCAGACACAGAGAATTTTAAATCTTTTGATTTTTATTTCTGTGTCTTTACGTTTTTAAAACCGAAATTTTCACCCGAAATCGACAGGGTAATAACGGTGAACCAATTTCCAACTTTGAAAAAATAGTATGATAAGTTCACCAGTCAGAATGAGCAGCGAAAAAAGTTAAACTTGTTGGCGGCAGGCGCGGCAGCGATTGAAAACTTTAACGCGCTCGGCGGTAAATTTATTAAAACTAAGAGGAGAAATAAATGGCATTATTTGGCAAAGACAAACCCGTTCCGGCGGCAAACGGCGTAACGCTCGAAGAAGCGCACAAGGTTCTGATGGCGGCGCGACAAAAGGCGGAAGACATCGGCGTTCCGATGAACGTCGCGGTCGTGGACGAAGGCAACAATTTAAAAGCCTTTATTAGTATGGACGGCGCGTGGCTCGGCAGCATTGACATCGCGCAGGGCAAAGCCTTTTCAGCGCGGGCGTTTGATATGCCGACCAAAGACCTGGGTGCAGCCGCGCAGCCGGGCGAACCGTTGTTCGGCATTCAAGCCAGCAATCAAGGGAAAATTATCATTTTCGCAGGCGGCATTCCGCTCCAGCGCGGCGACCGGATTGTCGGCGCAATCGGAGTGTCCGGCGGCTCGGTCGAGCAAGATCAGGAAGTGGCGGAAGCAGGCACGGCGGCTTTCGACAAACAATAAAGCGAAATAATTTCAGGTTCAGCGAAGATTCAAAAAAGCGATTTGCAAATCGAACCGAACGGCGGTTTCGATTTCAGCGTGCCAGATTTTGCAAGTCGCGCCGGTGAAATAAATTGAAATTTTTCAAAAAAAACAAAAAGCCTTTTTCAAACGTAAAAGGCTTTTTTTATTGGATTTTTGCAACGATTCAGCGAACTTTCGATTCAAAATACAAACATCCATTATTCTGACAAATACACAGGACAAATATAAAATATGAATTTCAAACAACCATCTGCACGGCGTTGGCAAGCGTCGCTAACCGCTCTGCTCATCGGCTTTTTGTTTGTTGGGCAGACTTTCGCGCAGACAACCGCGCCTGCCAAACTTTCGGCGGCGGAAACCGCTCTAACGGAACGAATCAGCGTCGGCACAATTAAGGAAATCACCGCCGCGCTCGCCGCGCCGGAAATGGAAGGACGCGGCACAATGCAGCCCGGCGGTGACAAAGCGGCGAATTATATCGCCGACCGTTTTCAAAAACTCGGCTTAAAACCGCTCGGCGACAAGGGAAGTTATTTGCAGAAAATTGACTTTAAAGAAAACGTCTTTGCGCCGGAAACATCCTTTAAAGTTGGCGAAGAAAGTCTGGCATTCGGAACTGATTTTGCCATCGCTCCTTTTTCCGCCGGAAACAAATCGGTCAGCGGCGAGATGGTTTTTATCGCTTACGGCATCGTCTTTGACAAAATTAAACGCAACGATTTGGGCGATATAAATATGCAGGGAAAAATAGCTGTAATGCTCGAAGGTCCGCCCGCCGATATTTCAAAAGTGGATTGGGAGAAATCAGAAGCACAAAGTATTTTCATCCAAAATCTTTTTGTGAAAGGCGTGGCGGGAATCGTCATTATCGGTCACGGCAGAGAGGCAAATTCGCCCGAACAGTCCATTGACCGTTACAGCCGCCGCGAAATCCAGCTTGAAAGCGAAAGCGAAAGTTCGTCGCAAATGCCGCCGTTCGTTTATGTCAGCGGCAAAGCGGCGGAAAAGTTATTTGCTAAATCCGGCACACTGCTTAAAGATGCGCTGGCTAAAGCCGAACCGAACGATTTCAAACCAGTCAAACTCAATCAAAAAGCAGCCATCGTTTCCAAAATGAAGAAAACAAAAGGTTCGAGCAGCAACGTCGTCGGTTATCTCGAAGGTTCGGACGCGACCTTGAAAGCCGAAGCCGTTTTGTTTTCAGCACACTACGACGCATACGGAAAGGACAACGGCAAAATTTATCCGGGCGCGGCGGACAACGCGCTCGGCGTGGCGGAAATGCTCGCCGTCG
>CBDUBY010000281.1:0-4182 GCA_965365505.1 uncultured Pyrinomonadaceae bacterium | reverse complement strand
TCAGCGGCTGCAAATCCGGTTCGGGAAAATAACGATAATCGTGCGCGTCTTCTTTGCTTCTCATAATGCGCGTTCGATTGTTTTTCTCGTCCCAAAGTCTGGTTTCCTGATTCACCGTTTCGCCCGCTTCGTGTGCTGCGATTTGCCGCTCGATTTCAAACTCAATCGCCTTTTGCATAAAGCGCACCGAGTTCAAATTTTTCAACTCGACCTTCGTTCTAAACTTTTCCTCGCCGATTCGTCTGACGGAAACATTCGCCTCACAGCGCAAATTTCCCTTTTCCATATCCGCGTCCGACGCGCCGACCCATTGCAAAACGCGGCGGACGTGATTGACATAATCGTAAGCCTGCCACGACGAACGAAAATCCGGCGCGGTCACAATCTCGCCCAAAGGCGTTCCGGCGCGGTTCAAATCTATGTAGGAAAATTTATCAACGTCGGGCAGACCTTCGTGGACATTTTTTCCCGCGTCTTCTTCCAGATGCATCCGCTCGATGCGAATCGTCATCGGTTTAAATTCTCCGGCGCGTCCTGTTTCATCGCGCTCGGCGGTCATAATCACGAGTTCGCCGTCGGAAGAAAACGGTTTATCGTATTGCGAAATCTGATAACCTTTCGGCAAATCAGGGTAAAAATAATTCTTCCGCGCAAAGATGGAAGTTTCGTTGACGTTCAGCCCCAAAGATAACGCCGCCTTTGCGCCGAGATTAATGACATTTTCATTCAAAACCGGCAGCGCGCCCGGCAAACCCAAACACACCGGACAAGTATTCGCGTTCGGTTCGTCACCGAAGTTTGCCGCGCACGCACAGAAAATTTTCGTTTCCGTCGCAAGTTGCGCGTGGATTTCCATTCCGATAATCGCTTCCCAACCTTCTTTCATAAATGTTTTTCGATAAAAATAAAAATGCGGATTATTTATCAATCATAATCCGCATTTCCTTCAAATTCAAAATTATCAGCTTTTTAATTTCGCCTGTCGCCGTTCGGCGTGCGCGGCGCGAGAATGCGCGGCGGCGATGGTTGAATTACCACAGGCAAATTGTTGCGATACTCGATACGCGGCTGGTTGCCGAAGTTTCGGCGATTGCCGAGATTGAACCTGTTAAAACGATTGTTCGGGAAACTGAAAAATCCGTGCGACGGATAATTATAAAAATAATCGTCTGAACGCGGCGAATAATTTGGAACGCGATTTTGATAATTGAAACTTCCGGCTTCTATTGCGGCACGTTGTCTTTCTAGATTCAGCCGCTCAATTTCCAAATTTTCCGCCCGCAGACGTTCGGCTAATTCGCTGCGTTCGCGGTTGCTTTGTTCGATTTGCTTTTCCAATTCGGCGGGCGACGGAAAGCCGAGCCGCTCGTAATTTTCCCGAAGTTCACGTTCGGCGGCGAGACGATTTTGCCGAAATTTTTCCAAATCGTCATTCGTCACCGTGCGCGTTTGCGCCGTGACGGTCAGCGTCGTGATGAAACTTAAAATCAAAATAAACAGCAATTTTGTTTTCATAGCTTTGTTACCTCCTTTTGAGTTTTTTTTCAGTATAACACTTTTTTTGATGCAGAAAAGCCGATTTCATCGCCGTCAAATTCAAACGAAATTGACAGGATGAGCAGGACAAAGATTTTTGATAAAAGACTCGCTCAAAATATACCCGATTTTTTTATAAACAAAAACCAAATCCTGTCCATCCTGCTAAAATTCTTAAAATCCGAAACTCAGCCCGACACGCCCGTTGCGGTCAAACGTGCGAAAACCGTTTTCGTAATAATCGTCGCCAAGCAGATTTTCAATCGTGCCGAAAACGCGCAGATTAAACCTTTCGCCTTTCAGCGGAACGTTGTAGCCGCCCGTCAAATCAGCGCGGCGATTGCCGTCGAAGCGAAAAACGCGCGCCGGGAAACCGAGCGGCGCAAGATAACTGCTCGCGGCGAGAAAATCGAAATTAACCCACGCGCGTTTGAAGCGCTGTGTCGCCACCAAAGTAAATTGGTGTTTGGGAATTCCCAGAGTTTGAATAATTCCGGTGTTCGCCGCCTGCGGCACATTTTGGTCGCTGTTGGTGAAAGTGTATGAAGCGAAAACGTCGGTCGAATCTGAAACGCGCACGTCGCCGCTGAATTCGCCGCCGCGCGCAATGCCGCCTTTCGTGTTGAAATAACCGCCGAACGGTCTAATAGTCGTTCCGATGTTCGGAACGGTGTTGGCAAAATTGATGGTGTCAATCAATTTCGTGTAGAAATAAACGGCGGTTAATTTCGCGCGATTATCAAACAGATTTTGTTCAACGCCGCCGTCGAAAGCGATGCTGCGTTCGGGTTCGAGATTCGGGTCGCCGTAAGCCGTAAAGCCGAAAAAGAAACTCGTTCCGAAGCGTTCATACAGCGACGGAACGCGATAACCGTTGCCGACATGCGCGCGGATTTTCGTTCCCGTTTGCTCGAAAAAGTAGGAAACCGCGCCGTCGAAAGTGTAAGCGTTCGGCGGATTTTCCAAAGTCAGATTGCTGTAAGGCGCGTTCGTTTCACTGAGTTTCGGATTTTTCAAATCGAAGAACTGCACGCGAAAACCGCCTGCTAATTGCAGACGATTATCAAACAATTTCACCAAATCCTGCGCGTAAAACGTGTTACTCGACTGATACGCTTTGACGAAAAAAGCGTTGGTGTTGCCGGACGCGAAACCATTGTTGCCGTATTTCTCGTGTTCAAATTCGTAACCGGCGGTTATTTCGTTCGAGCGGTTCGGCGTCCAGTTCAGATGTCCGTTGGCGGTTTGAATCGTGCCGTCGAAAAAGCTCGTTGACGGCGATTGAAAACCGAGTCCGAGAATTCCGTTGTCGTTTTTTCTCTGCGAGCGCAAGCCCGAATAATAACCTTGAAAAACTAATCGGTCGCTGAAAACGTGCGTCAGAACGACTTGCCCATTAAAGAATTTCGAGCGTTGAAAATTGTCTGGGTCGTTCGCGTCGGGAATAAAGTTGGCATTGCCGCGATTCAGTTGAGCGAGCGGCGTTCCGCTATTGTAACGATTCAGTTCCTCGCGCGAAAGCGGCACGGCATCAATAATCGTCGTCAGCGCAATGCCGGTAACTGCCGCGCCGATGAAATTCGGATTTGAATTTATACGCGCGAAAGCGTCGGAAAAGAAAAATCTCCCTGAAACGTTCG
This sequence comes from uncultured Pyrinomonadaceae bacterium, assembly GCA_965365505.1. Lineage (GTDB taxonomy): Bacteria > Acidobacteriota > Blastocatellia > Pyrinomonadales > Pyrinomonadaceae. Next base: position 1,006 of record CBDUBY010000281.1, on the reverse strand, counting down.
TGCGCTCGAACGGGTTAAACTCGATACGCGATTGTAGATTCGTATTGTTCGCGTCGTCCTCGCCGTCAATTCCTTTGATATAAGCGGTGCGCGACACGCCGAAATTAAAACCGAATTTTCCGTCCGCCGTGCCGTTCGACACATTGCCGCGAAAGCGTCCCAAACCGTAACCGCCGCCCGCGCCCGACAAGTTGCCGTGAAATCCGGTTTGCGGTTTCGGCGTTTGAAAATCAATCGTGCCGCCGATGGCGTTCGTGCCGTAAAGCGACGAACCCGAACCGCGCAGAACTTCGATTTTTGAAACGCTCGTCAAAGTAAAATCCGACAAAAACGGCGTCGCGTCGCCAGTAATCGCCGAAGCGTCGCGGAAACGCACGCCGTCAATCAAAACCGCCGTGTCCTGATTTCGCAAACCGCGCGTCTTGATGTTCGCCGTTCTGCCAAAACCGCCGAGCTGCTGAACGCGGAAACCCGGAATTGAGCGTAAACTTTCTACTAAAGAAAAATCAGCGCGGTCGCGCAATTCCTGCGCGTCAATGATATTGACGGTTTTAGAAACTTCGTCGAGCGATTGTGTCGTTCCCGAAGCAATCACCGTGACTTCTTCACGAATAAACGATGATGAAGTTCTCTCTACTGGAGAAGACAGAAATGTAAAATCTATAGTTACCGATTGATTATTTGTAATAGATATTTCTTTAGGTTCGTTCCCGATATAGATTGCGTTTAAGTTGAGAACGACAAGCGTATATCTGCCGTCCGAAACCAACTCAAATTTGTAGTAACCGTTCTCATCGGTTCTTGTCCGCCGAATTTCATAACCGCTTCTTTGTAAAATCACTGTCGTTTTTACAGGATTGTTATCTTCTGAAATTCTGCCGGAAATTGTCGCGCCCGTTTGCGCCCAGATACCGATTGTCAAAAAACAAATTAAACTTAAAACTTTGATAATTCTCATATTTTCCTTTTCCGCCCATCGCGGAAGTGGTTTGTTCCATAAACAAAC
>CBDUBY010000280.1:0-4212 GCA_965365505.1 uncultured Pyrinomonadaceae bacterium | reverse complement strand
CCGACGCTGATCAAACCGACGACGGCGCGCGACGCGTGGCGCAGCTCGCGCACGTCGAGCAGCAAGCCGCCTTCGAAAACGACGACGGCGACCGACGCTTTGATGACGACGCGCAGAACGTCGCCCAAAACGTTAGGCTGCACGAGTCCGACACCGGCTTCGCCGAAAATCAGCCCGGCTAAAAGCAGCGGTCCGGTCGAAGGAATCCGCAAACGGTCGGCGAAAATCTGCGCCGCCGTCCCGATCAAAATCACCGCAATCAGCGTCGCCAAAATCGCCAGCACCGGCTCTTGATCTTTAAGATGTAAAATGTATTGTTCCAAATTTTGTTGTGCCGTTCGCTTTTTTAATTATCTTAAACCGCAGCGCGAAAGGCTTAAAGTTCGCTTTTACGTTTCGGACGATTCTTCATTGTTTGCAATGTCCGATTTGACCACTTTTTTCGCCTCGTCCTCGCCTTTGACTTCGACGCGCCTGTTTAAAATGTCTTCGACGTAAATCATTTTTATCAACACGAAAACGACGGAAACTAACGGGACGGCGAGCAGCAAACCTAAAAATCCGAACAATAAGGCGAGCAGCAATTGCGCGGCGATGATCAAAACGGGCGCGATGGCGACGGCGCGCTGCTGGACGAGCGGCGTCGTGACGAAACCGTCAATGTTTTGCAGAGCGAGATAAAGCAAAGCGACGTAAAGCGCTTTGGTCGGACTTATGGAAAAAGCGAGCAAAATCGCGGGAACGCTCGCGGCAATCGGTCCGATGTTCGGAACGATATTGAAAATCGCGGTGATAATGCCGAGCGGAATCGCAAACGGAACGCCGAGCAAAGACAAGCCGACGGCGGTGATCACGCCGTTGATCGTCACTGAAACGAAAGTGCCGAGCAAATAGCGGCGCAGCGTGAAAACGATTGTTTCGATGATTTCGCGCGTCCGTTTTTCGCCTTTTTTCGGCACGAGCTTGACGATTCCTTCCTTGTATAAATTCGGGCTGAAGGCGAAATAAATGGCGGTGATCAAAACGATGACGACGTTGACGATTGTATTAAAAGCCGTCGAGAAAAATCCGGTCACGCGCCCGAAAAGATTCGCCGATTGGTTGTCCACTATCTGCTGCGGCGACGGAATATGCTCGACGATGCGTTTGCCGAGCGGATATTCCGCGATTTTCTGCCGCGCCTGCTCGAATGCTTCGGGCAGTTGTCTGGATAATTCGTCAAACTCGCTCTGCATCGAGTCGAACAAAAGCCAAACGCCGAGCCAGCTCAAACCGGCGATTACGACTAAGATCAAGGCGAGCGCCCAATTTTCCGAAAGCGGCGTGTAGCGGCACACGAATTTGCTCAAACCGCGCAGAAAAACAGCCAGCAAAAATCCGGCGAAAATCAAAAGGAAAACTTCCGCGCCGTTCCACAAAGTCAGCAAAACGACCGCGAAAAGCGCGGCTATCGCAATCTTTTGAATAAAATCGCGGAGCGGCGCAATCGGCAATTTGCGAGACGTGTTTTCGCTTGCAAAAGATTCGGAATTCGAATTTTCGGTTTCTGTCGTCATCTATCTGCTTTCTGTAAATCGGCAGTCACGCGCGAATCATTTAACGTCCTTGAGCGCCGTGCGCGAAGAATTGTCCGCCGATTTTTTTATTACGCTGAACGTGCCGTCGGTTTCGAGCACGACGGCTTCGATCGTTTCGATTGACGCCGACCCGTTCGAGCGAATCGCCGCCAGGATTTCCGATTCGGTGACGCGCTGGCGGCGCATCGCGTCGGTTAAAAATTCGCCTTTATCGAAAAGCAGCGTCGGCGCGGCTTTGACGATGTTTTTTACCGCATCGAATTTGACCGAAAGCCTCGTGATAATCCATTGCAAAACAAGCAGCAATGCAAAGGCGAACGCGCCTTCCAGGAAAACTATATCCTTTGAGGTAATTACCGTCGCCAACGTCGAACCGAGCGCGATGGTCACGATAAAGTCAAAAGCGTTCCATTTCGACAAAGAACGTTTGCCCGTGACGCGCAGAAAAATCACCAGCGTGACGTAAGCCGAAACGCCGACGATAAATATGCGAATCAAACCGAACCATCCGTCGAAAAACATAACTTTATTAAGAAGTGATAACTGCCTGTTTTTTGATATTTTAGCCGTCTTTGCCGCGTAATGTAAAAAAGGTTAATTCGGGACGACAGTTGATACGCACGGGAAAGCTGCTGAAGCCGATGCCGCGATTGACGTAAAGCCGGTTGCCGGAGTTGCCGAAGTTTTCGATCCAGCCGTCGGCGTGAACTTTTTCTTTGCTTGCCAGCGACATCCACGACCAATCATCGGTAAAAGGTATGCGAATCTGCCCGCCGTGCGTGTGTCCGGCGAGCGCGAGCGGCGCGGCATTAGCGGGAAACTCGGCGAACGAATCCGGGTTGTGCATAAAAATTATGCGCGGCGCGCGTTCGGGAATTTGCGACAAAGCGGCTTCGGTTTTGTCGTCGTCGGCGTAGCGCGAGCCGATGCCGGCGAGATAAAGTTTCGCGTTTGCAGTTGTCGTCGAATCGTTTGGCGCGGCGTTTTGATTTGATGATTCGAGCGCAATCGCCTCATTGTTTAGGACGCGAATGTTCGCCGATTCGAGCGACCGCGCGACCGCATCGGCTAATTTTTGATTTTTTATAGAATCCGGGTAATTCATTCCGTAATCGTGATTGCCGAGAACGGCGAAAGTCCGTATTCCGGCTTCGGTTAGTGGTCGAAGAAGCGCGACCGCTTCGTTGACTTCGCCGATAAAATCGCGCGCGTCTTCGCGTTCTACGTCGTCCGCTTCGTCTTCGTCGGTCGGTTTATACACGAAATCGCCCGCGATCAAAACGACTGCGGGACGTTCTTCGATTATTCGATCAACGATTTTTCGTGCCGCGTCTTCATTGCCGAACCACATTCCGACTTGCAAATCGGCGATCAGCGTGACGCGTTTGTTTTCCCAGGCGGCGGGAAGATTATCAATCACCGCCGTTTCCGCCTTAACGTCAACGAGGCGCGGTTCGATGACCGCGCCCCAGAGCGCTAAGAGCAGAACGGCGGCGAGAATGCCGAGCGCGACGCGTTTAAGATTTTTTCGTCGCATAATTTTATCTGCTCGCGGTTTTAGTTCGTTTGTTGTCTGAATCTTCAACGTCAACTTCGGTTTTTCGCACGGTGTCGCTGATGTTTTCGGTGCGTTCGACGACATCTTTGCTGATAACGATTTCCTCGACGACGCGCGCTTCTTTGGCGACGACCGGAACTTCTTCAACAATCGGAATTCTTATTTCGCCGTCTTTCATTTTTTCGAGATCGCTCGCGTTGACCGCGCGATCAACCGGCTTTCGTTCGACGTTGATTTTTTCTTCGCGCAGGTTAATTGATTTCTCGACCTGTTCTTCCTTCAAGTCCGTTTCAACGCGCACGCCGCCGCTTTCGACCGTGCGTTTTCCGACTTGCAATTCTTCTTCGATAACCGGAATGACGACGTTGCCCGTGTCCCGGTTTCGCTGCTGCGTATTAGCTGTTGTTTGAGCGGTCGCCGCCGTGCCGTTCGCGGTTTGCGAAGCGTTTGAATAAACCTGCTCGCCGCCGCACGATTTGAATTTGCTTTCGATAAAATCTGCGTCCTGCGCCGTGCGCGCCGTCGCGCGAATGACGATGCCGCCCGATTTGATGCCCGATTCGTAAGCCGTCGCCTGTTCTTCAGGAATGCCCGAACCGATCAGCGCGCCGAGCAAACCGCCGGTTAAACCGCCCGCACCCGCGCCGAACAAAGCCGCCGCCAGCGGTCCGGCGATGATTAATCCCAGACCGGGAAGCGCGACGCTCGTGCCGATTGCCGCGATGCCGCCGATAATCGCGCCGAGAGTTCCGCCGATTGCCGCGCCCGCGCCCGTGCCTTCCATCGCTTTCGAGCCGAGTTCCGAATCGTCAGCCGCCGCGCCCGAATAATACTTGTCGCGCGTTTGATCCGACATCATCACGTCCGTGTCGTCCTTGCCGTAGCCGCGCTCGCCGAGCGCGTCGTAAGCGCATTCGGCACTCTTGTTGTCTTTGAATAATCCAGTAACGATAAATTTGTTGTTTGTTGTGTTTTCCATAATATTTTTCTCCCTTATTTTTGTTTCTTTCGCGTTTTCACGCGTATTGTTTGTGACCCGTTTCTCTTCGCATTCGGGCAAAGCGCGAGTCGTTCGCT
>CBDUBY010000279.1:0-4237 GCA_965365505.1 uncultured Pyrinomonadaceae bacterium | reverse complement strand
AAGTGCCTGCCGGAATGCTGACCAATTCCATTCCGATTGAATTCGTCCGCACTTCATTTTTGCTCGTCTGCTGCGACTTACTGCCGCGCGTTTTACCGACAACGGGCGCGGTTGCGCTTTTTGGCTTTTCGACTTTCGGCTTCTCCGGTTTCGGTTTGACTGTGGCAGGCGGTGGTTCTTCTTCAATCGCCGCTACCGTCGCCGGGGCGGTCGTCGTTTTAACATTTCTCTCGCCTTCGAGGTCTAGCAGTTTCAACTTTGCCTTCGCCGCGTTCGCGCCTTTCGGAAATTCTTCGAGATAAAGCCGCAATTTTCGCGCGTCGCTACTGTCCTTCACCGCGTCCCAAAATTCCTGTTCGCGCGCCGCCGCGTCTTTTTCCTTAACATGAGTTTCCTTCATCTCACCGACGACCGGGGCTTGTCTGCTTGGCGTGGGCATTTCGGTCGTGCCGCCAAAATAGAAATCTCTGACATACGCGGCTTCCCTATACGGGATTTGTTTGTTGCTCGATTTGGCAATGACCTTCTGTGATACTGCCTTAAACAAACCGTCGAAATCGACGTTCGGTTTTTTGATCTCTCCGAGCAGCATTTCGGTAAAAAGCCCGTTTCTGCCCTTCCCGTCCGAAGCGACTTTGCCCGGTTCGGTCGCGTAAAATAACACCGTTCCTTTCGGCGCGTTGATTTTCGCCAAGCCGACATCCTGACTCGCATCGCGGAATTCGCTCCACTCTCTGGCAAACGGATTATTGCGGCAGGCATCGAGAATCAAAAAATTTAACCCATTTTTCGCGTTGTCGAATTTGTCCAATACTTGATTTACATCAATCGCCTGCCATTTCACTTCGTCGGCGGCGGGAATGACGGCATCAACCGGGACAAGATAATTTCGCCCATTATACTGTACGCCGTGTCCGGCGTAAAATACGACTCCGACCCCGACTTGTTTGAGCCGCTCGCCGAAATCGCTGATGCTTTTTTCCATTCCGCGCTTGTCCTGATTGACGCGCACGATGACCTCAAATCCCAAATCGCGCAGCGCGGCGGCGATGTCCGTCGCATCGTTGGCGGCGTTCGGCAGTTTCCCGGTGTTTTGATAATCCGAGTTGCCGATGACGAGCGCCAACCGTTTTTCGTTGACCGAGACTTCTTCCTGCACGAGCGCACGGGTTTTCTCCGGCTCAGTCTGCGCCATAACGGGCAACGAGGAAGATGCGAGCGAAAATAAAATCAGGAAAATGAAAAGCTGTAGCGGAATTTGTTTTTGGTGCGATAAATTTTTCATAACGAACTCTACGAATCGAAAACCATGATTACAGGTCGAACAAATTTGGTGTTTTTAAAAATCAAATTTCAGATGTGCGGAAGTTAAGGTCTTTGCTTTTGAGTGGCATTATTTTATGTCTAAACCATTCAATCGTCAAATGGTTTTTCAATTTTTCAGCGATGTTCGAGCTGCAGCAGATAAACCATCCGTTCGCCTTGGAAATCAATTTGGGTGAGTTTTCTTTCAGTGTCTTTGACAATTTCGGTTTTGTTTTTGCGTTCGTTTTCCAAATAATCCTTCAAATTCGATTTTATATCAGCGTCCGCCACCACGCCATTATTTTTGAAGGCGTTATCACGCGCTTTTTCGAGCGTCTCGATTCGGTCTCTGCTCCAGGCAATCCAAAAATTTTCGGTGCCGGGCGTGCCGCCGAAACTCGCCTCGCGGTTTTGATAATTTTGATTCGCCGCGACGTTGGCGACGCCGTCGTTCACCGACGGCGTCGGAAACTGTATGGAAAAAATCTTCTCGCCGCTTTCGTCTAAACCTTCGTTAAAAACATATAAAAATCCGGCGTCAGGCGGCGTGAAGCGCATCTGAAATTCGTAATCGCTTTCAAAGATTTCCTGCCCGCTCGACTCAAACCGCGTTTGAAACTTTTTGCCGTCGCGCATTTTTTGGACGAGCAGCGAATAGGTAAAACTCCGGCGGTTGCTCGCCGTCGCCGTCGTCACCGCTATTGGCGAATTACCGGCGGCAGGCAGCGATTTTGTCGGCTCTTCACGCGAACTTCCCAGGGCGAACCAACCGACAACAAGACCGGTAAAAATCAAGATTACGGCTGACAGTCCGGCGACATAAACGCCCCAATTCGTCTGCGTTGCCGATTGGGTCGGCGACGGCGAAGGCGATTCTTTTGTTTTAAAGCTCTCCGAGTTTGGCGCGGGCATCGTGCCTAACGACAAATCAAAATTGATAAATGGACTCGATTCGGGCTTTTCGACCGGCAAGGAATCTAAACGCGGATTCTCCGTCGCTGAGCCGGTAAGTTCGAGCATTTTTAGAGCTGTGCGAAGCTGTGCCGCCGTCTGAAATCGTTCTTCCGGGTTAATCGCCAAACATTTTTCGATAACCGCCGCCAGCCGTTCGGAAATTTCCCCGTTATAGCTCCGGCAATCGGGCAGTGGGTCGGGATTGCCTGACCACAACAGATGAGCGCGAATCGTCGCCGTCGCGCGTTCGGGCGAAACGCCGGTCAACAACTGGTAAACGGTCGCGCCGAGGCTGTAAATATCGCTCCGCGCGTCGGTTTTATAATTCACGAATCGGTCGAGATGCGGCGATTGAGTTGATTGCAGCAGCAAATAAGAATTAGCGTCAACGCGCAAAACCTGTTCGAGCGGCGCGTAGAACGGCGTGAAGCCCGTAATGCTCTGGTCGGTCAACAGCACCGCCGTTTCGTCTTCCTGCCCTTTAGCCGTGCCGAAGTCGAGCAGAAAAAGTCTTCCGCTTTCGTCAATTTTGATATTATGCGGTTTGATGTCGCGGTGAAAAATCAAAAACGAATGCAGATACTCAAGTGCGTCCAGAACCGTGTCGGCGATTTCCAGAACTTCCTGAACGCCGAATCGTCTGCCCGACCTCAACTGTTTCATCAAATCTTCGCCCGCGATAAAGTCCATCACGATGTAATTGGCTTCGAACTCCTGAAAACAGTTGGTGACTTTCGGCAGATTCGGATGGCTGAGATTGTAAAGCAGATTCGCTTCGTGATGAAAAGCCTTGACGGTCAAATCGCCGGTTTGCGCAATTTTTTTAATCGCCACCAGGTTATTGCCCGTAAACCGCGTGTCTTCGGCGAGATAAACCGCGCCGAAGCCGCCGCTGCCGATTTTCTCGCGGAGGATGTAACGATTGTCGAGTTTTCTGCCGATAGTCGTCATAACTGATTGCGTAAGATTTTATCTTTGCGGCGTTTTTGCTTGTAATTGAAAAGAGATGAGCAGCGGTTCGGTGCGCCGCGCACGAGTTTTGAAAATCGTCTGCGGCGACGGTTCTTCCTGCACCAGCGCGCGGCTGTTGACCGCTTCGTTTTCGGTGCGCGTGATGGCAATTTCTTCACCGTCTTCCGCGTCGTAGATGTCCACCGTATTGCCCCAATCGGCAATCCATTTTTCCAGTTTCTCATCCGCCACAGGAAGCGCGCTCGAAGCGAGCTTGATCGCCGGAAGTTGCGTGGGCGAGATAATGACGATGACTTCTTCGCCCGCGTAATCGTCGCGCAACGGACGGATATTGAAATTTCCCTGTCCGTTCGGCACGTCAATCGTGCTGCCGATGACGACGCTGTTGTCGCCTCTAGCGCGCGTTTTCAGCGTCGGGAAAATCATCTTCGCTTCGCTCGTCGTGCCGTCCGTGTAAAATTCGCGGTTGACGATATACATAAAACCCTTGCGCGGCGATTCGATGGTAAAGCGCACGCGGTCGCCAATCTTAAAGCGCGTCGTCGAATTCACGCGCTCCGCCGTCCAGAACTCGGTGCCGTCGCCCGTGTTGACGGGAAACGTCGGCGCGTCTTCGCGTTCTTCGGATTCGAGCGGGCGCAGCCGCCAGAAAGTCACGCCGAGCTGCTCGTCGGCGAGCGGCGCGACTTTTCTTTTCGGATTCTGCTTTTTCGATTGAACCGTTTTTTTACGAGCGGCGTAGCGCCGAATATGAGTATATTTCCGACGCGGATTGGTCAGTTTGGCGATGCTATCCCGCCGCTTTTTATTTTTCACCGGCGATTTAACAACACTGCCGCTTTTGACGATCGCCGGTCGCTGCTTTTGAAAATCGAGCGACGTTATCGAACGGCTCGCCGGCGGGTCGTCTTTCTCTTCTTGCGCCGAAACACCGGCAACTGCTGTCAAAACACAAAATATAACGAAAATAAATCGGCATAGAAATTTTTGTTTGTTCATAGTTATT
>CBDUBY010000278.1:0-4243 GCA_965365505.1 uncultured Pyrinomonadaceae bacterium | reverse complement strand
GAAACGATTATTGATTTTCCCGTCGCCGACAACAAAACGCACGAAGAGGCGATGGCTTACACCGAGCGATTTATCAACAAGTGGAAAAATAATTCGCTCATCATTCCCGCGCTCGCGCCGCACGCGCCTTACACGGTTTCGACCGAGCATCTCGCAAACGTCAAAAAACTTTCCGATAAAACAAATGCGCCGATTGTGATTCACGTTTCTGAAACAAAAAAAGAAGTTGACGATTCGATTGAAAGCAAGAAATTTCGACCCGTTGAGTATTTACAAAGTATAGACTTCTTAAACAATCGCGTTATCGCCGCGCACACGGTTCACATCAACGACGCGGAAATTGATATTTTGAAACGCGAAAATGTCGGCTCGGCGCATTGCCCGCAATCGAATATGAAATTAGCGTCGGGCGTTGCGCCGATTCCGCAGATGCTTTTGAAAGATTTAGCAGTAGGTTTGGGAACGGACGGCGCGGCATCGAATAATGATTTGAGTATGTGGGAAGAAATGGACACGGCGGCGAAATTGCATAAAGTTTTCTCGAATGACCCGAAAGTCGTGACCGCCGCGCAAGCGTTTGAAATGGCGACGATTCGCGGCGCGCGCGCTTTGCATCTCGAAAAAATCATCGGCTCGATTGAAACCGGAAAACGTGCCGACATCGTAATTGTTGATTTCGATGACCTCAACCAAACGCCTTTTTACAACGTCTATTCGCATCTGGTTTATGCGACGAAAGCCGACGACGTTCGCCACGTGATTATTGACGGGCGAATTGTGATGCGCGACAGGCGTTTGCTCACTCTGGATGAAAATGTTATAAAGAAAGACGCAAACGCATATCGCAAAAAAATCATCAATAGTTTATCCGATTGAAAAACAGGTTCAAAAAACTTGTCGGAGATGCGTTTTTGGAATTTATAAATTATTTGTTCAGGTCGTTAAGTGAATTGTTCGCTCTCTGACCTTTGCGGAAAATTACAGTCCGAAATCTATATTTACAGGAGACTTGAAAATGCCGCTGAATGTCAAAAGATTTTACTGTTCAGTTTTACTAACAATTAGTTTTTCTATTCTAACTTTCGCGCAGACATCAGCCGATGTAATGCGTGACCGCGTGGCGAAAGCCAAAGCGTTCATCGCTGTCAGAAACTACGGCGCGGCTATTTACGAGCTAGAAAACATCCGGCGCGAAACTAACGACACAACTGTTCACGGCGTTATCAATGTTCTGTTAATTAACAGCTATCTCGAACAGGGCGACTATAAGCGCGCCCAGGATTTTTTGACTGAATTGTCGAAAAAACCCGGCGCGTCGGCGAGCTACTTAGCGGCTGCCGGTCAGGTCGTCAAAGGCGCGCGAAATCAGATGGAGCGTTACCGCTCGCTCGGTTTGAGCGTGTCTGATCCGAAACTGCCGAAAGATGCCGTCGCTGATGTTGATAAAATGCGCGAAACGCTCGAAAAAGTCGTCGAGCAAACGCGCAGTTTAAGCAAAGATAAAGCGCAAACTGCCAATGCGATGGCTTTGATGGAAGAAGCAACCGTTGCTCGCGGTGGTTTGGCACGCGACGATTTTGACGCGAACCGCTGGAAAAACGAAGCCGCCGACGTGCGCGAAGATTTAGCCAATTCGAGAAGCGTCATTATCAACGCGACCGGCGAAACCACGACGCAGCCGACCCCGACCAACACCGTTGCGATTGTAAATCCGACGACGAATCCGCCGCAAAATAATCCCTCGAAACCAAGCGAAACCGCGCCGAATCTCCAATCTGCTCCTTCTGTTGAAAAAACAACCGTTGCCAAGATCGAGCCGATTACAAGCTCGTCCGTAACGGAAACTCCAAAGGTGGAATTCAAAAAAATCGAGGAATCACCTACCACGCCAACTGACAATCCGACGATCAAAACCCGAACGCGTCGCATTGAAGATACGCCGACAATAGCCCAAACAAAACCTGAACCGGCGGTGAACATCGCCGCGCCGACGAATGTGCCGAAAAACAATTCGCCGCTCGCAGTCGGTTCTCTGGTCGGCTATGCCACGCAAAAATCCAGTCCGGTCTATCCGCCGATGGCGCGAAATATGCGGATGACCGGCGTGGTCAAAGTTGATTTGGTGATTGACGAAAACGGTCAAGTTGCCGAAGTGCAGACGACCACCGGACCGGCGATGCTTCAGCGGGCGGCACTCGACGCGGTGAAAAAATGGAAATTCAAACCCTTTACCCGTGACGGTCAGGCTACAAAGGCAATTGGATTTGTGAGCTTTAATTTTAGTTTGTAAAATTTGCGGGTCTGAAAAATTAAAAGGCAGCCGTTTTGATAAAACGGCTGCCTTTTTTGCTTAAAGCGTAAGATACTTTACCGCCGAACACCGCCGCTATTGCTGCCGCCTGCTCCCGGCGGTCGGTTCGTATTTAATCCCGCTCCCGGATTCGTCGCAGTTGCGCCCACGCCGCGAAAGAGTGGTGTGAAAATCCATTTGCTGTGGTTTTCGATGCCGTAGTAGGCGATGATGGCGCGGCTGCGGCTCTGGCTGGCAACGCCGATGAACGAGGTTTTGTCGGTCTTGATTTCGATTTCATCGTCTGAATCTTCCTGCAAATCTTCCGCGTCTGCCGTGCTGTTGATGTTAACCAGAGCCGTCGTGACAAAAGCATCAAATATCTGTCGCGGCTCCGGGCTGGCGGGCAAAGAGCCGTTATTGTAGGCTTGCACGCGGCGACCGAAACTTTGAAACGATTTGGCGGTCGGCTCGATAAGTCGCCATTTTCCGTCTGCCGAAAGCGGGTCAACCGCCGCCGACGGTCGGAGAATCTGGCGTTTTTTCGTGCCTTGCGGAATGCCTTCTAAAAGGTCGTCAATCGAAGTCGGAAGTTTTCGGTAAAACACGATATATTGGCGGACGGCTTCGGCAACTTCCTCGCCGCGCCTGATTGCTTCGAGTTCTTTTTCCCGCTGAACGCCCTGCATCACCGACGGCGCAATTGCCAGCAACCCAATCGCTACCAGCGTCAGCACCGCCATCACTGCGACCAGAGACATTCCCATTTCGGGTTTGCGATTTACGATTAGCGATTGGCGATTTACCTGCATTTTCATTTTTGCCTTTTTACTTTTTACCTTCCATCATCGTCTTCATCCTTCTCGTTTTTCGGCGGCGGAGTCGGAACGTATTGCGGAATAGTGTTGCACGGAATTCCGGGCGGACATCCTGACGGGTCAACCACCACGCTCGGCGGATTTGCGTTCTGGTTCGGATTGTTCGGATTGAAACCGCCTTTACCGGGATTAAGCCGCCCGCCCGGATTCATCAAAACCGTGTTGTTCGGGTTTGGATTACTCGTTGCACCGGTGGTTTGTCCGGGTTGCGGGCGAGTCAGCGCAATGCGGTGCTTGAAGCCCAAATTTACGTCTTCAAAAATCGTTTCGCCCGATGAAATGCTCATCAAACGAAAGCGTCCGCCGACAACATCGTTGAGCCGCGCGCTAATCGGTTGCGTTTTGCCCTGTTCTGTGAAGTAAGCCGTGTCATTGTTAAAGCGCTGGCGGGCAATCATCCCGATATATTGGAACTGCGGAACGGGCGGAGCCTGCACGTTCAGCGCGACCTGATTTGAATAAAGCGAGCCGTCCGGTGTACGCACATAAATTTGCAGCGAGCCCGCACCGCTGATAAAGTTCGACGGCACATCGGCGACAAGTTTCTGCGGGCTGATAAAAGTCGTCGGAAGCTGATTGCCGTTCAGATAAATCAGCGAATCGGGCGTGAATTTATCGCCGTTGACTTCCAGACGGAAAGTTTTTGAACCGGCAAAAACGCTCTGCGGCGTGACAAAGCCGACGAGCAGCGGCGGCGGTGGCTCAGGTGTCGGTGTCGGCATTTCAACCACTTTCGGCGGCGGCGGCGGTGTCGGACTAAACGGAGTCGGCGGCGGCGGCTCGTAAAACGCAAAGATATTTCTGCCCGCGTCCGGCGCATAATAATCTCCCGGCACGTAATCAATCGGCGTGGTCGTGTAGATTCGATTTTCTTCGGCGCGGCTCGGCATCGAAACGGTTTCACCGGCGCGGCGCGGCGCGGCGGTCGGTGTCGGCGAAGCGGTAACGCTCACAGTGGTTTTGCGTCCGCCGAAAAGCATCGGAAAAATAATGCTGTAGCTGAGAGCGGAAATCGCCAGGACGCCAAGCACGAGTGCCGCGATGATTTTGTTGCGTTCCGCCGGACTTTTTCCTT
>CBDUBY010000277.1:0-4249 GCA_965365505.1 uncultured Pyrinomonadaceae bacterium | reverse complement strand
AAACTCGCCGTTGCCGATTCGTTTTATCTCGAAGGCTCGACCAGCGCGCTGATTCAGGCAGGAGCGGCTTACCAGGATTGGCTCACGTTTTTCCCGACGCATCCGCTTGCCGACCGCGTTTTGCTAAAAATTGCCGAATCGGAAATGCGTCAAATCGGTTTGCCCGACCGCGATTCGACCCGTGCGCGCCGCGCCGAACAGCGACTTCGCGCGTTGCTCCAGCAATATCCGAACACGATTTTATTGAAAGACGCGCAAAACCGACTCGTGCAGGTGCAGGACAATCTCGGTTTGCACAATCTTTACATCGCCAATTATTATTACAAACTTTCGGTCAACCAGCAGAAAGGCGGACTTAAAGGAGCGCAGTCGCGCTATCGTGAAATTATTGACAAATATCCGAATTTCAGCTTTCTGGACGAAGCCCTTTTCAAACTCGCCGTTACTTATCAGGTCGAGGAAGAAACCGATCAGGCAGCCAGATATTTTCAACAGCTCGTGCGCGATTTTCCGAACAGCGATTACGTCGAGAAATCGAAAGAACAATTGCAGTTAATCGGCGCGGAAATTCCGGCAGCGAACCCGGAAAGAATGAAGGTTTTGCCGCCGGAAAAGAAATCGTTCATCGCCAATTTCCGTGATGAGCTTTTGGGACTGTATCCGTTGACGATTGATAAAGACGGCGTTTTAATGACCGACGATTTCGATAAAACGAAGTTTGAATTGATTGACCAGATTATCGCCAATGAAGGCGATATCAACGCTTCGCAAATTCCGAAATCGCTGACAACCGTGATTTCTCAGCAAGCGCCGGCAGCGAAAATGCCGACGGTTCAGCCGCAGAAATAACAAAGAATTGATTGCCGCGAAAAGGCACAAAAGGCGCAAAAAATTGAGAGCGAAGTGTGATTTTTAATTTGTGTCTTTTGTGCCTTTTCGCGGCTAAATTTCTTTATGAATGAAATTTCTCCCGACAATCTTAACGCGCTCGAACGTCGTTATCGAACGACGACGTTAATCATCGCGGCGCAAATCGTTTTCACAATTATTCTGACCGCCGCCGTTTGGCTGTTTGCGCCGCCAATTGTAAATTCCATTTCAGACAAAACTTTAATGACGCTCTGGATGCTGATAATTTTTCTCGCTATCGGCGCGTTTCTTTTACGCCGCGTGTTTTTTCGCTGGGAAAGATTCAAGGATATTGCTTTGCTAAAAGGCGTTTCCGGCTTGCTCGCGACTTTGCAAGTTAATGCGATTATTTTAGCTGTTTTTGCTACACTGTTACCAATCGTCGGCGGCGTGATTACAACTTTGACCGGCTCGACGTTCGAGATAATTCGCGCCGAAATCGTGGCGTTAATAGTGTTTGCGATAAACTTTCCGCGCAAATCGGTATGGACGAAGATCGTCGCGGCGACGGAAAAAGTGTAAGAGGTTTTCGGATGAAAAATATAAAAATCGTTTTAATTGTTTTCTCGATTCTCACCTGCTGGCAGTGGACTTTCGCCCAAACCACTAATGAACCGCCGAAACCGCCGCCGCCTGTTCCCAAAGCAACGCCGGTGCTTTCCGAATTGCTTGCCAAAAATATAGCGCAGATAACCGATAAAACTCCGGTTTCGCGCGAGCGGCGCGAAGAGGCTTTAGGTAAGCTGCTCGAAGGTCAGCGACACATTTGGAATTTGAGAAATCAGCGTTCACAGGCGGCGCAGGCAAACGTCATCCGGCTGGCGAAACAATCCTTGCAAAAAGCCATCGAACTCGACCCTGGATTAGCGGAAGGCTATACGGCACTCGCTGAACTATCGAACACCGACGAAGCGATTTTGCTGGCGAGCGTCGCCGTGAAAATCGAACCGGAAAACTTTGGCGGACATCGCATCTTAGCCAGACTTTACACATTTAAAAGCAATTTGAACAAAGGTATTATCGAACCGGAATTTGCCCAAAAAGCCATTGCCGAATGGCTGGAAATTGCGCGGCTCGATCCGCGCAACGCCGAAGCGTTCGCCTTCTTAAGCGAGCTTTACGCCCGAACGAATAAACCCGCCGAACGACTCGACGCGCTTAGAAAATGGCAATCGTCCGTCGCGCCGCTCGATGCGTATTTTTACCGCCGGGTGATGGGCGAGCGGGCGGACTTGTCGCCGGACGGCGCGACCGTTAAATACGGCGCGGCTCTGCTCGAAGCGGGCGAGGTGCGCAAAGCGGTCGAAGTGATCAGCCTTGCCGTCGTTGACAACCCCGAAAATGAAGAAGCCATCGAACTGCTTCGCCGCGCGGTCGAATCGGCGGACGCTGCGGCTTCGGCGACTGCTGTTCAGGCTTTGCAGCAAGCCGTTTTCGCCAATCCTGAAAACACCACGCTGATTGAAATTTTAGCGCAGCTACAAACCAAAACGGGAAAAATTGACGATGCGGCGAAAGTTTTGCGAGAAGCGTCGGCGAAGCTCGCTGCTAATAAAAACATTGATGCTGCCGCCGCGCTGCAAATTTCGCTGGGCGATATTTACGTCGGCGCGAATCGTTTCGACGAAGCCGTCGCCGCTTATCAATCTGCGCTGACTATACGCGGCATCGGCGAGTCGGTCACGGACGAAACGCGCGATTTTGCGATTCGAGTTTTTGACCGGATAATCGAAGTTTACAAAAAAGCCAATCGTCCGACGGATGCGAAAACCGTCATTGACCGCGCCCGCGTCGTTCTCGGCAAAGCTGATTTGTTCGCCGACAAAAAACAGATTTCCTATTATCTCGAAACAGGGAAAAAGTCTGAAGCGTTACAGGCGGTTCGCGCCCTTCGCATTCGTCAACCGGAAGATTATCCGCTTTTGCGGCTCGAAGCCGAGATTTTAGCCGACAGCGGACGAGTTGACGAAGCCGTCGAATTGATAAAAGCCGCGCTCAAGAAAAAACCGGCGACGAGCGGGCAGAGAATCGGAAACGGCAGCGGAAACGGCGATGGAGAAATCGCCGTTCCGTCGCCGATGTATGATGAATTCGCCGGTTATTTATACATCGCCGATTTATACAGCAAAGCGAAGCGAAATAAGGAAGCGGTCGAAGCAGTAAATCAGGCACACAGAGTCACGCAAAGTCCAGACCGCAAAGAAATCGCTAAACTCACGCTGGCAACCATCCAGCAGGCGGCGGGCGATTTTGCCGGTGCGGAAACAACTCTGCGCGAGATTTTGAAATTATCGCCGCGCAACCCGATTGCCCTGAATAATCTCGGATATTTTTTAACCGAACGCGACGAGAAATTTGACGAAGCGTTAAAATTAATTGAAAAGGCTTTGGAAATTGACCCGCTGAATCCTTCGTATCTGGACAGTCTCGGCTGGGTTTATTTCAAAACCGGAAAACTCGCCGAAGCCGAAAAATCGCTCAAGGAAGCTCTGGAAATTGACGACACTTCAAGCACTATTCACGAACATCTCGGCGACGTTTATCAGAAACAAGGCAAGACGGAATTAGCAAAATCAGCGTGGCAGAAAGCTTTGAGTCTGGCGACCGAAGCCGACGAAACGAGTCGCATTAAAGCGAAACTGGCGAAAGGCGTTACAAAATACTAAATCTACTTTCAGCATAAGAAATTTACCTCGTATGAACGCGATAACGAATCTTCACTCGATTTTGCCCAAGCAAGATACTACTCATCAAAACTCGGCAGGTTCTATTCGGTTGACCCGGAAAACGCTGGAGCAAGCGAAGATGACCCGCAGAGTTGGAACGGTTATGCCTATGCAAGAAATAATCCTGTTATCTATTCCGACCCGGATGGTCTCGAATATCGGTTATGCAACACGAATGGCGAATGCGTTACTGTCGCCGACAGCGTTTTCAAACGCGGACAAAAAGAAGCGCGCAAATTTTTTGAAGAAACCGACAAAGACGGATACTACGATAAGGGGATTATCTGGAACGATGACGGCAGCCGGATGGGAAGTTACGAACGAACAAGTATTGACCCAGAGTATCAATTTGTTTATGGCGTTGCCGACCAATCATTGAGAAAAGCCAAAGTCGTTGGTGGTTTAGCAGTAGGTGCGGCAGCGGTTGGTGTTTGTATTGGAACTGGAACTTGTGCGGCAGTAGGCGCGGCAGTAGTGGTAGGCGCAAAAATATTGCTGAAAAGAACAACCAAATTTCTTCCGAAAGTTGAAAGACAATTGCGTAAAAGAGGCTGGAACAAAGAGCAAGTTGAGGGAACTATTAAAAACCCACATACGACCGCAGTCGCGAAACC
>CBDUBY010000276.1:0-4256 GCA_965365505.1 uncultured Pyrinomonadaceae bacterium | reverse complement strand
GAATGATATTTGTTATCATTAATGACAGAAATTAGAAATTTTCAAACTGACCGCTACTCTTTTTTCGCAGGCTTGTTTGCAGCTTTTTACGGCAATGTCGTATCAATGTGAATATGAAAAATGGCGGACAGTAATTAAAATCAGCCCGCCGTTTTTCATTGGAAGTTTTTCGTAATCAAAGCATAAGATTGACGATGCTGACGACAATGCTTCCACCGGCTCTGTTAATAGCGACGACGCGACTTTGTTTTTTTTTGTCCGTCGGCTAAATAGCAACGTTAGGAATAAAAGTTGATCAAATCGTCCTGAATCTTACCAGTGCCGATTCTCCTTTCTGTCGCGTAATCATAAATCTGAAGCGCGTCATTAGTTTTATTCAGATTTCTGCAAAACGGATTTCACCTGCGCGAATCGCTCGTCCAAACTTCCGGTCAGAAGTTTGAATTTCACATTTCTTTCAGCCAGCGTTTGCAGATACCACTCGTGCTGGCGTTCACGGAAACCGCCGTCTTCGCGCCAGCCGTCCTGCACAAAAGGGAAATCGGGGGCGCAGAGGAAAACGCGGTCGTATCGGCGGTATGAAAGCCAGACTAATTCGGGGTCGGCTTTGCCGAAAAGATGCCTGCTGTAGAGCAGTGTCGTCAGCGGTGTCGTGTCAACGAATAAATATCGGTCGGCTTCGGCGGCGAGAGTTTCTTCTTGAGCAATGTGGGTTTTGGCAATTCGGAGCAAATCTTCAAATACGAGTTGATTGCCTTTTTCTTCGGATAAAGTGCGCCCGTATTCGGCGACGAATTTCGTTTTGAATTCGTTTGCCGCGAGTTCCGTGATTGTGCTTTTGCCGCTCGATTCGCCGCCGAGAAAGCAAATTCTTTTCACAAAAGAAGCATAGACCATTGGCGAGAGATATTCTTTTTGATTATGGATGTCATCGCGCAGTTTCGTGCCTGAAATCGGAATGCGCGTCCTTTCCATATCAACCGAAATGTGATGAACGACAGGGAAGTTTGTGTGATTTGCAAAATAACGGCTCATTTCTGCGGCGTAACCATCACCATAACTTTCGCTGGTGAAAACCGCGTCGAGCGGTTCATTAACTAAGTTCAGCCAGAGAAAACCGACGAATCGGCGCTCTTCCAAATCCGTCGCGCCGCGTTCGGGCAGCGATATATTGAAACGCCTTTGAACGTAGTCATCGTCAATGACAAAGATTTTCGCAGTCGGAAAAAGAGCTTTAAGCCAATGTTCGCGCCGGTGCGATTCGCAGCCGGGAAATTCGGGCGTATAGTAACTGAAAATATACAGCGTTTCGCATTCGCCGAGCGCGCGGTTGATGAGAAATTCGTGTCCTTTGTGAAGCGGCGAAAATTTACCGACAATCAATCCGTTGCGAAATTTTTTCATGAATTACGATGAAAATTTGTTTTTAGGTTTTATGCGCGAATTTCCGCCGCCGGGAGCTCCGAACGCCATATTTTCAGCCAGTTTATCAAACCCCAAACCGCGTTGATTAAAAACAGGAAATAAATTGCCGATGTCAGATAAAGCCCTTTCGCCGCGTAAAGCGGCACGGCAACCACATCAACCAAAATCCAGAAATACCAGCTTTCGAGTTTGCGTTTCATCAGTAAAAATTGGGCGATAATACTGAAAACCAACACAATCGAATCAACGAACGGAAAGCTCGCATCGGTTAGAGTGTGCAGCAGATAACCGTGTCCGACTGTAATGATGACCGCCGCCGCCGCGAACAGAAGCAGTTGTTTTATATTAATCCGCGAGATTGGTAAATCGCGTCGTTGTTCGCCGCCGTAAAGCCACGCCCACCAACCGTAGAGGTTGGTGATGATAAAAAAGATTTGCAAAATAACATCGGCGTAAAGTTTGACCTGGAAAAACAAAACGCCGAACAAAATCGTGCCGATAATTCCCGTCCACCACGTATGAAGGCTGTTGCGGTTCGCAAGAAAAACCGAAATGAGATTGGAAATGTTGGCGAAAATTTCAAGCAGGTTCATCTGGATTTTTATTGTGGCATTTTCAACGCAAAGTATAAATAAAAAAGGCGATTGATTAACCGCCCGACAAAAGAAATTTGGTGCTAAACAAAAAGAAAGGCTTTATCAATTGCCGACAATTTTAGCTGATGAACAATTTCTAAAGGCAAAAGCCTTTAGCCGAACTTCAGATGTTCACACACCAGAAATTTAAATTTTATCAAGTTGAAACTGGGATTGTTTCGTCGGAAACGGTAATTTTACTGCCTGACGGCAATAACCTCCAGATACTCCGACTCGACAAGCGTCGTTCCGTCGTCTGCCTGATTATGTTCCGTCCACAACTGTTCAAGGTCTTGGCGCAAATGAGCTTGTTTCGCAGCGTCGAGTGCGGCGAATGCAAATTGCGTCGGACCGAAAAACTGTCGAAAGTGTTCGACCGCTTCAGCCGGAGAAAATGGAAATTGAAACATAATCGGGCGACGGGTTAAATACAAATCGGCGATACTTTCGCGTAAACGCTCGCGCACTGTTTTCTCATTGCCCCACAAAATCGGCGAAGGAATGTTTGGCGGCGGAACGTGATGGGCGTGAATCTTAAACATCTGCCCGATAAAGCCTTCCGCCGTCCAGTTCGCCATCGCAATTCTTCCTTCAGAGCGACAAACGCGCACCAGTTCCGCCGCTGCTATTTTCGGTCTGGGCGCGAACATCGCGCCGAACATCGTCACGACCCAATCAAAACTCGCATCGGCGTAAGGCATCTGTTCGGCATCGCCTTCGTCGAATCGGCATTCCAGGTTTTCCGCCGCCGCCCGCACCCGCGCCTGCTCAATAAGATTCGGAGCGATGTCAATGCCCGTCACAATGGCTCCGGCTCGGGCAGCGGGAATTGCCAGATTTCCCGACCCGCAGGCGACATCTAAAACGCGCTCGCCGCTCTGCAGATGAAGACGCTCGATAAATTCGTCAGCACCGACCTGAATCAATAAAGCAATTTTTCCGAAATCGCCCGCTGACCAGACGGATTTCATTTTTGCTTTTAGTGCTTCCATCTCAGGCGTTAAGCCGGTTGCTTCACTCATACTTTTCTCCTTAAATTGACGCGGCGATAGCCTGGTCGAAAATCTCCAGCGCGACATCTGCGTTTTCCTTTGACAAAATCAGCGGCGGCGACCAGCGAATCGTGTTCGCGCCGCAGCCCAGAATAATTAAACCGCGATTGAAACAAGCCATTTCAATTCGGTCGCGCAGTTCAGGATTGGCTCGCATTGATTCTTTTGATTCGACGAATTCCACGCCGACCATCAAACCCAAACCGCGAACGTCGCCGATACAGTCGTATTTTGCCGACAATTCTTTTAGCCCGTCCTGCAAATACTTTCCGACCGTCGCGGCGTTTTCGATTAAGCCGTTTTCCAGCAATTCAATCGTTTTCAAAGCCGACGCGATGCAAACCGGATTGCCGCCGAAAGTGGAAGCGTGCGCTCCCTTATGCCAGTCCATAATCGAAGCGCGGGCGACCGTCGCGCCAATCGGTAAGCCTGAACCGATGCCTTTTGCCAGACACATAATATCCGGCTCGATGTCGAAGAATTGGGTGGCGAACATTTTTCCGGTTCTGCCCATTCCCGATTGGACTTCATCAACGATGAGCATAATTCCGTGCTGGTCGCAGATTCTTCTGAGTTCTTTTAAGAAACCGCACGGCGCGGGAACGTAGCCGCCTTCGCCCTGCACGGCTTCGACGACGATTCCGGCGACTTCTTCGGGCGGCGTGGTCGTCAGGAACAGACGATTTTCAATCCAGTCAATCGTTGCTTTTGAAGCCGATTCTTCGTCGGTTACACCGGCAAGCGGCGAGCGAATCCAGTTCGGATACGGAACGTGGACGACATCTAAGGCTTGGCGGGCAAATCCGCTGCGCTGCGCTTTTTTCGATGAAGTAAGCGATAATGCGCCGAGCGTTCTGCCGTGAAACGAGCCGAAAAACGAAATGAATTTCTGTCTGCCCGTGTGATACATCGCCAATTTCAAAGCCGTTTCGACCGCTTCCGCGCCGCTGTTGGCGAAATGCGTTTTCGTCGGTTCGCTAATCGGCACAATCTCGTCTAATTTCTTTCCGAGCGCGGGCATCTGGCGGTAATAATAATCGGTGCCGCACATATGGATTAAAGTTTCGGTTTGTTTCGTAATCGCCTGGACGATTTCCGGGTGGCAATGTCCGGTCGAACAAACCGCCACGCCCGCGTTGCAGTC
>CBDUBY010000275.1:0-4257 GCA_965365505.1 uncultured Pyrinomonadaceae bacterium | reverse complement strand
ACCGAAGCGTTTGCGACTTACGGCACGACCGACCAGAACGGCGCGATTGTCCAGCCCGTTCAAACTCCCGACGACGTTTTCCCGCAGTTCGGCGGTTTGGAAATCACGACGAGTTCGACGCAGTTGCAGGAATTGACCGACGCATTCGTTTATCTGTATCGCTACCCGTATGAATGTTCGGAACAAGTTGCCTCGCGGATGATTTCGATTGCCGCGCTGCGCGATGTTTTGACGGCGTTCAAATCGAAAGATATGCCGTCTGAATCCGAAATAAAAGCGTCGTTTGAAAAAGACATCAAAATTCTGCAATCGCGCCAACGGAGTGACGGCAGTTTCGGTTTGTGGAAACGCGACCGCGAGCGTTACGAATATCCGTTCTTAACGGTTCACGTCGCTCACGCGCTGGCGTTGGCAAAAGCGAAAGGCTACAAAGTGCCGGACGAAATGCTGAACAAAACGAAGCCGTATTTGAAAAACGTCGAAACCAAATTTGACGAATGGCACAAAAAATCGCCCGAAGTTCGCTGGACAATTTCCGCTTACGCGCTTTACGTCCGCGATATGATGGGCGACAAAGACGCGGCGAAAGCGAAAAAACTTTTAACCGAAGCGACAATTCAAAAAATGCCGTTCGAGGCGTTGGGCTGGATTTTATCAGTTCTCGCCGACGACAAAAATTCAGCGGCGGAAGTTCAAACAATCGTCAGATTTTTAATGAACCGCACGACCGAAACGGCGGCGGCAGCGAATTTCGTCACCAACTACGGCGACGGCGCGTGGCTGATTATGTATTCCAACCGCCGCGCCGACGGCGTGCTGCTCGAAGCGTTAATCAAAGCCGACCCGCAGAATGATTTGATTCCAAAACTCGTGCGCGGACTTCTCGACCATCGCACGAAAGGCGCGTGGTCGAACACGCAGGAAAATGTTTTTATTCTTTTAGCTTTGGATAAATACTTCAATGCGTTTGAAAAAGTCACGCCCGATTTTGTCACCCGAATTTGGCTCGGCAACACTTACGCGGGCGAAGAACAATTCAAAGGACGTTCGATTGATTCAAATCTTTTGAATATCCCGATGAGTTATTTGACCGAACAAAATGGCACGGCGAATCTGATTCTCGATAAACAAGGCGCGGGTCGTCTGTATTACCGAATCGGAATGAAATACGCGCCGAAGAATCTGAATCTCGCGCCCGCCGATTATGGTTTCACGGTTTTGCGAACCTACGAAGCAGTTGACAACGCCGACGACGTAAAACAAAACGCCGATAATTCGTGGACGATAAAAGCTGGTTCGCGCGTCCGTGTTCGTTTAACAATGGTCGCGCAGGCGCGGCGTTATCACGTTGCTTTGGTTGACCCGCTTCCGGCAGGTTTGGAAATTCTGAATCCCGAACTTGCGGTAACGGAAGCGATTCCCGGCGACGCGGGCGGCGGCAATACTTCGGTCATCGAATACGGTTCGCAAAGTTACGGACGCGGTTATTACAACTGGCGTTGGACGTGGTTTGAACATCAAAACTTCCGCGACGAACGCGCCGAAGCATTTAGCGCGTTACTTTGGGAAGGCGTTTATAATTACACTTACGTCACCAGAGCGACCACGCCCGGACAGTTTGTTGTGCCGCCCGCGAAGGCTGAGGAAATGTATCATCCCGAAACCTTCGGGCGCACGGGAACGGACTTTGTGAGAGTTGAATAACTTAAGCGGAATTTCAAGGATGGCGGACAGGAAAGACACAAGCAAAAATAGTTTTGTCTTTCCTGTTTCTCATTTTTGCTCCTTCCGGCAAATACCGGCTGACGGATTTTGCGAACAGACGAGTTTTTTTAAATTGTCAATCAAAATTTGTTGCTGGTCAAGTTGTTTCTGCTGCCGTTCAATTCGTATCTTTTGCTCCTCGATTTGTGTTTGCTGTTCATTGACAGCGTTGACCAGAACAGTCGTGATTTGTCCGTATTTCACGCCTTCGATTTCGCCTGACGAGTTGCGCGTCGTCAAAAGCGGTTCGATTTCATTGACTTCTTCCGCCGCGAAACCGATGTCGTTTATTCCGCCGTCAATCCAATTAAACGTAATCGGGCGCAGACGCTTAAGAACGCCCAATCCGCCGGTAAAAGTTTGGACGTTGGTTTTGTAGCGCAAACTGGATGAACAGGTCGCAATCTGGTTTGAGGCGTTGCGGCACAGATTTGTACTGCCCGCCACACCCAACCCGTTAACGCGAATCAGTCCAGGCGCAAAAACCGTGTCGAAGCCGTTTACTCTGCCAAGCTGAACGGTATTGCTCGAAGAAACTTCCGCGTCCGCTCCGATGGCGGTGGCGTATTGCAGAGTTAATCCATTCGGAACTCCTGAATTTGAACCGATTAGCGTGAGGTTACTGCCGTTGTCGAGCGAGCCGGCAAAAACCCCGATAAAAACATTGTGATTGCCGGTCGTGTTCAGAAGTCCCGAATTAAAACCGACGAAAACATTGTCGCCGCCCGTCGTATTGCTGTTGCCCGACCAGCGTCCGAGAAATACGTTTCTTGCGCCGGTCGTGTTGCTTTCGCCCGCGCTTTCGCCGAAAAATGAATTTGCGCTGCCGGTCGTATTGGCGATTCCCGCCAAACTGCCGAAAAACGAATTATTGCTCGCCGTGTTGTTTTGCCCGGCAGAGTAGCCGAAAAACGAATTGTCATCCGCATCGGTATTTGAATAACCGGATTGATAACCGAAAAACGAATTAAAAAGTCCGGTGTTTGACCGTCCGCTTCTGCTGCCGAAAAATGAATTGCCGCCCGTCGTTGTGTTCGACATACCGGCTTCAAAGCCGAAGAATGCGTTGTAATTAGCCGATGTGTTCAGCTTTCCCGCGCTGCGTCCGAAAAAGGCGTTGTTGATTCCGGTAGTGTTGTCCGTTCCGGCTTGCACACCGAAAAACGAATTGTTCCCGCCGCTCGTATTCGCTTCGCCGGAATACGCACCGAAAAATGAATTGTCGCTCGCCGCGTTGTTCACTCCGGCACTGCGCCCGACGAACGAATTGTTTCCGTTAGATACATTAAAGCGTCCCGCGCTTTCGCCGACAAAAGTGTTTCCGCTGCCGGTCGTGTTCGACGCGCCCGCGAGTCTGCCGACAAAAACTCCGCTGCTCGAACCAATTGCGAGAACGCGGTTGACCCCGATGTTATATTGCGTCGCCGATGTCACGGCGTTTGCCGTCAATGTTCCGCCGAGCGCGCCGCTGCCGGAGACGTTAAAATCGGCGGATTGCTGCACGGTCGCATTGTTGATGTAATTCGGACTGTTCGGCAGTGGATTTCGCGCGTCGGTTAATCTCGAATCATTGGTTTGCACAAATTGATTTGCCGCGACACCGCCGAGCTGCTGAGAGTTTGTCGAAGTGTCAGCCGCGCCCGCGTTCAAACTGCGAATCGCATACGGCGCGCTCGACATCTCTTGACGCGGCGCGAGAACGGTCAACGGATTCGGACTTCCGGCGGGTTTGACGGCGATTTCCAGCCAGCGCGGTTGTCCGTTGAAATTCGCGCCGAAATCGAGCTTGACCGTAAAAATGCCGCTCGAAACGGAAACGCCGAGTCGCTGGATTGTGCCGAGAGCCGTGCCGCCCGCGGCAATGCCGAAAAGCCGAAACTCGAAATCGTAAATAGAGTTGGCAGGCGTTCCGCCGTCAGTTAAACGTCCTTGATAGGTGAATTCCGTCGTTTGAGCAAACGCGAGATTTGCGCCGACCAGAAATAAAAATATTACAATTAGAAATTTGATTTTCATATCATTACTTTTTGTTCTTTTAATCAACTGCTTTTAGCTGCCAGCCTTTAGCTCTTAGCCTTCACCGCTCGATGAATTTGCCTGACCACTCAACTGAAATCAAAAAAGCGGTCGGTAAATCGTATGGACATCTTTCACGTCGGTCGTTCTTTCGCCGAGCGATTGTCCGGGAAGATTGCCGTCGTAGCTGGAAAGCGAATTTCCGTTGCGGCGATAGACGATAAAGTGATGCTGGTTCGTGCCTTTGACGCAGATGTCGCCGGGCGCGATTTTGTCCCAGTTGCCAAAGCCGGAGAGTCTTTCCAAAAAGGGCGGCAAAGGGTCTATGCCGACAAACGAACGCCACTTGACCGGAACGCCGCAGCCAATCAAAACGTAGGTGGCGAAAATTCCGCACCACGCAATGCCCGCCGCCGAATCGTTTGTTCCGCCCGGCTGACCGTCTTTGCGAAGCCATCTGCCGGCTTTCAACGCCGT
>CBDUBY010000274.1:0-4292 GCA_965365505.1 uncultured Pyrinomonadaceae bacterium | reverse complement strand
TTTTTCAAAGTCCCTTTCGGTGCTTTCCCGACAGCCGTCCGCACGGCTGATATGATAACTGCTTCTTTCATAATTTTTCCTCTATTTGTCAATTTCTAAACTAAATACTTTTAACAATAATTCATCATCAGATGTATTAACGCGCTCATTTAAATTAACTTTTGTCGGATAGCCAAAAGTTTTGTCAAATTCGACATATAACTTGTCTGCCTTTTTGGAATGTTCGCGCTCAATGAAATCGAAAATCTTCTCAACTGTGCTGTAATCTTTATATGATTCAACCCAACTATTATCTGTGTTTGAGATGATTGATTTTGCCTCACGATTTTTTACTTCAATCAAAACTTGTTCTGGAAAGTTCATCATAAAGCCGGACGCGCCGACTATCATTTTATAATTCTGAATATTTTTACTTGTCCATAATTCTTTATTTCGCTCAAACTCCGATACATCAAACTGATTAGTATTTGAGTCAGAAATTTTTGTATTTTGGTTTATTGCCAAATCAACGCTCAATTCTGTTTTTTCTGAACAAGACAACAGGACTGTGAAAATAATTAAACCAAATGTTAAAAAACAAATATGTTTGATGATTGTCATGTTAATCTCTGCCCTGACTCCGTTGCTTTTCCAACTCAATTCTCTCAATCACATCCGCCACGCGCGGATTTTTTCACTTGCAGGATTCGGTTTTGAATATAAATCTGACTGTCTTTCGTATTGAATCTCAAACCGTAATCTGCCAAAACTTTCACCACCGCCCAACGCTTCGCGTTCAATTTGCGCGGCGGCTCGAAATACGCGCCCATATCCGTCATCGGCGCGGCGCATTCGGGACATTTGCGCGACACGTCGCTCGTTTCTTTCGCAAAACTTTTGCGGCAGTCGAAACAAGCCCAATGCGTCGAGAGGCGATTATTCTTCATCGTAATACTTGCCCGATTCAACGGTTGCGCCGTCTGCCAGATTGCACAATCTTCTGAAATTCGCCAGCGTCGCCAGCCAAGCGTCTTCGCCGCCGACGCGCGAGACTATTTCTTTGACTCGTGGACGATTGACCAAATTTTTTTCCTTCAAAAGAAAAACCGCGTCGTCCAAATCTTTCTGCCGACCGGCGAACATTTTCAAAATAACTAACCATTCGGGCGAAATCAGCCGCAGTTTGTTTGGAAAAACAACTGCTTCCGCTAAAGCCGCGCGGTAGTATTTCGCATAACCGTCGCGGCGAACAATCCAATCAACCGCGACTCGATATTTCCCGACTTCAATCAAATAATTGTTGCCGCCGAAAGTCAGCGGCGCGTTGGCTTCGAGCGAAACAAAATTTGAAGCGATAATGTCAACGTCTTTCGTCAAACGCGGCGAGCCGTAAAGATACATCGCCACGCCGCCGACTAACGCCCATTTGACGTTTTCGCGCTCGGCAATCGCGCCGATTTTTCGCGCCGCTTCGAGTCCGGTGTCGGTGGAAATCGTCGGGCTTGCCACGTTCTTTTGAACTCGTTCGATAATTTCGTTGTCGCTCATTTCAGTCAAGAAGATTTTGCCCACGAAATAAACGAAATAAGAAAGGAAAGAAAAGACAATTTTTTATTTTCGTATCTTTCGTGTGTTTCGTGGGCAAAATCTTTTTCAAACATCTTTTAGATGCAAATTACGTTTCGCGCGTCAGCTTCATTCCCTGCGGTTCGGCGACAACAATCGGCTCGTGTTCGATTTCGACATTGCTCGCGTCCAAGCCGTAAGCCGCGTCTTCGCGGATACTGAACCAGTGGCGCAGAAAATAATAGGCGCGCATTATGAAATTCTGCTTGAACGGCAAATCGTTTTCGTGGCTCAAAAATGAACTGTGCAGCACAAAGCGGATGTCGCCGCGAATGTTGTATTTTTCGAGCGCGGGATGCCGACTCGTCGCCGTGACTTCCTTGCTCGCTTCCAATTCTTTGAGCGCGAGTTCAAAAAAGTAATTCAGACGCGGCTCGATGCGAAAACCCAAAGTGAACGTCAAATGATAAACGTCGTCTTTGGCAATCGTCTGGACGCAGTATCGCATCGTGAACGGTTCGTTGTCGGTTTTGACGTGAACGAACCAATAGACATCGGCGCGTTTCGGAGTCTTTTCCAAAACCGAGCGAATCGTTTCCTGTTCGATTACGTCGGGCTTGTCCGAGCCGGTCAGATAAACCAGATGCGTCGCGTATTGCGGCAGAGTTTTGTCGTTGCTCAGTTCCTTTAGCGTTTCAAAAAACGTGGCGGTTTTTTCCATTATTGTTAAACTGCGGCGCAACGTTCTGCCTTTATACCACAGCCACATAATCGAAATCAGAACTAATCCGCCGAGAATCGTAATCCAGCCGCCTTCGGGAAACTTGATGATGTTGGCGACCAGAAACGCCGATTCGACGATGAAAAAGAAAGCCGGAACGAGAAACGCGACGACGGGCGAAAATCCTTTGACGCGCAAAAAAATTGACAGCAGAATCGTCGTCATCATCATCGTCAGCGTGACGGACAAACCGTAGGCGGCTTCCATATATTTCGACTCGTGAAAATACAGCACGACGACGCAGCAGCCCGCGAACAACAGCCAATTAACCTGCGGAATATAAAGCTGACCTTTGAAATCGGTCGGGTAGACGATGCGCTGGCGATACCAGAAATGCAGCCGAATCGCTTCGCCGATTAAAGTGAACGCTCCCGAAATTAACGCTTGGCTGGCGATAATCGCGGCGGCGGTCGCAATCGCAATCGCCAGCGGCAAAATCGCCTTCGGCACAATCGAATAAAACGGTGTCGCGCCTTCCATTTTCGTTCCCAAATGGTGCATCAAAAACGCGGCTTGTCCGGCGTAAGACAAAATCAAACACAGCTTGACGAAAATCCAACTCCAGCGAATATTCGTTCGCCCGACGTGACCCATATCCGAATAAAGAGCTTCCGCGCCGGTCGTGCATAAAAATACCGCGCCCAAAAGCCAGAAACCGCCCGGATATTCGACGACGAAACGATATGCCCAAATCGGATTGAGTGCTTTCAAAACTGAAAAGTCAGAAGCGAGCGACATCAAACCAATCGCGCCAATCATCGTGAACCAGACGAGCATCACGGGTCCGAAAAACTTGCCGATAAGCTGCGTTCCGAACTGT
Organism: uncultured Pyrinomonadaceae bacterium; assembly: GCA_965365505.1. Taxonomy (GTDB): domain Bacteria; phylum Acidobacteriota; class Blastocatellia; order Pyrinomonadales; family Pyrinomonadaceae. Next base: position 1,146 of record CBDUBY010000274.1, on the reverse strand, counting down.
TGCGCGAAAAAAATCAGCAGCAAAATAAACAACACAATCGGCACGGTCGGCAGCGCGGGCGAATAAATCCGCAAGCCTTCCACGGCGGACGAAACGGAAATCGGCGGCGTGATAATTCCTTCGGCTAAAATAAACGAGCCGCCGATGATCGTCGGATACATAACCCATCTGCCTGCTCGCTGGTAAATCAGCGCGTAAAGTGAAAACACGCCGCCTTCGCCGTTGTTGTCCGCGCTCAAAACGATGGTGATGTATTTAATCGTCGTCTGAATCGTCAGCGTCCAGAACACGGCGGACAGCCCGCCGAGCGCGAGCGTTTCGGTGATTTCGCGCTCGCCGACAATCGCCGCGAAAGTGTAAAGCGGCGACGTGCCGATGTCGCCGAACACGATGCCGAGCGCGACGAGTAAACCGGCAAACGAAACTTTATTCAAATGCCCGTGATGATTATTATGACCGTTTTCCATAGCAGACAATTTACTCGCCTTTGACCGCCACTGCAACCTTTTTCATTTCTAAAATCTGCTCTAAAACTTGCGGCGCGATTTCGATAAGAAAACCGCGCTTGCCGCCGTTGATATAAATTCGCGGCAAATCGAAAATCGTCGCTTCGGCATAAATCGGCATTTTTGTCTTTATGCCGAACGGCGAAGTTCCGCCGATTAAGTATCCCGTCAATTTATTCGCCTTTTCCGGCGCGGCGGGCGCAATAGTCTTAAGATTCAAAAATCGCGCTAGAATTTTCGTCGAAACCTGAAAATCGCCGTGCTGCAAAACGATAAGCGATTTGCGCTCATTCGTTTCAAAAACTAAAGTTTTTATAACTGCGTGTTCGTCAACCTGCAAAACTTCCGCCGAATGTTTCGTGCCGCCGCGCTCGACGTATTCGTAAATGTGCGGCTCGAATTCAATTTTCCGCTCGCGCAAAAATCTGACGGCTGGCGTTACCGGATAATCCATTTATAAATCGTCAATGTGCCTCTGCCTGAGATAAAGAAAAAGCGGAAAGCCGCACGACACGCCCGCGCCGAACGTCCCAAACAAAACCGCCGCGAAAACCAGCAATGCGCGCCGCATTTTTAACCGCCGAATTTCAAACCACGCGAAAATCAAAAGCGCGGCGAGCGACACGAAAATGTCCATTCC
>CBDUBY010000273.1:0-4311 GCA_965365505.1 uncultured Pyrinomonadaceae bacterium | reverse complement strand
CGGCGAACGAAACGGTTTGCCACGACCATAAATGAGTTTCGGCGACGGCGACAAATTGCGGTTTGAAATTCAGAACGGCATTTTCCTCTGAAGTTTCAAAACCCGTTACGGCAATCGCCAACTGCATATTTTCGAGAGCGGAAAAATCCGGCTTGCTTGCGGCAAGCTCCTGAAACGCCTGGCTGTCGGTTAAAGATGCGAGCATCACGCCCAAATCTTCAATTTCGAGATAGGCGACGGCATTGTTCGGTAAGAGGCTTCGCATCTCGATTTTTTGCGGGTTTCGGCACGAACTTAAAGCGAATGAAAAAACAATCGCGCAAAAGCACAAACTGAACTTTATAAATTCAGATTTCAAAAATACCGATTTGTATTTTCCGCGCCGCTGGCGTATTTTTTCATTCTGAAACAACATCAACAGCAATGTTAATAAACAAATTTCAATTCGGCTAATCAAAAAAATCGGAGGAACAAATGGCGACAATTTCATTTTACGGCGGTGTCGGAACGGTAACGGGTTCAAAATATCTTTTGGAACACAACGGCAAAAAAGTTTTGGTTGACTGCGGACTTTTTCAAGGATTGAAAGAACTGCGCGAACGAAATTGGCAAGAGCCGCCGTTTAATCCGAAGGAAATTGACGCGGTGATTATCACGCACGCGCACATTGACCACACGGGTTATTTGCCGCGTCTGGTCAAGTTGGGTTTTAAGGGAAAGGTTTTCACCTCGCGGGCAACGTGCGATTTGCTGAAAATTCTGCTGCCTGATTCGGGCAGATTGCAGGAAGAAGAAGCCGATTATCGCAATCGCAAAAACCTGACGCGCCACGCGCCCGCGCTGCCGCTTTATGATGAAACAGACGCGAATGCCGCTTTGAAATTACTTGTGCCGATTCCGAATGACGGCAATCCGATTGAAATCACCGACGGCTTCAAAGCGAGTTTTAATGTCGCCGGACATATTTTGGGCGCGAGTCTTGTTTTAGTTGAATTGGAAAAAGCGCGGGCGAACGGTGACAGCATAAAATTTCTATTTTCCGGCGATTTAGGACATTACGACCAGCCGATTGTGAAAGACCCGACCGCGCCTGTCCTGGCTGATTACGTGATGGTCGAATCAACTTACGGCAACCGTTTGCACGGCGACGTTTCGAGCGAAGACCAGATGGCTGAGTTGATAAACGAAGCCGCGAAACGCAATGCCCCGATTTTGATTCCGGCGTTTGCCATTGGGCGAACACAGGAGATTTTATATTTGATTCGTGAACTCGAAGATGCGAAAAGAATTCCCGTGCTGCCCGTCCGCGTTGATTCGCCGATGGCGGCGCAGGCGACGCAGGTCTATAATCGCTTTTCCGAAGAACACGACGAAGAATACGCCAGCATTTTGGCGGGCAAACGCCATCCGCTGCGAACGGGTTCGATGCAGACCACTTCGAGCCGCGACGAATCAATCAAATTGAATAATGAAAAGGGAACGAGAATTATAATTTCCGCGTCGGGAATGATGACCGGCGGGCGCGTGATGCACCACGCGATGAGAGTTTTGCCCGACGAAAACGCGACGCTCGTTTTCGTCGGCTACCAAGCCGCCGGAACAACGGGCAGAAGAATTTTGGACGGCGATAGGGAAGTGAAAATTTTCAAGGAATGGATTCCCGTTCGTTGCCGCGTCGAACGCATCGAAGGTTTTTCCGCCCACGCCGATTGGAAAGCCGTTCTGCGCTGGCTCGAAGGATTGCAGAACACGCCGCAAACCGTTTTTACCACGCACGGCGAACCCGATGCCGCCGCAGCGATGGCTGGACACATCCGCGAACGATTCGGCTGGAACGTCCGCGTTCCAACCTATGGCGAAACGGTTGAATTGACTTGAGATTTGGTATAAATTGATTTTACTATGACCGCATTGTCGAAAAGACAATATATCTCGGAAGAAGATTATTTAACGATGGAAGAAGTTTCACCCGTTAAGCACGAATATTTCGACGGCGAGATTTTTCAAATGGCGGGCGCGAGCGAAAGACACAATAATATCGCCGGAAATATATATGGCGAACTATACAACCAATTAAAAAAGCGACCGTGCAAAGTTTATCAAAACGATATGCGCCTTTATATTGAAAAAGAGGGCATATACACTTATCCCGATGTAATGGTCATCTGCGGCGAGCCGGAAATCAAAAAATATAAAAGCCTCGATAACATTCTGAATCCCGTTTTAATTATCGAGGTTCTTTCACCGTCAACCGCCGATTACGACAAGGGAGCGAAATTTGAACAATATCGAACAATCGAGTCTTTTGAAGAATATCTGCTCGTTTCACAGGACGCGAAACAAATCACCCGTTACTCAAAACAAAAAGACGGCAGTTGGATTTTAATGGATTTTATCGGCGATAAAACTACATTCAAACTCGGTTCGATTGAATGCGCGCTCACGATGGAAGATATTTACAACAAGGTGAATTTCGATCAATCGTCTTCATAAAAAATCAAAACTCGGATTTGTAAAACCTGACCGAATCGCCCGCCTGTAAAAAGGTCGGCGATTTTTCTTCGGGCGTGAACATTTCGACGGTCGTGCGACCGATAATCTGCCAGCCGCCCGGAGATTCCAGAGAATAAATTCCGGTTTGCCGTCCGGCGATTCCGACGCTGCCTTTTGGAACTTTGACGCGCGGAGTAGCTTTGCGCGGCGCGGCGATTCGTTCATCAACTTCGCCCATATAAGAAAATCCGGGCAGAAATCCGAGCATATAAACTCGATAATCTTTCGAGAGAAAAATTTCGATGACGTTATTGGTTGAAAGATGATTGCGTGATGCGACGAATTCTAAATCGAGCGCGTATTGCGCATCGAAACAGATGGGGATTTTGATTAAACGCGGTTCGGTTTCCGCAAAGTTATATAAATTTTCCAAAGCGGTTTCCGTAAAGTTTTTCACCGCCGCAAATGCCGTCGGAAATTCGGAAAAGTGTTTTCTGATCGTCGAAACATCGTAAAAAACAGTTAATGAGGCGTAAGCCGGAACGATTTCGACGAAGCCGGAAAAATTATTTTTTTCGAGAAAACGAGCCAATCTCAAAACATGATCGTTCAATGCGGCAGAAATCTCATTGCCAAACTCTACGGTCAAAGCGTGGTCGCCGAGCGGGAAGATTTTATACTTCATTCGTAACTCTCCAAAACGTCGAGCAGCGTCGGATTTTCGGTTTCGACATCGGTGATTTTCGCGCCGTTCGTCGTGAGCATTGTAATCGTTTTGCCTAAAAGTTCGTCATCAGGCTCACGCTCGAAACTGATGGAAGTGGTTTCGGCGGAATTTTCGATAATGAAATTTTGCAGGTCGGAAAATCTTCCCCGCAAAGCATTTTCGGAAATTCCGGCTAACGTGATTTTCACTCGTTGAGTTTGAATGGTTTGGCGGCGCAAATTGGTCGGCGTATCAACGGCGCGGATTTCGCCGTTCGAGATAATTGCCACGCGGTTGCAAAGTTCTTCGACTTCGGAAAGATTGTGCGAAGTCAACAGAATCGAAACGTCCGTAAAAGATAAAATCAATTCGCGCATATCGGCGGCGGCAAGCGGGTCGAGCGAGCGCGTTGGCTCATCGAGCAGCAGAATCGGCGGTTTCGGCAGAATCGCCCGCGCAATCGCCAGCCGCTGCTTGTTGCCGGTCGAGAGTTCGGAGAATCGCCGTTTAGCTAAATCAGCTAAATCCAACTGTTCAAAAAGTTCAGCGATTCGCGCCCGCGCCGCTGCGTCCTTCATTCCGTAAAGACGGGCGAAAAATAGGAGATTTTGTTCCGCCGTTAGCCGCCAGTAAAAACTTCTTTCTTCGGCGGTCGCCAAACCGACAAACGAACGCACCCTGACTTCATCTCGAACTGAATTAAAACTCTTTACCGTTACGCTGCCGCTCGTTGGTTGAACGAGTGTGGCGATGATTTTCGTCAAAGTCGTTTTGCCCGCGCCGTTTCTGCCGATGAGTCCGAAAATTTCGCCGCTGCCGATTTCCAGCGAAACATTTTTCAAGGCTTCAACCGGCGGTTTAATTTCCAGATGCAGCAGTTTTTTTAGTCGCGGAAAAGCTGGCGGATAAGTTTTAGAAAGATTTTCGATTGTTACGGCGGTCATCTTTATCGGCTACGCTGTTTCGGGTCTAAGTATTCGCGCAAACCGTCGCCGAGAAAATTAAACGCCAGAACCGTCAGGGCAATCGCCAGCGCGGGAAAAAATAAAACGTGCGGCGCGTTGTAGAGAATATCAAAACCGCGTCCTTCTTCAATCATCGTTCCCCAGGAC
>CBDUBY010000272.1:0-4311 GCA_965365505.1 uncultured Pyrinomonadaceae bacterium | reverse complement strand
GCGATTTCGTCATCGAAGCGGTCGTTGAAAATCTCGACATCAAACACAAACTTTTTGCCGAAGTCGAGAAAAATATGAAACCGGGCGCGGTCATCGCGTCGAACACAAGCGGCATTCCGATTGAATCAATCGCCGAGCCGTTTTCCGACGATTTCAAGAAGAATTTCTTGGGCATACACTTTTTCAATCCGCCGCGTTATATGAAGCTCGTTGAAGTCATTCCGACGAAAAACACGAGCGGCGAAGTCGCCTGCGCCGTGTCGGGATTTTTGAATGAGCGATTAGGCAAAGGCGTTGTTCCGGCGAAAGACCGACCAAATTTTATCGCCAACCGCATCGGCGTTTTCTCGATGATGGCATCAATTAAAGAGATGATTGAGATGGGATTAACGCCGACCGAAGTTGACCAGATAACGGGCAAAGCAATCGGACATGCTTCGAGCGCGACGTTCCGAACTTCTGATTTAGTCGGCTTAGATGTGACGGCGCACGTCGTCGGCAATCTTTATCCGGCGATTCCAGATGACGAAGACCGTGAAGTTTTTCAAACTCCTGAATTGATAAAAACTTTGATGGAGAAAAAGATTCTCGGCGACAAAACGAACGGCGGATTTTTCAAAAAATCGAAAGACGCGACGGGCAAGCGCGAGATTCTCGAACTCGACCTTGAAACTTTTGAATATAAGCCGCAGACGAAAACAAAATTCCCTTCGCTCGACGCGGCGAAACAGATTGAAGATTTGCCGAAACGAATTAAAACTCTGGTTTGGGGTAAAGATAATGTCGGCGAATTTTTGTGGAAAACGACTTCGCGCATTTCGCGTTACGCGGCGAATCGAATTCCCGAAATTGCCGACACGATTGTGGAAATTGACAACGCGATAAAGTGGGGTTTCGGTTGGGAAATCGGCGTTTTTGAAACGTGGGACGCAATCGGCGTTCGTGAATCGGTCGAGCGAATGAAAGCCGAAGGTCAGGCGATTCCGGCGAATGTTGAGAAGATGTTGGAGTCGGGCGCGGAAACTTTCTACAAATACGAAAACGGCACACGCAGCTTTTACGATTTGGTAAACGGCGGTTACAAAGAAATCGCTGACCAACAAGGCGTAATCTTTTTGAAATCGGTCAAAGACCGCACTGGCGTTATTAAGAAAAACGCAGGCGCGTCTTTGATTGACATCGGCGACGGCGTGGTTTGTCTGGAGTTTCATTCAAAAATGAATTCCATCGGCGGCGACACCGTGCAGATGATGAACTTTGCGATTGACGAAACCGAGAAAAACCACGTCGGTTTGGTCGTCGGAAATCAAGGCGGAAATTTTTCGGCGGGCGCGAATATTATGCTTTTGCTTTTAGCCGCGCAGGAAGAAGAATGGGACGACATCAATTTGATGATTCGCCAATTGCAAAACGCCGTGATGCGTCTCAGATATTCGTCAAAACCGGTCGTCACTGCGCCTTACGGATTGACGCTTGGCGGCGGCTGTGAAATTGCGATGCACGGCAACCGCGTTCGCGCGGCAGGCGAAACTTATATCGGCTTGGTCGAAGTCGGAGTCGGTTTGATTCCGGCGGGCGGCGGTACGAAGGAATTGACGATGCGGGCGATGGACGCGGCGAAAAATACGCCGGACGCTGACCCGCTCGCGTTTTTGAAAAAGACTTTTGAAACGATTGCAATGGGCAAAGTCGCAACCTCAGCGCAGGAAGCGAAAAGTTGGGGAATTCTGCGCCCGTTCGATTCGATTTCGATGAACGGCGACCGTCTAATCGCCGACGCGAAAGCTGACGTTTTGGCTCTGGCATCAACAGGCTACGTCGCGCCGGTCGAGCGCACCGACATTTTAGCATTGGGCGCGCAGGCGCAAGCGGCGATTAAACTTGCTTTGCATATGATGCGAAGCGGCGGTTTCATCTCTGACCACGACCATTTAATCGGCACAAAGCTGGCGAAGATTATGAGCGGCGGCGATTTGAATCATCGCTCGTTTGTGTCGGAAAGATATTTATTGGATTTAGAGCGCGAGGCATTTTTGTCTTTGTGCGGCGAGCGGAAAACGCAGGAACGGATTGCGGGAATGTTGAAAACGGGTAAGCCGCTTAGGAATTAGAGAAGATTTAACCGCAAAGGAACACAAAGGTAGGCGCAAAGGGCGCGAAGATTTTTAAATACTTTTCCTTTGCGTTTCTTTGCGGCTAACCTTCGCGTCCTTTGCGGTTAAAAAATTTATGGACGAAAACTCGCTCTCCAATTTAATCATCAACCGCGCCCTGAAAGTTCACACGACACTGGGCGCGGGATTGCTCGAAAATTCATATAAGGAATGCCTCTTCTATGAACTTCGAGCAGCGGGTTTGCGAGTCGAAAAGGAGAAGCCTTTGCCGCTAATTTATGAAACGGTCAAACTCGAATGCGGTTATCGAGTTGACTTGATGGTCGAAAACAAATTGATTAGTGAAATCAAATCGGTCGAAGCAATCAATGAAGTTTATCTGGCGCAAGTTTTGACTTATCTAAAACTTTCCGGCTGCAAACTCGGACTACTGATAAACTTCAACGTCGCCCATTTGAAAAACGGAATCCGCCGCGTAGTAAATAATCTTTAAGATTTCTTCGCGCCCTTTGCGGTTAAGAGATTTTTACCGCAAAGGACGCAAAGGTCAGCGCAAAGGAACGCAAATTAAAACAACTTTATGACACGAACGGAAGAATCGAAAATTTCAATCGAACAACGCGGGCATATTCTTTTTATCGGCTTAAACCGTCCGGCGAAGCGCAACGCATTTGACCGGCAGATGCTCAACGAATTGACGGCGGCGTTTGAGCGGCTTGAGGAAACCGAAGATGTGCGCTGCGGCGTTTTGTTCGCGCACGGCGAGATGTTCACGGCGGGACTAGATTTGGCGAACGTCGCGCCGACGATTGCGGCAGGTGAAAATCTTGACGACAAAAACAGTCGAATTGACCCGCTCGGTTTGGATGCGAATAAATTACGCACGAAGCCTGTCGTCGCCGCCGTTCACGGAAAATGTTTGACTATCGGAATCGAACTTTTATTGGCGATGGATGTGCGCGTCGCATCGGAAAACGCGACGTTCGCGCAGATTGAAATTAAGCGCGGGATTTTTCCGTTCGGCGGCGCGACTTTGAGATTTCCCGAAGCTGCGGGTTGGGGAAACGCGATGCGCTGGCTGCTGACGGGCGACGAATTTGACGCGAACGAAGCGTTAAGAATTGGACTTGTGCAGGAAATTGTCGAACACGGCAAACAACTCGACAAAGCAATTGAAATCGCCGAAACAATTGCGCGGCAAGCACCTTTGGGTGTAAGAGCGACGATTGAATCGGCGAGAAAAATGCAGTCGGAAGGTTTCAATGCGGCGGTGCAGGATTTAACGCCGCAAATTTTGAAATTGTTCAGCACCGAAGACGCGCGCGAAGGCGTTCAATCTTTCATCGAACGTCGTGACGGGAATTTTTCGGGACGCTAAACTTGACTGAGAGTTGTCGCTTGCCAAAAAAATCTCCAATCGCTTTAACCCAATTATGAAACAAGAACTTGCAAAATTCATCGAAGATGCGGAAGCGATTGCCGCCGACACCGGAAAAACTTTCGGCTATCTTTCGGCGGAACAAATCAACTGGAAACCTTCGGCGAGCGGTTGGAGCGTCGGGCAGTGTTTCGAGCATTTGATAAAAACCAATGCGCTGTTTTTTCCCGAACTCGAAAAAATCGCTGACGGAACGCGCCAACATTCTTTTTTGGAAAAGTATTCGCCGCTCAGCTCGTTTTTCGGAAATCTGCTGGTAAATTCTTTGAAAAAAGACGAGCGAAAATTTAAAGCACCGTCAAAGGCGATTGTGCCGCCGAGCGATGTGGACGCGAAAATTATCGAACAGTTCGCCGCGCATCAATCGGAAGTCATCGAGCGCGTCAAAAGCACCGAAGCGGCGGATTGGCAGCGAACAAAAGTCACTTCGCCGTTTATGAAATTGATGACCTACAAATTATCCGACGGCTTTCGCATCATCGTCGAACACGAGCGGCGGCATTTCCGACAAGCCGAGCGCGTCACGCAGGCGGAAGATTTCCCCCAAAATTAAAATGGCTGAATACGTCTATGTTGACAATTCCAACGTCTTTATCGAAGGCAAGCGCATCGCCGCAATCCGGCGCGGCAAGGCGCGAAATCTCGCGCACGCGAACCGCGCCGATATTCTGGACGCTTCTTTTCGATTGGATTTTGGCGAGCTTTACGATTTTGTCGCCGAACATAATCCGGGCAAAATCGCCAGGGCGGTTTTGTTCG
>CBDUBY010000271.1:0-4339 GCA_965365505.1 uncultured Pyrinomonadaceae bacterium | reverse complement strand
ATCAAAGCATTTCTTCAATTTTGAAACATTACCATTTTATTTAGCTCGATCAATGTTTCAGAAATCAAATCTTAATCCGAGTCGAATTTGACGTGGGCGCAAAGTTCGCGTCGGAATTAGAAATTCGCTGTTGTTGGCGGCATCACCAAAGTCAATAAATTCCGAGCCGAAAGTAAAAACGCGGGCATTTAAAATATTTCCGAACTCGGCATTCGGACGCAGGCGAAAGCGTTCGCCGAAGCGAATTTCGCGGCTGACGTTTAAATCGAAGATGAATTGCCGCGGTCCTCGTCCGGCATTTCTCTGTAGATTTCCCGCGCTGCCAATTGGCGCGAGCGTAAATTGGCTGATTAAGTTTGTCGGAATCGGATCGCCCGGCTCACGATAGCGAATGTCGTCGAGATTGCCCGAAAAATTCGGACGGTCATTGCTGTTATCGCTCAAATTACGGTCAACTCCGCCGTTGCCCAAATCGAAGCGCGAACTCGAACCCAAACGCAGAATCGGCGACAGACGCAGCCCGAGTAACCATTTCGGCATATCGAACGTGCCGGAAAAGGCGAAACGATGACGGCGATCTTGTCTGCCAAGTGAATATTCGTTGGTGAAATCACCTTCGATTTGCGCGTTGGTCGTGTTATTAAGTCCATCGTCTTCGAGTTTTGAAAGCGTGTAAGCGGCACGAAAAGAGCCGCCGAAACCGTAACCGAACTGGCGAAACCGCTTTCTGAGTTCGAGTGTCAAACCGTTGTAGCGGCTATTGCCAATTGAACCGACCTGATTTATGTCGCCGTTAATGTTGTTGTCAATGCCGCGACCGAGCTGCGCGAGCAGTTGAGCGCGGGCAACGCCGATGGCTGAATTGGCGGCAGTCGAAGTGCTGGAAGTATTAAGATTAACGCGCGTAATTCCGCCGCTTGCTGCCACTGCCGCATCAGCCGGTGCGCCGTTAAAGAATACAAAACTCGAATTCGTGTTGCCTCGGATTAAATAGTCGTTGAAATCTCTAAAACCTGAGGGCAGCCGATAACCGTTGATGTTGACTTCACGGAACAATTTAACTGTTTTGTTAAATGTGTAATTCGCTTCAAAGACGACACTTTTGATAATTTCCCGTTCAAAGCCGACGTTAAATTGATAACTTTCGGGAATTTCGATATTAGGATCAATCCGGCGCAAATCGCCGAAGGTTGAAAATCCGGTCGGACGCACACCGTTTGAACCGACGGGAAGCGTCATTTCGATCCGCCGTAAGTCTTCGGCGGTCAAAACATTCGGAAACCGAACCTGCCGCAAAAATACGCATTTTGCCGAGTTGTAACTTGCCGTCGTCGCCATATTTAATGCGTAACATTCGTCGGTATTAAAGTTGTTCGGACCGGGAAGATTTCCCGAATTGTAGCTTTGTCGGCTTTCCGTTAAATTTGAATCATCGAATGTTCTGAGCAAAACGCGATTATAAAAAAGTCCGCCGCCGACGCGAATAACGGTTTTATTATTTTTGAACGGCGAATAAGCAAGAGCCGCCCGCGGACCGATGTTATTTTTGTCGTCAAGAATCGTTTCGGCTTCGTAACGCAAACCGAAACTCAGCGTCAGATTTGGTTTGTAACGCCATTCGTCCTGCACGAAAAGTCCGTAATAGGTATTTTTAGTCGTGGTAGATTGTCCGAAATTGCGGCGAAATTGCGAAACCCGATTGTCGAGAAAACTCCGCACGGAAACGAAATTAAATGTGCCGGTCGCGTCTCTCGTGTCGGAAAATGCCGAATCAATTCTCTGCACGTCGCCGCCGAATTTTAATGAATGAGTGCCTGCAATTACGGACAGTGTATCTTGAAATTGGAAACGATTTTCGCGCCGTGTGCCGGGAAAATTAAAATTCGATGTCGCCGTCGAATTTCCGGCAATAAGCGTTCCGTTGCGCTGATCCGAAGACGGCAGCGAAGTATTGTCGTTAAGCGAAACCAGCACGACCGGATCGAGCGGATTTGCCGCCGCGACTTTCGGCGTGAACTTAGAAAATTGAAACCTGAATTGATTGACCGTTTTGGAGCTGATAACAAAATTGTCAATGAATTTAAGCGCGTAAGTGTTGCGCGACGGTGCAATCACAGCTTCTTCCAGACGGTTCAGCGCACTGCGAAACTGCCGCTGATTGCGGCTGTTGCCGTATTCAAAAACGAAAGTCGAATTGTGAGTGTCGGTAAAATTATGGTCGAATCTTTGCGAGAAAGTGTGGCTGACTGAAGGCGTCGGCAGCGTCTGCACGAACGAGGAAACCAGTGCGGGCGCAAAACCGGCGGAAGCAGGTATGTTGCGAATTGATTCGAGCCGCTGATTGCCGCCGCTTGAGATCGGAAGCGCGAAATTGGGATTTTGATCAACCGGTACAATCGTGTCAATCAATGTCGTGTCCTGAAAATTATCGTACTCGTAACTGCTGAAAAAGAATGTTTTGTTTTTAAAATAACCGAACGGAATCGGACCGCTGAACGTGCCGCCCGGATTATATTCTTCAAAGGGCAATCGGTCTAATCCTCGCCGGTTATTGTTATATGTATTGGCATTAAAATCGCTGTCGCGGTAATAAAAAAAGGCGCGTCCGCGAAATTTTTTCGAGCCGCCGCGCGTTCTGATGTTGACACGCCCGCCGGAAGCCCGTCCGTATTCCGCCGAAAATTGATTGGTGATAACCTGAACTTCGGCAATGGCATCAATTGACGGCTGAAACCGTTCCTGCGCCAGACGGTCATCATTGTTGTCCAATCCGTCAATCGTAATATTATTGGAATAAGCCGCTCCGCCGGAGAGTGAAAAAATCCCTGATTCTAAAGGCGCGGGTCGCGGGTCGCCATTCGTACTGGTACCGAAGGCGCGATCTTCCGCCGCGTCGCGCACGGAGAGCGGTTCTTCGGCAACTCCGCCGAGCGTGAAGACAAAATCGAGCGGAGCGCGGTTCAAATTCGGCAGTTCTTCGATTTCTCTTTGTGTAACCGTTCCGCCGACGACTGTTCGAGTGATGTCAACCGCCGCCGCGTCCTCTTCGATAGTAACAACTTGTTCTGCGACGACATCGGCGGGCGCGAGCGCAAAGTCAAGCTGAACGCTTTGACCGGAAACCGTTTGAAGATTAATCTTTTCCCTTGCTCCGAAACCGTTTGCCGAGGCTTTGACTTTATAAGTGCCGGGCTGAAGCTCGATAATTTTATATCGCCCTTCGTCGTTGGCAATGACGGTGCGCTCAACGCCGGTTCCAATCTCGGTTGCGGTAATTGTCGCGCCGACAATCGGCGCATTATTCGAATCAGCGATTCTGCCGCTAATTGTTACGTCATCGAGGTCTTGGGCAAAACTCGTCAAAGCAAAGATGCCGCATAAAATCAAGCAGACGGCAATAGAAAGCATAAGCCTTCCGTATAGATTTTTCATTTAACTTCTCCTGAATGTTTTTGGATTGGGATTTTTTTAACGTGATATTTTTACTTAAATTACTTAAAATGTAAAGAAGAAAGTGAAAGTGGAAGCCGATGCGGGAAAATTAATTATCTTCACTGTCGTGAAAATGTATGGATTTTTTGACGGTTAAACGTGAGATCGGAATCAAGGCTTCCGTGTCGGAAAATAATTCACTTTTGTTTGAAAATTCGTTGGCGTGAGATTGCAGATATTCAAAAAAACGTTCAAATTCTTTCTGCATTTTGTCCATTTTTTCGCGCATATTAAGAATGATTTCAACACCCGCGAGATTTACACCTAAATCTCGCGTCAAAGACAGTATTATTTCCAACCGCTCAATATCGGAATCTTCGTAAAGGCGCGTGTTGCCTTCCGAACGCGAAGGTTTCAGCAGTCCTTCACGCTCATACAGCCTGAGCGTTTGCGGATGAATCTCAAAGAGTTCCGCAACCGCGCTGATTGTATATGTTTTTATCTTCTTTTTCATAAGTCTGAAAATCTGAAATGGTTAAAAATTTTCTTTCTAAACTTATTCAAGTCCCATTGCCCGACGCGGATTTTCTGAATTTGCTTTTTCAAAATTCTTTAAAATCTCTTTTGTTTCTTCGCTGATCACGCGCGGCAGAGAGATTTTTACTTCGATAAACTGGTCGCCGCGCAGATTCGGATTTCTCAAACTCGGAAAACCGCGTTCACGCAGACGAAATTTTTGTCCCGATTCCGTTCCCGCCGGAATCTTCAACTGCGCTTTGCCCTCAACCGTCGGCACTTCAATTTTCGCTCCCAATGCGGCTTCCGGCACGGTGATCGGCACGATTACGTAAATGTTATCGCCTTTGCGCGTGAAAAATTTATGCTTGCCGACATTGGTAATAATAAA
>CBDUBY010000270.1:0-4343 GCA_965365505.1 uncultured Pyrinomonadaceae bacterium | reverse complement strand
CGGTCGTTGTCAGCGGTTCTGCCGTTGCGCGTGACGGCGATGCGTTTTTGTTTGTTCGGTCCGTCGGAAACTGCGACTTTAATGTTGCGGAAACTGCCGTCTTTTTTATCGTTCGTCGGAGCATAGCCGATTGAATACTGCGTGCGAAGCTCGCGGGAAATGTCGGCGGCAATAGCATTAAGCTCACTCAAGTTATTAGGAAAATAAGATTTTCCGCCGGTTTCGGTCGCAAATCTTTCGAGCAGTGCTTTTGCCTTGCCTTGCGGACTTTTGCTGATAAAACCGCCTTCTTTTTCCAGATCACCGACGAATCCGATGGTGTAAATCTGCACGTCAATTTCTTTGAGCAATTCAAAAAGCTGTTTTTCCTTGTAGAAGGAATCGCGGTCTTCGCCATCCGAAACCACAATTAATGCACGGCGCTTGCGGTCGTTCGAATTGCGTGTTTTTTCGTATTCGTTGACTTTTTCCGCCGCCAGATAAACAGCATCAATAATTGCCGTCTGCCCGCCTTCTTTGAACATTCCGTCAAGCGCATCTTCCAAATCCGCTTTATTTGAAGTGAAATCCTGCAAAATCTCGATGTTGTCCGAACTAACGAAACGAATGACGCTTGTTTCATCATCTGGGCGATTAGTGCCGACAATAATTTTGCTGGCTTCAATAACTTTTTCGAGTTGGCTGGCGAGCGAACCGGAATTATCAATCACCAGCGAATAGTTAGTCGGAACTTCGGATTTGGTGAAAAATTCAATCGGCTGCGGAACGCCGTCTTCGAAGATTTTGAAATCTTCCTGCCGCAGCGTTCCAATCGAACGATTATTGCGGTCAACAACACGGACATTCAGGTTGACGAGTTCGGTTTCGATTCTGATAACTTCGTCTTCTTCGGGTGTCGGCAGCACGGCAATTGTCGGTGTCGGCGAAGGCGCAATCGTCGTCACGGTTTTCGGCGCGACGGTCGGCGACGCAGCCTGGCGCGGTCGGTTCGTGTTTTGGTCGGACTGCGCCGACGCCGAAAAATTATAAAAAGCGACGGTCAGAGTAAAACAGAGCGCGAACAGTAAAATGCCGGTATTTTTTTTCTTCATCTTCAAACGCCTAATTCGTGTAATTTAATTTCCGTTCGGCGAGGCGTAATAGCCTTCGCGTGTGCGAACTGTTAGACGCGAAAGCCCGCGCGGAGGTTTGACCTTAACTTTGACTTTGTGCCATTTGCCGTCGGGCGTGAAATTCTTCGGCGTGAATCCGATTGAGTATTGGTGGCGCAGTTCGATAGCGATGCGCTCGAAAATTTCGTCCATTTCGACATCAGTCTGCGGGTAAAAAGATTTCCCGCCGGTAACGCTCGTCAGTTCGTCGAGAAATGCCTGACCCTGCATTCCCGTCATACTTCCGGCATCGGACGGATCCATAATACCGACGGCATAAACTGTCACATCCGATTCTTTCAACAAGCGGCGCACTTCGCCGAAATTATAGCGCGAAGCATTGTCCTGCCCATCGCTGATAATCAGCATCGCTTTTTTCTGGCGCGTTCCGCGCGTCACTCGTTCCGTGCCGAGATAACAGGCATCGTAAAGCGCGGTGTTGCTTTTCGGTTGAACCAATGTCAATTTCTGCAAAACGGCGTCGCCGTCGCGCGTTCGGTCGAGCAGCAGTTGAGCGCGGCTGTTAAAAGCAATCAAAAAGTATTCGTCCTGCGGATGGCTCGTGTTAATGAATCGTTCGAGAGCTTTTCTGGCTTTGATGATTTTCTCGCCGTTCATCGAATCGGAAACATCGAACAAAATTCCGATTGAAGCGGGCGCGTCGGCATCCGAGAAAAAAGTAATTTCCTGTTCCTGATTGTTGTCAAAAATCGTAAATGCGCCTTTCGGCAAACCGGAAACAAGTCGTCCGTAAAGGTCGGTAACGGTGAGCGTGAGCGTGACCAAATCGGTCTTGACCCTAATTGCCTTTTCCTCTTCAATTTCTTCGGGCGGTACGGTCGGTTCAGGCATTTGAGCTGAGACAGACGACGCGCACAGAAGAAGCATAAAGGTCAAGAAAATCCACTGATGCGCGAGGCACGAGCGGCTGATAAATCGAAAATTTTTCACAGCCAAATTTCTCCGTTTAGTTTTTTATATTCTAAAAAATGTATTACTTTTCCGCAAGATATTTTTTTGATGTTCACTAGATGACATTCGTTGTTTTAGGGCAATTAGATTCTTGAAAATAAATTGCAGATTTCAAGCCAATCAAATTATTGAGAATCCAATACTTGAGGATGTTTGCAACCTTTGATAGCAAAGGGCGTGATATAATTTCAATTGGCGATTTTGGATTTGAATAGACTAATCCAAAATCCAAAACCCGAAACCGAATTATGGCTGAATTTATCTGTCGTCTGGGAACGCCTTCGGGCGAAGTCTTAACGCGCGTTATCGAAGCGACTGCTGCGGGCGAAGCGAAATCGCGTCTGGAAAGCGAAGGCTTTCGCGTGTTCGCCGTTTCAAACGCCGACAAAGGTTTGTCGGCGATGTTGCCCGGCGGCGCGGGAAAAAAAGGGCGCGTCAAAGCGGGCGATTTTTTATTGTTCAATCAACAGCTTTCCGCCTTGCTGCGCGCCGGAATTCCGGTTTTGCAGTCAATCAATTTGCTGAAAAATCGTTCGGGTTCTTCGACCTTGCGCGCGGTTCTGACGGATGTCGAAGAAAAAATCAAAAGCGGCGTTCCGCTTTCCGACGCTTTCGAGTCGCAAGGGATGTTTCCGAAAATTTATACGGCATCGCTTTTGGCTGGCGAAAAATCCGGCGCGCTCGACGACGTACTGGCGCGATTTGTAGATTATTTGAAACGCAGCGTCGCCGTTTCGCGCAAACTGCGCGGCGCGCTCGCTTATCCGGCATTTCTGCTCGCGGCGGCGATGTTTATGGTCGCGTTTCTGACGCTCTACATCGTGCCGCGAATGTCGGATTTGTTCAAAGGTCTGAGCGCGAATCAAGGTTTGCCGCTCGTGACGGTCATCGTGCTGGGCGTTTCCTCGACCGTCGCCAACAATATTTGGTGGCTTTTGCCGCTTTTTTTGGTCTTGATTTTCTCGCTCGTCGTTTGGCTCAGAACGCCGAACGGGAAACTTCTGCTTGGAAAGTTTTTACTCAAACTACCGATTGTCGGCGTGTTAATCAAGCAGATGACGACGACGCAGTTGGCGCGTTCACTGTCAACGCTTTTATCGGGCGGCATCACCGTTCCCGATGCCTGGGACATCGCTTCGCAGTCAATCACGAATATGGAATTGCGCCGTCGCAGCCAAGCCGTTTTGCCGCTGATTCGTGAAGGAAGACTTTTCACCGAATCGCTGGAAAAAGCGAACTGGCTGCCCGAACTTGCGATTGATATGATTGGCATCGGCGAAAAATCCGGCAGTCTGCGCGAGATGCTCGACGAAGTAGCGAACTTTTACGATGCCGAATCGGAAGTCAAACTCGAACAACTCACGACTTTGCTTGAGCCGGTGATTTTGGTTTTTATGGCGGGCATCGTCATCACGATTCTGCTGGCGATTTATCTGCCGATTATTCAAACTATTTCGTCGGGACCGTTCAGCGGAAAAGGTAAATAATCGAACAACGAATGCCCGGTGACGAACAACTAACGAATTTAATTATGGACAATCAAACTAACGGGAACTCAGTGACAACTGCGACTTTACCGCCGACTGTTGCTACAAATTTTTTAGACAATGAACCGCCGGAAGTCATCGAAGCTAAGGCATTGGCGCGTCGTTACCGGCTGCCGTATATTGATTTGCTGCCGCCGGATAAACAATCGCCGATTGATTACCAGCAGCTTGC
Source organism: uncultured Pyrinomonadaceae bacterium (assembly GCA_965365505.1). GTDB lineage: Bacteria > Acidobacteriota > Blastocatellia > Pyrinomonadales > Pyrinomonadaceae. Next base: position 501 of record CBDUBY010000270.1, on the reverse strand, counting down.
CGGAATTCCGGTTGACCTGATGCTTCGCAACTTATTTGTGCCGCTCAAAAAAGAAGGCAGAAATCTGCACGTCGGAATGGCAGACCCGACGAATTTAGAAGTTCTGGACGAACTCGAAAATGTTTTGAACGTCCGCATTGTGCCTTATGTCGCAACTGCCGGAGCGATTGACGTTATTCTGCGAAAAGGCGACGCTACGCAGCGCGTGATGCAGGAGGCGGCTTCGGGTTTCAAAATTTCTTTGGTTAAAGAAACAGACCAGGGTGAAGAGATTTTGGATTTGGACAGGCTGGCGAACGATTCGGAGATGTCGCCGATTATCAAATTAGTTGACACCGTGGTTTATAACGCGATGGAATCACGCGCTTCGGATATTCACATCGAAGCCGGCGACCGCGACGTAAGCGTTAAGTTTCGCATTGACGGCGCGCTTTATCAAAAAGTTGACCCGATTGATATTTCCTACCACCAGACTTTGATTTCGCGTATCAAGGTTATGTC
>CBDUBY010000269.1:0-4360 GCA_965365505.1 uncultured Pyrinomonadaceae bacterium | reverse complement strand
CCATTCGTTTTCCAGACTGCATTCGGCGATGAGGACGAGTTCTTCGATGGCTTCGCCGATTGGAACGTCTTGCGAAACTTCGATTACGCCGGGCATCGGAAGATTGTCTGTTACGCGGTCAAAGGCGTGTTCGCTTGTCGTCGTTACATCGTGCGTCAGAACGATTCGATTTTCGCTTGTCGCCCATTTCAGAACTTCCGTGTCGGGCTGCGCGGTTAGTCCGACATCCGGCACGCGCACAACGTCGAGGTTGGGCAAACGGCGGCGCAGACCGCGCACGATGCGGCGGTTGAAATCTCGCGTCGGCGAGGAAAAGAAGCATTTTGATTTAGACGTTATTTCGACGGCGGGCGAGCAGTCTTTCGCGGATGCGCTGCGGGTCGGTGCGCGATTCTATCCGGCGGCGCAAATCATCGCGCTGCGTTTTTCTCCGCGCTTAATAATCTTCGATTTTTTCGCGGTTTTGCAGATAATAACTGACGACCGCATAAACTTGTTGCCTGAAAAATTTTTATGATTTGATTTTCAGTTCGTAAAAGATTTCGTCTTCGCTTTTGCCGTCTGTCCAGGTTTTCGCGGCTTTGTGTGTAAAAACGAATCCGTGTTTTTGATTGGCGTATTTTGATGAAAGATTCGAGGCGCGGTGCGAAACGATGATTCGCTCGACGGTCGGCTGCCGCTTTGCCCATTCGATTCTGGTTTGATACATCAATTCGGACAAGCCTTTGCCGCGAAAATCGGGCGCGAGCCACGAACCCCAAAGCAGCGCGGTTTTCTGCGTCCGGTCATCGCGGTCAATCATAACGCCGGTTGTCCCGATTGGGGTGTCGTTTTCGTAAATCAAAAATACGGCGATGTCTTTCGCGCCCAGACGAGCGCGCCAATCGGCTTCGGTATTTTTCGATTCTCGTTCGTAATTTGAACCGAAAACCTGCGGGTCGGTTTTCAGTGCCGTTAATCGAATTCGAGAAAATTCGAGCCAGTCGTCTTCGGTCAACCGTCTGATTGTAAAATTCATCGCAATGCTTCCAATTAATTTTTAACGAGTTCCCGAAGATTTTGTTCGCTGATAAATTTCAGGCGAATTCAATTTTATTCAGTTCACGGACATAATCAACAAACATTGTCGCCAAATTGTCTGCAGAATATTTTGTTCATTCAAACTCATCGAGTTTTTTCTCGCCCTTATATTTTTGTTAAACTCGGTGAGCGATATTACCATCAAAGGCGCAGGTTCAAATATAAATTGATTTTAGGATGGAGTTGAAATGATAAGAATGAGCAATCGGGTCACGGCGTTTTTTGCAATTTTATTTGTCTGTCTTTGCGGAACAACCGCCGCTCAAACTAAGCGCGAAAAGCCCGCACATAACAATTGTCTTTCGACATTGAACGGCGTTTACCGGATTGATGCTAACCGCAGCGACCAACTCTTTTCCGTTATCGAGGGCGCATCGAGCCGAGTTCCCTACAGCGAACAGCAGCAGTTTTTTATGGATTTGGCAGTGCGCCTGACGCCGCCCGATATGCTGGCGATTGAGTGTCGCGGCAATCGTGTTTCACTCGGTTCATCGCGCGCCGCGCGCGTGGAATTCGTCGCTGACGGCGTAACGCGCAGTGCGAGTAAAGGAAACGGAAAATTCGTGCGCTCGCGCATCGGCTTTGAGCGCGGCAGTTTGACTTTCACTTCGAGCGGCGGCAGCGATGATAATTTAAAGTTTACTTTTACGCCGCTCGACAATGGTCAAGGTTTGCGCGTGACGCGCCGCATTTCCGCCGAAGAATTGATTGAGCCGGTCGTGATTCAAACCGTCTATGAAAAAATCAATCAAATTGCGCAATGGGATATTTTCGACAACGCTCAAGTAGCCGCCGCGCAGAACGACAAATCAGACAGCTTAAAAACAACGACTCCTGTTGTGCCGCCAGCCGGTGCTAGCAATAATGAAGCCGACGAGCTTCGACTAGCGTTAAATCAGTGGATTGATGCAACGAATCGGCTTGATATTGAAACGCAAATGACGTTTTATATGCCTGAGTTGAAGGCTTTTTATTTGTCGCGCAACGCTTCGAGAAATGCCGTCCGGCAGGAGAAAAACCGCGCGTTTGCCGCGGCAAAAACGATTGATATTCGCGCTGCCGAACCGGAAATTATCTTTCAGGACGGCGGTCGCACGGCGATTATGCGCTTTCGCAAAAAGTATGACATCCAAAACGCTTCGAATCGGCGCAGTGGCGAAGTCGTTCAGGAATTGCGCTGGCGGCAATCAAACGGCGGCTGGAAGATTTTCAGCGAGCGCGACATCAAAGTCATTCGCTGAATCAAAACTTAAAACGGAATCGCGTTTCTGTTTTGGCGCTGCCTGCGCCGCTCTCGGCGTTGTCGTCGGTCTTCCCGCAATTCTTCATCGCTCATTTCTTCGCGCTGCCGTCGGCGTTCTTCGCGGCGTTGCTGAATTTCGTTGCGTTCAGCAGACGAACGACCGGTAAAAATTGATTCGATGTCCGGCACCGGCTCGTTATGCGCGACACGCGGGCGCGTTTCCCCGCTGACTGCCGGTTGATTGCGACGCGGCGTCGAACGAGAAATTGCAGGCGGCGCAGGCTTCGGCTTTTCTACCGGTTCGACTTCTTTAGTCGGCTTTTCAGCGACCTCATTCTTCTCAACAATTTTCTCGGCTGAACTAACTTTAACTTTTGCCTGTTCAGTGTTTTCCGAAACTGCTGTCGCTTCAATAATTTCTGCCGGTGGTTTGATTTTAATTATCGCCGGTTGTTCCGCGTTGAAATTCGATTCCGTCGCCGTTTTAACTGTCGGAACTTGATTTGAGTCATTTGACGAATTCATCCGCGCGATAACAAACAAAGCACCGAAAACACTGCAAATCAATATAAATGCCAAAGCCGCAACGCGATACCGCGGAGCTGTCGGAGGCGTCACTACGTTGGTCGTCAGACCTTCCGGATAATCATTTTGCGGAACAACATTGGATGAGACCAAGTTTTCCGGCTTGGCAATCGGCACTTCAATGGCGGGTGAATCATTAATTTCATTCGCCAGAGGCGAAGCGTTTGCGGCATCTGCGGCAAATGCTTCGAGCGCGGTAAAATTTTCAATTTCCGCTGCATTAATAGTTTCAAAATTAACGGAATCAGCGACTTGAATCGGGTTCGGCAACTTTTCCGTATCAGGCGGAATTTCAATTACAGAGTGTTCCAAAGCTATCCGCATCGCTTTTGCTGAAGCGAAACGCTTGGCGGCATTCAGCGCCAAGGCTGAAGTCAAAACATTCGCCACGCCCGCGGGGATTTTATCGTTAATTTCACTCGCCAGCCGCAGCGGGTCAGAATTTCCGTGAATGATTTCAGAAGCGCGGGCGATGACTTCGATTGGCGGTTTGCCGGTCAAAAGATGATAAGCGGTCGCCGCCAGAGCGAAAATATCCGAACGCGCATCAGTTCCCGTGCCTTGAATTTGTTCGAGCGGCGAATATTTTCGCGAATATCCGAAGATGCTTTTCATTCCCGAAGAATCTTCAGAGCTAAGTTTTGCCAACCCGAAATCAAGCAGGATAACTTCGCCGCGCGCGGTTATTTTCAAGTTCTGCGGTTTGATGTCGCGGTGAATTATCGGTGGCTCCTGCGAGTGCAGGTAATCGAGCGCATCGAGCAATTGATCCGTCCAACGCACCACATCTTTGACGGGAAATGCGCCTTCGCGCTTTAAGGTTTCAAATAAGTCCTCGCCCTCGATAAACTGCATCACGAGAAAATATCCGTTGTTTTCGGCGAAATAATCAGAAACGTGCGGCAACACCGGATGGTGTAGACTGTTGAGCAAATGCGCTTCGCGTTCAAACGCCAAGCCCAGTTCGTCGTCTTTGAAAAATGTTTCCTTGATAGCGACTGTGCTGCCGAAACGCTGGTCAATCGCCAGGTAAACCGCGCCCATTCCGCCTTCGCCGATTTGTTTTTCAATCAGATAACGATTTTGTAAAAGTGTTCCGGTTTCAATCATTTGTTCACCCGCTTGAAAGTCAGCAATTTTGATGCCTTCGTTGAAGGGCGAGTTAACAAAAACATGAAATGTCCATTACTTTTTCTTACGCTCGAACGACACGGCGATTTATAAAACACTCGACACAAATCTAGTTGCGTCGTCTGATATTAGAATAATTTTTAGCAGATCCACGCGTAAGATCGGGCGACAAATTACGGCAGCAGCTAAATCTTTAAACTAAGCAGAAACGATTTATTTATACGCCGTTTACAACTTCAGACGCGAAAAAGACGAGCCGTTTTTGACTCGTCTTTTTCGCGTCTGAAGTGTTCAACCGATTTCTCGGGCGACTAAAACTTC
>CBDUBY010000268.1:0-4373 GCA_965365505.1 uncultured Pyrinomonadaceae bacterium | reverse complement strand
GATGCGTCGGCGAGCGTTCGTCAACCGCGTGCTGAAAAAGCGCGAGTCTGGTTTCGTGCCAGAGCCGATGACCGAGAAGAAGCGGCGAATTGACCGCCGCCGCTAAAACCGGCGCGGTAATGGCTTGTGCCCAATTATAGTATTTGACAAATTCGTTAATGCCGACCTGTAGATGAACTTGAAAACTCGTGTTGCAAAACTCGATAAAAGTATCTTTCAAATGCAGTCGCAGTTCGTCCAGACCTTTGATGTGAATTAATCTTTCGCCGCCGTGCAGCGCAGTCAAAATGCGGTTCATCTCCGTGTAGCGCGGACTCGGCGTGAGATTCGCTTCGACTAAATCCGATTCCTGAATCGTCGGCAAAATTCCGCACAAAACCGCATCGGCATCAAAATTTTGCGCCGATTTTTTGACGACCGCGACAACTTCGTGCAGTTCATTTTCGAGCTTGCTCAAACAATCGCCCGAAAAATCCAGCGGCGTCAAATTGGCTTCGATATTAAAACGCCCGATTTCCGTCGTCAGACGCTCGTCCTTCGCGTGTTCCAGAATTTCCATCACAAGCGGTGCCGGATGCATCGCCGAATCAACCAGAAATATCTCCTGTTCCGCGCCGATACGAAGCGCGTTTTGTTCCATCTGCCCGCCCGCGAGCATTTTCTCCAACGCCTGCAAATCGCTCAAAACGGCTTTCGTAAAAGAGCGCATCTGCGCTTCGTCAATTTGATTTGAAACTTTTTTATCACCCATAACTTTTACCTCCTTCGCCGTTCAAACGGACTTTGCGCGTCGTGCCGACGGCGGCTGACAATTAATTGTTCGCCGAGCCAGCGGCGTTTACGAAAACCTAAAAGATGGAAAATTTGCAGCGGAAAAAACTTGGCGACGCGCGTGTTGACGATCAAACTTTCATCGTCGGTCGGATCGAGCGCGACACCCGGCAAAATTCTTATCAAACCGCCGATTTTCAACGCTCGCAAAATCGCCGAAAGCCGCAGCCAGACAGAAGCGACTTTACGCCCGATGAAAAAACCGTCTTCGCCTTGTTTTTGGTAAAGCGGCATCAAAAGCAAGCCCGATTCGCCCGCTCGAATTACGCCTCGTTTGTTTTTCGCTAAAATCTGTCCGCGTTTTACCGCATCGAAATTTTTAAATCCCGGATTCATTTTAAATTCGTCTTCGGGTTTGACGGCTTCCCGGTAACGAACTTCGACGATTTGCTGCTTGCCCGACGCATTCGATAAATTTCGATGATGAATTTGCAAATCCGGCGCGTCTGCGGCTGCCAAAATGCCCGAATTAACCAGTGCCAGCCATATTAATGCTTCGTGGTTTTCCGCCGTTTCGGGCGAATCGTGCTGTCCGCCTTCAAAACCGAAAGTTACCGCGCCCGCGTTATTCAGATATTCAAGCATCGTTCCATCAAGTTGTTCTTCGATTCCGAGCAGAATCGTCACGGGAAACTTCTGCGCGAACCGGCGATTGCGAAGCGTGTCGCCGACCGTCGCAAACGGCAAACCTATCGCCGAAGTCGAGTGCAAATCGAGCGCGAAAACTTCGGTTTCCGCCGTTTTCAAAATTCGCTGAAAAACTTCCAAAAGCTCGCGCTGCTCGCGGTCTTCATTTTTTTGTGGATTATTATTTGAAAAATTTTCGCCGCTTTCAGTCGAATTTTTCGACAGATTTTCGGCAGTCCAATGCCGGTTCAAATCCGAATCAATGAATCGCACGCCGCGCAACAGAGCGCGCGTGTTTCCGGCAATCAGATAAACTCTGCCGCGTAAGTTTCCGCGTAAATTTTCCAGCTTTTGCGAAATTTTTCGCAACGCAATCGTGCCGCCCGCTTCGTTGCCGTGAACGCTGCCGACGACAATCAGCGTCGCGCCCGCCGCGTCGCCAATGAATTCTCCGATTAAATGCTCGCCCTCAGCGGTTTCAGCCGCCGGGCAAGTAGCTGAATTTGTCAACATTTTAAAGGTTAAAAAGCAATCGTAATGCCGAAATCGAAACTTGTAAGCAGAAGTATTGAAGTGGATTATTTAGCTTAATCCTGTAATGTTTCCGTCGTCGTCCACATCCATTTTCGTCGCCTGCGATGTTTCGGGTAGTCCGGGCATCAGCAAAATCGTTCCGGCGACGACGACGACAAAGCCTGCTCCTGCCGAAAGATGCGCGTCCGAAACGGTCAGCGTCCAGCCTTTCGGCACAGCGCGCAGAGCCGGTTTGTCGGAAAGCGATGATTGTGTTTTAGCGATGCAGACGGGCAGGTTTCCGAAACCGGCAGCGGCGAATTTACGCAGTTTTTTGCGGGCGTTGGTTTCAAAATAAATCGCGTCCGCGCCGTAAATTTCACGGGCGACGATTTCTATTTTTTGTTCGAGCGATAACTCCAAATCGTAAAGCGAACGCGCGGCATCGGCATCGGATTTTTCGGCGACGGCAATAACTTTTTCCGCCAAATCAATCGCGCCTTCGCCGCCTTTGGCGAAAACGTCGGCAACGGCGCATTCAACCGAACTCTCGCGGCAGTATTCCAGAATAACGCCGAGTTCTTCGTCGGTGTCAGTATGAAAACGGTTGATGGCAACGACGACGGGAACGTTGAATTTTTTCAAGTTTTCGATGTGTTTGGCGAGATGAGTCAAACCACGTTTCAAGGACTCGACGTTTTCGGCTGAATCTTCGTTTGCGGTCGAACCTTGAAATATTAAGGCTCTGACGGTAGCGACTAAAACCGTAACGGACGGCTTGATGCCGGATGAGCGCATTACGATGTCGAAATACTTTTCCGCGCCGAGGTCTGCGCCGAAACCGGCTTCGTTAACGGCGAAATCAGAGAGCCGGAGCGCGATTTTTTGCGAAATAACGCTGCTCGTTCCGTGCGCGATATTGGCAAACGGTCCGGCGTGAACAAACGCGGGCGTATTTTCGACGGTCTGTACAAGATTCGGCAAAATCGCTTCGTTCAAAAGAACCATCAACGCGCCGGTAATTTTAAGGTCGCCTGCGCGAAGCGTATTTCCTTCTAAATCCAATCCGATGACGATGTTATTTAATCTTTCGCGCAAATCTTTTCGAGAATTAGCAAGCGCGAGAATCGCCATCAGTTCCGATGCGGCGGTGATAACGACGCGGGATTCGCGCGGAACGCCGTTAGATTTGCCGCCGAGCCCGACTATTATTTGACGCAAAGCGCGGTCATTCATATCCATCGCTCGCGGCAGATAGATATTGTCAACGTCAATCCGAAGGGCGTTGCCGTGATGAATGTGCGAATCAATCGCGGCGGCGAGCAGATTATGCGCGGCGGTGATAGCGTGAATGTCGCCGTTAAAATGCAAATTTATCAATTCGCTCGGAATCACGGTCGAACGCCCGCCGCCCGTCGCGCCGCCTTTCATTCCGAAAACCGGTCCGAGCGACGGCTCGCGCAAGGTCACGATAGACTTTTTTCCGCATCTGGCAATACCCTGCGCCAACCCGATGGAAATTACCGTTTTGCCTTCGCCATATTTGGTCGGCGTGATCGCCGTCACCAAAATCAATTTGCCTTTTGGCGCGGATTCGATGTCCGAGAGCAAAGAAAGATTTAATTTTGCGGTGTATTTGCCGTAATAATTAAGATGTTCGTCCGGTATTCCGAGCTGGTCGGCGATTTCTCTAATCGGCAGCATTTTGTCAGTCATAATATTTAAGGCTAGAGTTAGCAAACGATAATTGTCAGATTATTTTATTCGCTAAATTCTCAACACCAGCCAAATTTTTCAAGATTTCTACTTATTATTCAGCTCAAGAGTGATATTGCAATTGTTGCTGATATTAAAATTCTTCCAGAGCAATGCCGGTGCCAGGAAAAATTTCGCCAAAGTCGCGCGTTGGCGGCTCTTTTTGAAGGGCATAAACAAAGCGGAATTTTTGTTCGCATCTTCAAGCCACCGAAATAGAGAAAACGAAAATCCCGTGAATTTTTTCGCGGGCAGATATTCAAAAGCGCGAAAATTTTCACAGCCTAATAGTAAAAACTCTATAAATACGCCTTTTTCGCTGCGGCACGCCTCTTGTAAATAGTATTTTCAAATGCTCGTGAAAAATTCACAGCATAACTTTTTCAAGTTTGGAGGCAAATAAAATGATTGTAAAAATTTACGCTTTAATTTGGGTTTTGGGTTTATTGGCGGTCGGCGGGTTTTATATGACGGGAAACTTAACTCCGCTAATGCAGGTCGTTTTCGGATTTCTTTCCTTCGGAGCAATTTTTTTGGGAATGATGAACGTGCTTCCTGAAGCCGTCGTGCATAATCATGCACAGAAGCACTAAGCCGGAAAAGATTTTCAAAATTTTTAGAGAAAGCGATTTCGCGGCGGTTACAAT
>CBDUBY010000267.1:0-4420 GCA_965365505.1 uncultured Pyrinomonadaceae bacterium | reverse complement strand
CCGCGAATCATCACGATCGAGTGTTCCTGCAAATTGTGTCCGATGCCCGGAATATACGTTGTCACCTCGATTCCGTTAGTTAAGCGAACACGCGCTACTTTTCTCAAAGCCGAATTCGGTTTCTTCGGGGTTTGCGTATAAACGCGGGTGCAAACGCCGCGTTTCTGCGGGCTGGCTTGCAGTGCCGGACTCGCGGTTTTATATTTCACCGCCTGGCGACCTTTGCGAACAAGTTGATTGATTGTCGGCATAATTTCTTTTTTCCTAAAACTAAAAACGACAGTAACCTCTGACCTGCGTCTTACCGAAACTTTTCCGGCAGTCAGCGCAAGCGGTTACTTGCAAATAAACTTAATTAAACTCTATCGTCGGGAATATTTTTTACAAAAGCGCGACTCTTTTTCCCTTTTCAACTTTTCTGTGGCGTGACCGTTTTTGAATTGGGATTTGGGATTGCGTATTTTATTAAATTCGCTCGTCCTTCAAATCTCTAATTTCATCCCAAACGCTGGAGCATCTTTTCTGCTTTGAATAAAGATGCGACGTTTAGTTTTACGCCACAATAATTGTCCGGCATTTGAATTTCAAACGCCTGCGCTTTTAAGCAATCTTATGAACTTACCGCTCACAGTTGCGTCAGACTGTTCTGTCCGAAACTTTAGAATATACGGAACGAGAAAAACTTTGTCAAGCGCGCCTTTTGCACAAACGAAAAATTGTTTGTAGAATTGCCCTTTTTGATTACTGGCAAAATTACAAACACAATATTATATTTAAGTATGACTGAGAAATTTGAAAACTTTTTAACTAAATTCGAAGAAAAGGATTGGCTGAAAGCCATTGACAGCTTGTTGCCGGAAATTCACGAAGTTGATCGCAACGCCGTGCAGATTTGGTTTCGGTTTTATCCGCTTTCACTTTATAGATACTTGCAAACAGCGGAAGACAAAGCCGTTGCTGTTCAAAAGTTTGTTATGCAGGGCAAATTTGAACTCAAAGATCAGATAGATTCTTCGCACGATTTTCTTTACGGGCATCGTTTTTGGCAAACCGTAAAAAGCGAAATCATTAACCGCTCCGAATCTTTCGACAATGGAAACGCCGATCTTGCTAAAGAAATTAAGCAGATCGCGGCGAGCGTAGCGGGAAGTGCCAAAACTCCTGAAACTTTAACCATCGGAATCGCCGCCGTCGGCTTGATGACTTTGACGCAAGTCGGTTTTGAAGCATTCAAAAACTCCAAAGGCTCAATTGAAAATCCCAAAGGATTGATGAAAAAATCTCCCGCCCAAATTGTTGCCGAACGTGCCAAAGACGACAGTCAGGGTTTATTAGGATTTTTAAAGACTGTGAACAAAGAATGGACTGTTCGTTACGATGAATTAACCGACCGCGGCAAATTCAAATTGATGGACGACGAAGAATTAGCTTCGGGCGCGGCGCGTGACCAATCGCAGAATTGGCTGGAAAAAGACGCGCGCTGCGGCGAAGGCGTGATTCCGGTCGAGTGTCGTTCCGCCGCCTGCGGAACTTGCTGGGTCGGAATTTTAGCGGGCGCGGAAAAACTTTCGGACGTTGCGCCGAGAGAGAGAAGGCAAATGAAAGTTTTTGGCTACAACCAAGGCGATGCAGCGAAACCGATTTTGCGGCTGGCGTGTCAGGCAAAAGCGCACGGCGCGGTTTCGATTGTCATTCCGCCCTGGAACGGCGTATTCGGCAAGAAGGTTTACGGCAACGTCGAAGATGTCGAACTCGAACCGGCGACGACTTCCGCCGCTAAATTAAGAGAAACAATCGCAACTGCGACGGAAAATAATTAAACCAATCTTGAACGATTTAGAATCAAATAAAGCTAAAAATATTCCGCCAATAGCCTTTGTCCTGTTGGCGGTTTTGCTTTGGTCAACCGGCGGGCTTTTTATCAAAGGCACATCGCTCGACGCATTTTCCGTTAATCTCGGACGCTCGTTATTTGCGGCGATTACGGTTGCGATTTTTACATATAAAAAAGGATTGCGGCTCAACGGTTTTACGCTGCTGACTTCCCTTTTATATGCCGGAACTCTGACCTGTTTTGTTTATGCGAACAAAACGACGACCGCCGCGAATGCGATTTTTCTGCAATATACCGCGCCGATTTACATCTTGATTCTCGCGCCGTCTATTTTGAAAGAAAAGTTTCGCATGGCGGATTTGATAACGGTTGCCTTCTGTCTGGCGGGAATGAGTTTGTTTTTTCTCGAAACGCCGAGTGCGGAAAACCAATTAGCAACAAATATCTTTGTCGGCAATATCGCTGCATTAGTTTCGGGAATTTTCTTCGGACTGTATTTTATTTTGCTGCGTCACCCGCGTTCACTCGAAAACGAAAATCCAGCGCTGTCGGTTTTCTACGGCAATATTATCATCGTCCTGTTGATGTTGCCTCTCATATTCAACAATCCACCGACCCAAATAAGCTCGAATGATGTTTTGGCGATTTTATTTTTGGGCATTTTCCAAATCGGAATCGCCTACGTTTTATTTACGAAAGGCATTGCCGAAGGCGTGCGTTCTTTGGATGCAAGCATCATCGGTTTCGTCGAACCGCTGCTAAATCCAATTTGGGTTTTTCTCGTTCTCGGCGAAAAACCGTCTGGCTGGGCAATAGTTGGAGGCGCGGTGATCCTGGCAGCAGTTGTTTTCCACACGCTCAAACAACAAAACGATAATCGTCAGGCAAAAACAATCGAAACGGAAATCCGCCCGAAATAACAAAATTCGATGCGTTGTGATTTCGATTCGCCGCCCGTGTTAATTCAAAATTAAATCCCGCCCTTTAACTTTCTTCCCTTTGTGCTAAACTAACAAAATCCTAAATAGAAAGCGCGGCTGGTTAGCGCGTTTATCTTTTTGCAAAATCATTTTATAAAAATCTTTGGAGATAATTTTATGGCTGAACTAAACATTCCGTCGAACGTCAAAAATCGAGAACTCATTCGCTGGGTTACGGAAATGGCTGATTTGTGCAAACCCGACACGGTTTACTGGTGCGATGGTTCGCAAGAAGAATACGACCGTCTGTGCGAAGAAATGGTGCAAGCCGGAACCTTCATTCGCCTGAACCCCGAAAAGCGACCGAATTCTTTTCTCGCCCGTTCGCACCCGTCGGACGTAGCGCGTGTCGAAGATAGAACTTATATCTGCTCGCGCAGCAAGATTGATGCGGGTCCGACGAACAACTGGATGCAACCGTCGGAAATGAAGCAAACTTTAACGCCGAAATTTGACGGTTCGATGAAAGGGCGAACGATGTATGTCATTCCTTTTTGTATGGGACCGATTGGCTCGCCGATTTCGCAGTTCGGCGTTCAGGTTTCCGACTCGCCGTATGTCGTCGTCAATATGAAATTGATGACTCGGATGGGCAATAAAGCACTCGAAGCACTCGGCGAAGGCGATTTTGTTTATTGTCTGCACTCGGTCGGAATGCCGCTCGAAGAAGGTCAGGAAGATGTCGCGTGGGCTTGTTCGCCCGACCCGAAAGACAAATACATTGTCCATTTTCCCGAAGAACGCACGATTTGGAGTTATGGTTCGGGCTATGGCGGCAACGCGCTTTTGGGCAAAAAATGTCTGGCTTTGCGAATCGCCTCAAAGCTCGGACAAGAGCAAGGCTGGCTCGCCGAACATATGTTAATCGTCGGCGTGAAATCGCCGGATGGTCGTAAAGATTACGTTTGCGCGGCGTTTCCTTCCGCTTGCGGAAAGACGAATTTCGCGATGCTCATTCCGCCGAAACCATTTCAGGAAGAAGGCTGGGAAGTAACGACCGTCGGCGACGACATCGCGTGGATTAAACCCGATGAGAACGGACAGCTTCACGCTATCAATCCGGAAGCCGGATTTTTCGGAGTCGCGCCGGGAACAAATTTCAAAACCAATCCGAATGCGATGGAAACGATTCGTGAAAACACGATTTTCACGAATGTCGCGCTGACCGATGACGGCGATGTTTGGTGGGAAGGAATGGACGGCGATGCGCCCGCGCACGCGATTGACTGGCAAGGCAACGATTGGACACCCGATTCAGATAAAAAAGCTGCGCACCCGAATTCGCGTTTCACCGCGCCTTCGACGCAATGCCCGGTGATTGACGAAAACTTCGACAATCCGAAAGGAGTTCCCGTTTCATCATTTATCTTCGGCGGCAGACGTAATTCGGTCGTGCCTTTAATTCAACAGTCATTCAACTGGGCGTTCGGAGTTTATATGGCGGCGACGATGGGTTCGGAAATGACTGCCGCCGCGTTCGGCAACGTCGGCGAAGTCCGCCGCGACCCGTTTGCGATGCTGCCGTTCGCCGGCTACCATATGGGCGATTACTTTTCGCACTGGCTCGATTTCGGCAGAAACATTCCCGAACCGCCGCGCATTTTTT
>CBDUBY010000266.1:0-4479 GCA_965365505.1 uncultured Pyrinomonadaceae bacterium | reverse complement strand
GCGGCGGCGGTGGCTTTGATAGCTCAGGCGTTTTTCGGGCAAAACTTCGATGCGTTTGACCTTGAAATCTTCGCCTTCGTCTAAAACGGTATAGTTTCCCCAGGGACGTTCGTCGTATTCTTTCATCTTTAACATTTCATTCAACATTCCGCCGATTGTCAAATCGGACTATTCAAACCCCAAATGAAATTTAACGAAAATTTTTTTTCCTTTGATAATAATCAAACGCAGCGGATTCAAACCTTGATTATCGGGCGGCTGCTGGCGATTTTTCTGCTGCTCGTGGCGAGTTGGATTTGGAGCAGCGGACGGCTGAAACTTTCGTTCGAGAATTTTCCGCGCGGGCTGTTCATCGTTTTTCTGATTGCTGTCGGGCTGACGATTGTTTATTTTTTCGTTTTAAGATTAAGCCAGAATTTCTCGTGGCAGATTCGGACGCAGTTTTTTCTCGACGCGCTGCTGGTAACGTGGCTCGTGTGGCGGACGGGCGATTTGACTTCGCCGTATATCACGCTTTATATCGTCATTATCGCCGTGTCGAGCGTTTTTCTGAGCGCGACCGAAACACTTTTGGCGGCGGCGATATGCGTTTTTTTATTCACGCTGCTGGCGATTCTCACTTCGTCGGCAGTGATTGGCTCTTCCGGCACAACGCCGGAAACTTCCAGAGCGGTGCAGATTATCGCCTTTCACATCGTCGCTTTTCTGGTCGTCGGTTTGCTCGCTTCTCGGCTTTCAGACCGCCGCGCTTCGGGCGAGCAACTAAAAGAAACGACGCAGAATTTGGCTAACTTGCGCGTTTTGCACGAGCGGATTATCGAATCAATTCGTTCGGGCTTAATTACAACCGATTTGGAGGGAAAAATTTACACTTTCAACCAGACCGCCGCCGAAATTACCGGATATAAAGCGAGTGAGATGCGCGGCAAATCTATTTTTTCCCTGTTCGGAAATATCAAACTGCCCATTGCCGACGCGCTCGGGGCGACCGACACGGGCGAGCATTCGCCGCGATTCGTCACCGACATTCTCACACCGGAAAATTTTGCCGTTCACGTCGGTTACGGCATCTCGCCGCTTTTCAGCGAAACGGGCGAAACGACCGGCTTGATTGTCACGTTTCAGGATTTGACGGAAATCCGCTCGATGGAAGAAAGTGTCCGGCGTAAAGATAGGTTAGCGGCGGTCGGGCGCGTTGCGGCTGGTTTAGCACACGAAATCCGCAATCCGCTGGGCGCGATGCGCGGCGCGATTCAGGTTTTGCAGATGCAGACTCCGCCCGAATCTTCGCAAGCCTCTTTGATGGATATTGTGCTGCGCGAATCCGACCGCCTGAACAAAATCATCACGAATTTTCTGACTTACGCCCGTCCGCGCGTCGCGAACTATTCGGAAACCGACGTGCGCGAAGCGATTAACGATACGTTCACGCTGCTCAAACACAGTCCTGACATCAAAGAAAATCACGTTTTGAAAGCCGACTTTCCCGACAAACCGGTTTTTATCGCCGCCGATTCGACGCAGCTCAAGCAAATTTTCTGGAATTTAGCCAGAAACGCCATTAATGCGATGGATACGGGCGGCACTCTTTTGATTAAGCTCGAACAAATTAACGGCGAGCGAATCCGCATCATTTTCAAAGATACCGGCTGCGGAATGCCGCCCGAACAGGTCGAAAAACTTTTCGAGCCGTTTTCGACTTCGACGACCGGCGGAACGGGTTTGGGTCTATCAATCGTTTATCAAATCGTCCGCGACCATAACGGCACAATCAATGTGCGAAGTCTGGAAAACGAAGGCACGACGATTACCGTCGAGCTGCCGACCGAATACCGCAATCAAGTCGCTGGCGGCGAAACGGAAACGAACGAAACGCCGCATCAGCCTTCGCGCCTTGAGAATTTCTTATCGGTTAAATAATCGGAGCGCAGGCAATTTGCCTGCAAGATGCGCGGAGCGCTAAACTCGTCATCGAAATCAGGCTTTCCTGAAGGCAGTCAAGATTTCGTAATTGCGTGCGCTCCAAGCCGAGAAATTTTTCCCTTGAACAAAATTCGCATAACTGCCAAAATATATTCAGCGGTTTTCCCCCGACGTTCCAATCCGTAAAATTTACGCCCGACTTTTTGCCAGAATTTTCTCGATGCCAAAATTATTAATCGTTGACGACGAACAAAGCTACCGACAATTATTATCACTCGTTTTTGAGGGCGACGGTCACGAAATTCGCACCGCGATGAACGGGCGTGACGCGCTCGAACAACTGCAAACCGCGCCCGCCGACGTTATTATCACCGACGTGCGGATGCCCGATATGGACGGCATCGAATTATTGCGGGCGGCACGAGAATTTCTGCCTGACATCGGCGTTGTGCTGATGACGGCGTTTGCGACGGTTGACACGGCGCGTGAAGCGTTCAAACTCGGCGCGGACGATTTTATTCAAAAGCCTTTCGATGTCGAAGAATTGAAAATTATCGTCAAAAAAGCGTTCGAAAGGCAGGCGTTAATTGACGAAAACCGCGCCTTCAAACGCGCCCAGCGCGAGCGCGGCAGCGTACGAAACATCATCGGACACTCGAACAAAATGCAGGCGGTTTATCAAATGATTGAAACCGTCGCCGAAGTTCAATCTACCGTTTTGGTCACTGGCGAATCGGGAACGGGAAAGGAATTGGTCGCTCGCGCGATTCACGATTTATCGCCGAGAGCCGAAAAACCTTTTATCTCGATAAACTGCGGCGCGTTCACCGAAACGCTGCTTGAATCGGAATTGTTCGGTTACGTTAAGGGATCATTTACAGGTGCGAATGCCAACCGCAAAGGTTTGTTTGAAGCCGCCCACAAAGGCACAATTTTTCTTGATGAAATCGGCGAGATGTCGCCAGCGATGCAGGTTAAATTGCTGAGAGTTTTGCAGGAAAGAAAAGTTCGTCCCGTCGGCGCGCACGACGAATTGACGATTGACGCGCGAGTCATTGCCGCGACAAATCGCGATTTGAAACAGATGTCGGCGGACGGCAGCTTCCGCGAAGATTTGTTTTACCGCATCTCGGTTATACCGATTTCCTTGCCGCCGCTTCGTGAACGCAGCGAAGATATTCCCGAACTCGTCGCCTATTTTATGAAGAAATTCTGTGAGCAGACGGGCAGGGAAGTTTCCATTTCGGAAAAAGCGATGCAGCTTCTGGAAGATTACGCCTGGCACGGCAACGTCCGCGAACTCGAACACACTATTGAACGCGCCGTCGCCCTTGAACGCGGCGAAGAAATTCAGCCCGAACGCTTTCCCGACCATATTACCAACTACAATCCGACGCGCATCAAAGCCGAATTCGATTTGCCCGAAACCGGAATAAATCTCGTTTCTCACCTGGAAAACCTCGAAAAAACCTACGTCGTTGAAGCCTTAAAACAAACCGGCGGCAACCAAACCCGCGCTGCCGAACTGCTGCAAATGCCCGTCCGTTCGCTCAGACATCTGCTCGACAAACACGAAATCCGCACACTGTCGGCGCAGATGCGAAGCGGCGAATAATTAAACGTATTGTCAGAACTGCCTGCGGTAGCGGGCTGAATTTCCCGATTGCGGATTGCGGATTTTTATTCGGCAAAGTCCAATCCAAAATCTAAAATTTCAAATCGAATGACCCGCCCGCTACCGCAGACGGTTTTGACCGTCGCCTCGCAATAACATTTTTCGTCAACTGATAGTTGCCATAAACTGTTGCTTTAGCTCATTTTCAACTTTGTTGAGTTTCAATCCTCTGCCACCGAAAGTTTTATAAATCCTTTTGTTTACCGACTAATTATCAAGTTTATAATTTATGCATCTGCTTGGCACAATGATTGCTCAAGTGCTTTGCCAGGGTTGAAATGAAACTCGATACAAAGGAGTTGAAAAATAATGAAAAAGAATCAAGAAGGTTTTTCCCTGATCGAATTGTTAATCGTCGTCGTCGTCATCGGCATTATCGCCGCCATCGCCATCCCAAGTCTGCTCGCCGCGCGTCGTTCGGCTAACGAAGGTTCGGCTCAATCAACTATGCGGACGATTCACAGTGCCGAAGTCACCTATGCTGCGACGCACGGACAAGGTAACTACGGGACATTGGTTCAATTGGCGTCAATCGTTTTGATTGATAATGTCGTCGGCGCGGGCGCGACGGCGGAGAAAAGCGGGTATAGATATAATGTCGAACGAGTAGACCTGACAACTTCGCCGACTGCTAGTTTTGCTATTGGGGTTATTCCGGTAATTTCGTCGGGAGTTTCCGCCACCGGAACGCGCAAATTTTGTCTGCCGACGCAAGGCGTTATTCATTCTTACACAACAAACCTAAGTGTCAGCGCGGCAATCGCCGGGGACGCGACCAATATCTCGTCGTGTGCGGCGGGCGGAACGACCCTTCAATAAAACATCATATTATCGCAATCGTTGAACTCGTAAAATTTAAATTCCAAAACTACTGCCAATCG
>CBDUBY010000265.1:0-4523 GCA_965365505.1 uncultured Pyrinomonadaceae bacterium | reverse complement strand
CCTTCGCGCGTTTTATCAACCGACACGACGCGCATTTGTTCGGCTGATTTTCTCAGGCGCGCGTAATCGAATAAATTATCAACCGACGCGGGAATTTTTCCGTAGCGGTCACTGATTTCCGCATAAATCTGCCCGAGCGCAGAATCCGAATCAGCCGAAGAAATTCGTTTGTAAGTGCGAAGTCGCTGCGCCGTTTCGGAAATATAATCGTTCGGAATAGAAACGTCCGCGCCGAGGTTTATCGAAACGTTTGATTCTTCTTCGACTTCTTCGCCCTTCAACTCCTGAATCGTGCGTTCGAGCATTTTCGTGTAAAGGTCAAAGCCGAGCGCGTCGAGCTGTCCCGATTGCTGACCGCCGAGAATGTTGCCCGCGCCGCGCAGTTCCAAATCGAGCGCGGCGATACGAAAGCCCGCGCCCAAATCGGAAAATTCACGAATCGCCGAGAGTCGGCGTTTGGCAATCGGCGTTAATTCCAGCTCGCCCGGAATCAAAAGATAAGCGTAAGCGCGGCGGTTTGACCGACCAACGCGACCGCGCAGTTGGTAAAGCTGCGACAAACCGTAGTTGTCAGCGCGATTGATGATAATCGTGTTGGCTCTGGGAATATCAATGCCGTTTTCGATAATGGTCGTGGCGACGAGAACGTCGTATTTATAGCCGACAAAATCAAGCACTGCCGTTTCCATTTCTTTTTCGTTCATCTGCCCGTGCGCGACGACAATGCGGGCATTTGGCACGATTTTCTTGATGTGCGCGGCGATTGATTCGATTGACTCGACGCGGTTGTGAATAAAAAAGACTTGTCCGTTTCTCGCTAATTCTAGTTCGATTGCAGATTTAATCACGCCTTCCGAAAACTGCACGACCTGCGTGTTAATCGCTAATCTATCGCGCGGCGGCGTTTCAATCACCGACATATCGCGCATTCCCAAAAGCGACATATTCAGCGTGCGCGGAATCGGCGTCGCGGACAAAGTTAAAACGTCAACCTTCTTTTTCAATTGCTTCAAACGCTCTTTATGCGCGACGCCGAAACGCTGTTCTTCGTCAACGACGACCAGACCGAGCTTCGGCAGTTTCACGTCCGCCGACAAAATCCGGTGCGTGCCGATTAAAATATCTACCTTGCCTTCGTCCGCCGCTTTGACGACTTCCTTTTGTTCTTTGGGCGAACGGAAGCGCGACAGCAATTCGATTTTGACGGGAAACGCGGCGAACCGCTGCTTGAAACTTTCAAAATGTTGGTAAGCGAGAACCGTTGTCGGAGTAAGAACGGCGACTTGTTTATTGTCCATCACGGCTTTGAACGCGCCGCGCATCGCCACTTCCGTCTTACCGTAGCCGACATCGCCGACGATAAGTCTGTCCATCGGCACGGCGGTTTGCATATCTTCCTTCAAATCTTCAATCGCCGTCGCCTGGTCGGTCGTTAATTGATACGGAAAAGCGTCTTCAAATTCTTCCTGCCACGGCGTATCGCCGGAAAATGCAAAGCCCTGAACCAATTTTCTTTCGGCGTAAAGTTTCAAAAGCTCGTCCGCCATATCACGCATCGCGCGTTTGGCTTTCGCCTTTGTTTTCTGCCAGCCGAGCCCGCCGAGCCGGTCTATATTCGGCTGCGTCGCTTCGCCAGACGAGAAGCGCGAAACCAGATCCAGCCTTTCCACGGGAACGAAAAGTTTCGCATTATCGGCGTAATGGAGCAGCATAAACTCGCGTTCCGAACCTTGCGCCGAAATCGTCTGCAAACCTTCAAAACGTCCGATGCCGTGGTCAACGTGAACGACGTAATCGCCCGTTTTCAAATCTCGAAAGTCCGAGATGAACGCTCCCAAATTCGATTTTTTCGCTTTCTGCGGTTTCGATTTCTGAAATTCGGCTTGCGTCGTTTCGCCGAAAACATCGGTTTCCGTGTGGAAAATTAAATTGAGCGAAGGAATTTCAAAACCGCCGGACAAATCGCCGACCAGCAATGATTCGTTGGGAATTGTGACATCGTAATCGCGCAGAATTTCGTCGAGCCGTTCGGCTAAGCCGTGCGACTGCAAAACGATTTGCACGCCGCTCGACTGATTTTCAGCTTTTATTTTGTCAGCGAATTCTTTGACATTGCCGTGATATTTTCTGGTCGAACGCGATTGGATTTCCAATTCGACGGATTTTTCGGCAGTCGGAAAGAGAAACAAAGGTTTCGGCGCAGCGGTTTTGTCAGAACCGTTTGCGGTAGCAAATGGGTTTTCGTGTGAATTCAACTCGCCCGCTATCGCAGGCGGTTCTGACAGGGCAAATTGCTCATCAATCGCCGCCGCCGTTCTGCCGAGTGCGCGGAGTTCGACGCGCGTGTTCGTTTCAAATTTCCCGCGCAGCGCTTCGCCGCTCAAAAACAATTCTCGCGGCTCTAAACCGATTTCGCCAATTTCCGCAATTTCGGTAAATCGTTTTTCCAGAGTTTCGGAAAACACGCCGAGCGTTTGTTCGATTAACGCCGGTTCATCAACAATCAAAATGTAATCGTCCAGAAAATCGAATATGCTCGACTCGCGCGGATTCACGATTGAAAACAAAAATTCCCAACCGGCGAAATCTTCGCCTTCATCGGTAAATTGCGTTCGGTCTTTCAATGCTCTGGCAAATTTTTCGTCGGCAAATTTCTCGCGCGCGAAAAACGACCAGTCACGAAAATCTTTCGCCGTCGCTGAGAATTCGCGCATCGGCGCAATCGAAGTTTCCTTTAACTGTTCGGTCGAAAGCTGCGTTTCGGCATCGAATTGTCGAATCGAATCAACCGTGTCGCCGAAAAATTCGATTCGCACCGGCATTTCCGCGTCGGGCGACCAGACATCGAGAATTCCGCCGCGCACGGAAAATTCGCCGACGTTTCTAAGCGGTTCTTCGCGCACATAGCCTGCCGCGACGAGCTTTTCGATTAACGCTTCGGGCGCGAAATCGGCGTCGCGTTTCAGATGCGCGCCGAGGTTTTTTATCTCGTTCGGCGCGCGCGTTTTCGTAATTAGAGACTTTGCTGAAGCGATTAAAAAGTCCGGTTTGGTTTGCGCTAAATTCCACAATGCCAGCGCGCGTTTCTCCTGCGTTTCGGCGTGCGGCGAAAGATTCGCGTAAGGGTCGGATTCAAACGAAGGAAGCGTTTCGATTTTCGATTTTTGATTTTTGATTTTTGATTGGAAAAAATCGAGGTCGCATTCCCACGTTTCCGAATCTTTGTTTGAATCGGTGACAACGACGAAAGTCATATCGGTTGATTGTTTCAGTTCGGAAAAAACAAAGGCTTTGGCGGCGATGGAAGTTAAACCGCTTAGAGAAATGATGCGCGTGCCGCGTTTTATCTCGTCTTTCAAACGCGCGATTTCGGTTTTTGATTCGGTCGAAGAAATCATAAGTTGAAATCAAAGATTAGCACAAACAAACGGGCGATTAAACTTTCGGGCGGTCAGGCGATCTTAACGAATCAGCGACGGAAAATTTCCTGACTGATACTTTTTTTCGCTGATTTGCGCGTTAATAATCGAACGCTTAAAAGGTTCGTAATTATATTTCAATACCAAACGCAATCATACATATCGCAACAGCAAAGGAGAAAGAAAATTATGTTTGACAGTTTCAGCAGCAAAGTTTCGACGCGCGTCGCGCCCAATCAGAAAGTAGCGGAAAATCAAAAGGAAGAACCGTCGAAACGACCTTTCGTCATTTCGTGGAAACAGGTCTACGCGACTATCAATCAGACGGTTAAAATCGAAGCCGTCGCCAATATAGTAGTGCAAAATCCGGCTTTGATAAGCATTGATATTTTGTTCAACAATCAGGAAAAAGTCGGCTCGGCGACAAATATCGTTGTTGAAAAAGATAAGATTACCGCCGAATGGACGGTCAGAGCGCGCAACTCGGGACTTTATACGGCAGGCGCGTATCACGCCCGAATTACTTATAACGGCGGCGTTCCGGGCGTGACGGTCGCGCCTTTGAAAATCGTCGCCGGTCGAAACAACACCGACGAATTTGTCAGAGGCAAATAAAATATTTTTCGGTCGCTCTTCTCAGTGGATTCTTCTTTGAGCCGTTCAGCGTTGAACGGCTCTTTTTTATTGCCGGTTTTTCCGTGTTTCGGGTGAATCTGTCCGGCGATTGTGTATAATTTCCATTAAACATTTGAGAGAAATTATGAACATTCCAGAGTTTAACGAAATCATTGAGCCGAACGACCAGACCGAAGCACGCCGCGAGCATCTCGACAAACTGCGCGATTTAATCGGCAACGCTTATCCGAATAAATATGAACGCTCGCGCATCACGGGCGCGGAAGACACGATTTCAAACGTCCTGGCTTTTGAACCGATTGCGACGCTTGCCAGAGAACTGAAAGACAACACGCCCGAAGGCGAAAAGCCGGATCAGGAATTGAAAGCCGCGCTCAACGAAAAGTTGAAAGCGTTCGGCGACGTGCGGATTTCCGGTCGGCTTGCCGTTCCGCCGCGCGTGATGGGCAAAGCGGCGTTCGTGCATCT
>CBDUBY010000264.1:0-4531 GCA_965365505.1 uncultured Pyrinomonadaceae bacterium | reverse complement strand
CCGAAAACGTCGCGCTCGCAAATCGTCGGCGGCGTGATTTGGGGAATCGGAATGGCACTGCACGAAGAATCGCTCCTCGACGGGCGTTGGGGCAATTTCATCACGCGCACGTTAGCTGATTATCACGTTCCGTCGAATCTCGACATCGGCGAAATCGAAACGATTTTCATTGACGAAACAGATAAAATCGTCAATAAAATGGGCATCAAAGGCATCGGCGAAGTCGGCATCACGGGCGTTTCGGCGGCGGTTGCCAACGCGATTTTCAATGCGACCGGCAAGCGCGTCAGAAGTTTGCCGATTACGCCGGATAAACTTATTTGAAAATGGAGCTGAAATGAGATATATCGGAAAAGAAATGAGCCGCGTGGACGGCGTGGCGAAAGTAACGGGCGCGGCGAAATACGCGGTCGAGTTTGCGGTTAAAAACGCGGCGTATGGATTTATCGTGCAAAGCGAAATCGCCAAAGGCGCTATAAAAACGATTGACACGGCAGAAGCCGAAAAGCAATCGGGCGTGATAAGAATTTTCACTCACCAGAACGCGCCGAAGCTCGCCTTTACCGACAAAAAGGACAAAGATGAAATGGCGCCGACCGGCGAACCGTTTCGCGCTCTTTACACCGACAAGATTTTGTTCAGCGGTCAGCCGATTGCGCTCGTCGTCGCGGAAACTTACGAGCAGGCGAGATTTGCGGCGCGGCTCGTCAAAGCGACTTATGCGGAACAGAAACCGACGACCAACACTTTAGCCGTGCTTGATAAGGCTTACCCGATTCCGCCGCCGACACCGAATCAGCCGCCGCCGCCGAAACCGCGCGGCGATGCGGCGTCGGCGTTAAAAGCCGCGCCGGTCAAAATGGAAGCCGAATACACGATTCCGATTGAGCATCACAACCCGATGGAATTGCACGGCGCGATTGCCGCCTGGGAAGCGGATAAGCTGACGATTTTCGACAAATCGCAATATGTCTATAACGTGCGAAATCATCTGGCTTCGATTTTCGGAATTGCGCCGGAAAACGTCCACGTCGTTTCGCCGTTCGTCGGCGGCGCGTTCGGCTCTTCCTTAAGACCGAATTATTATCCGCTACTCGCCGCGCTCGCCGCGCGCGAAGTCAAGCGTCCCGTAAAACTTCATTACACGCGACGGCAGATGTTCACCGGACACGGCTATCGTCCATACGCCTGGCAGCGCGTCGCGCTCGGCGCGGATACTAAAGGGAAGTTGACGGCGATTGTTCACGAAGCCGTCAACAATACTTCGTCGTTTGAAGATTACGCCGACAATATGACGAGTTTCACCAAAAGTATGTATGATTGCCCGAATCTCGAAGTGATTGGCAAGCTGGTGAAGACCGATTTGCCGACACCGTTTGCGATGCGCGCGCCCGGCGCGGTTTCAGGTATGTTCGCGCTCGAATCGGCTTTGGACGAACTCGCTTATAAATTAAAAATTGACCCGCTCGAATTGCGGCTTATCAATTACTCGGAAAAAGACCCGGAAACGGGCAAGCCGTGGTCGAGCAAAGCCCTGCGCGAATGTTACAAGGAAGCGGGCGACAAGTTCGGCTGGTCGAAACGCAAGCCCGAACCGCGTTCGATGCGCGACGGTCGCTGGCTCGTCGGTTGGGGAATGGCAACGGGAACTTGGGGCGCGTTTCAAAATACGGCGACGGTTAGAATCGCTTTAAAATCGGACGGCACGGCGCACGTTTCGAGCGCAACGAGCGACATCGGACCCGGAACTTATACGGTTATCACGATGATTGCCGCCGAGTTTTTAGGGCTTCCGGCAGAGAAAGTGAAATTTGAATTAGGCGACACAAAGTTTCCGAAATCTCCGGCGCAGGGCGGCTCATGGACGACGGCGAGCGTCGGTTCAGCCACGCAGCTTGCCGCCAGAAACGTCGGCGGAAAGCTAATCGAGTTGGCGAACAAAGACGCGAACTCGCCGTTCAAAACCGCCAAGCCGACGGACGTTGAAATGGTTGACGGTAATTTGCGGATGAAAACGAATCCGGCGCAATCAATCAACATTAACGATTTGATGCGTAAAAATAATCAAACGGAAATCGTCGAAGTTTACGAAGCGAAACCATCGCCCGAACGCCGCAAATACGCGATGCAGGCGCACGGCGCGCAGTTCGTCGAGGTGAAAGTTGACGAGTCTTTGGGCATCGTCAAAGTCACGCGCATTATCGAGGCGACGGCGTGCGGGAAAATTATGAATCCGAAAGCGGCGCACTCGCAGGAAATGGGCGGCGTGGTTTGGGGCATCGGTATGGCGCTGCACGAAAATACCGAAATTGACCATCGCTACGGGCGAATCGTGACGAGCGATTTGGCGAGCTACCACGTTCCTTCAAACGCCGACGTTCACGAGGTCGAAACGACGTTTGTCGAGGAAGAAGATCGAATCGTCAACGAACTCGGCGTCAAAGGAATGGGCGAACTCGGAATGGTCGGCATTCCGGCGGCAATCGCCAACGCCGTGTTTCACGCGACCGGTAAGCGCATCAGAGATTTGCCGATAACGCCGGATAAATTGTTATAGAAATTTCGCCTACGAAAAACACGAAAGATACGAAAATATCAAAAAATTCTTTTCGTATCTTTCGTGTTTTTCGTGGGCTAACATTTGGTTTTCGATGAAAGAACTTCAGGAAATTCTCGAACGCATCGCCCAATTTTCGGAAAACGAGCGGGCAATTTTAGCGACCGTCGTTGATGTCGTCGGTTCGGGCTATCGCCGCGCCGGTGCGCGAATGTTGATTGACGAAAACGGCAACGGCATCGGAACGGTTTCCGGCGGCTGTCTCGAAGCCGATGTTCTGGAACGCGCCAAGCGAGTTTCGCAGACGGGTGAGGCGACGGTCATTACTTACGACACGACGCAGGACGAAAAATCGCTGTTCGGTTTGGGAATGGGCTGTCGCGGTATCGTGCGCGTTTTGCTTGAAGCTGTTACTAAACAAAGTGATATTTTCCATTGCTTTGCCTTTGCATTTGAGATGCGGGAAAGATTGGTTATTGCCACCTTGATAAAAGGAGAAAACAACGTGAACATCGGCGGTCGAGTAAGTTACGACAGGTTCGACCAATTCGATTTCGTCTGGCTGCCGAACTCGTTTGAGAATGTAGAATTGCTCAAAACCGATTGTTTGAATGTCTTTAACGGCGCAAGCAAATCGCTCGTTAAAACTTACGAAACCGATAAAGGCGCGGCGGAATTTTTTATTGAGCGCATCGAGCCGCCGTTAAATTTGTTGCTGTTCGGAGCGGGCTTCGACGCGCTGCCCGTCGTTCGATTTGCCAAAACGCTCGGCTGGCGCGCGACTGTCATAGACCATCGCGCCGCTTTTGCCAGTGCGGAAAGATTGCCCGAAGCCGATGAGATTATCGTTTCGCGCAGCGAGGATTTGCCCGATGGATTATTCAGAGACGAAAATTCCGTCGCCGTGATAATGACGCACAATTACGAGCGAGACCGAGAGATTTTATATTGCTTATTAAATTCGTCGTGCCGTTACATCGGCGCGCTCGGTCCGAAATCGCGCACGGAAAAGTTAATCGGCGAACTGCGCGAAGCGGGCAGAGAATTCAACGAATCGAATCTCGAAAAACTACACGCGCCAATCGGATTGGACATCGGCTCGGAAACGCCCGAAGAAATCGCCCTCGCTGTTGTTGCCGAAATCAAAACAACCTTGGCAAATCGGAGCGGCGGATTTTTGCGCGACAGAACGGGCGCGATAAACGGCGGATAAAAAACACGAAGTGCAGCCGGACAATCATTTTGCATCTAATCGTGTTAGTATTGAGTTTATGGTTTATATCAACATTCCTTACCAGGTCGAAAACGACCGGATTGACAGAGCGACGGTGATCAAAGAAATAGGAGCTTTGGACATCAACGAAGACGCCAAATACGAAGCGTTTGAAGCGATTTATCACCGAAAACCGCACGGCGTTTCATTTGACGAAAAAAGTTTGAATGAAGCCACACGACTTGAAACTGTTTTGCAAAGGCTGGGAATTGCGTATCGGCAATCCGAAGAATCGGAACGCTGATTTGCCATCGAGAAAGATTTTGAGAACGAGCAGTCTTGAGACTGCTTTTTTGTTTTACAGCGAACATCGGAAGTATATTATTAACATTAAAATTATTGGAAAAGGTTTTTATTTTTTATGCAGGAAGAATCAACAGAAGAAATGAATGAGGAATCGGGTGAAATTTTAATCGAAGAAACGAACGCCGAAAATCCGTTTGAGCAATTCGGTCTGAGCGCGGAATTATTGAAAGCCGTCAAAGAAGTCGGTTACGAAACGCCGTCGCCGATTCAGTTAAAGACGATTCCGGTTTTACTGGCGGGCAATGATATTGTCGGGCAGGCGCAGACGGGAACAGGCAAGACGGCGGCGTTTGCATTGCCGACGCTCGAAAAAATTGATGCTAAAAGCCGTGCTGTTCAAGCACTCGTTTTGACACCGACGCGCGAATTGGCGATTCAGGTCGCCGAAGCGTTTC
>CBDUBY010000263.1:0-4537 GCA_965365505.1 uncultured Pyrinomonadaceae bacterium | reverse complement strand
GGCGGCGACCAGATGCGGCTTGTTTCACTGCTCGGCGGCACGAAATTCTCGCAGAAATTACGCGCTAAAGTTGCGGAAACCAACGTCGTTCTGGCGGGAACAAGCGCGGGCGCGGCGGGAATGTCAACTTCGATGATTGTGCGCGGCGATGCGAGTTCGCATCCGCATAAAAATTCCGTGCGGCTGTCGCCCGGTTTGGGATTTCTGAAAAACATCATCATTGACCAGCATTTCACCGAACGCGGGCGCATCAGCCGCCTGATTACCGCCGTTTCCTATAATCCGTATAATCTTGGCATCGGCATTGACGAAAATACGGCGATTATTTTGGACAATCAAGGCGTGCTGGAAGTTTTCGGCGCGGGCAGCGTAACGATTGTGGACGGTTCGGAAATCACTTATAACGAGATTGCCGAAGTGGACGACCACGAATCATTCAGCGTTTGCGGCGTCAAACTGCATATTTTAGGAAACGGCTTGATTTACGATTATTTCGGCAGAACGCCGCTTCAGCCGCCGAACGAATTTTTATTGCCCGATATAGAATAGAAAAATTTAGCCACAGAGAACACAGAGAAAACGGAGAAAATCAAAACAGGATGAACAGGATAAACATTTATTCGCGTTATTTGTGATTAAAATTTCTCTGTGCCTCTCTGTGTCCTCTGTGGCAAAAATCTTATGAAAATTTTAGAAATCAGAACATTGCGCGGACCGAATTATTGGAGCGGTTATTGGAAACGGCTGATAATTATGCGGCTCGACCTTGAAGCATACGAGGAAAAACCGACCAGTAAAATTAAGGGTTTTTACGAGCGAATGCGCGAAGTAATGCCATCGCTGCAAAAGCACGGCTGTAGTTACAAAGAAGAAGGCGGATTTTTAAGGCGCGTCGAGGAAGGAACGTGGGCGGGTCACGTTATCGAACATTTCGCGCTCGAATTGCAGACGCTTGCAGGAATGGATGTCGGTTACGGCAGAACGCGCGAAACAGACGAGAAAGGAATTTACAACGTCGTTTTCGCATACTTTGAAGAAGAAGTCGGACGTTACGCGGCGCGGGCGGCGGTTCGCCTTTTTCTGGAATTAGCCGAAGGCAAATCAATCGAAGAAATTAAACAGACGCTCGCCGACGAAGTTCAGGAAATGCGCGTCATTCGTGAACAGGTTCGTTTCGGACCTTCGACCGGCTCGATTATCGAAGAAGCCGAGTCGCGCGATATTCCGTTTATCCGATTGAACGAACAATCGCTCGTCCAACTCGGTTACGGCGTTCACCAGCAGCGCATTCAGGCAACGGTGACGAATCGCACGAATATGATTTCCGTTGACATCGCCTCGAACAAAGCGGCGACAAAAAAACTTTTGGGCGAGATGGGCGTTCCCGTGCCGAAAGGTTTTCGCATTCGCTACGAAGACGAACTCGAAAGCACGATTCGCTCGGTCGGTTATCCGGTCGTCATCAAGCCGCTCGACGGCAATCACGGCAGAGGCGCAACCGTCGGCATCGAAAATTTGGAAGACGCCCGCGCCGCGTTTGAACTCGCGCAATCCGAATCAAAATCAAAATGGGTGATTGTCGAAAAAATGCTCGTCGGCGAAGATTTTCGCGCGCTCGTCGTTGATAACAAAATCGTGGCGATTGCCGAACGAACGCCCGCGCACGTCATCGGCGACGGCGAAAAAACGATTCAGCAATTGATTGATAAGGTGAACGAAGACCCGCGCCGAGGTTACGGTCACGAAAAGGTTTTGACGCAGATTGACGTTGACGAATCAACGAGAAAAATGTTGGCGGCAAAGGAATACACGCTCGAAACCGTTTTGGCGAAAGACGAAAAATTACTGCTGAAAACGACGGCGAATATCTCGACCGGCGGAACGGCGATTGACCGCACCGACGAAGCGCACCCGGAAAACATTTTTCTGTTCGAGCGCATCGCCAAAATCGTCGGGCTTGACGTGATCGGCGTTGACATTATCGCGCCGAATATAACCGAACCGCTTCGAGAAAACGGCGGCGGCATTATCGAAGTCAACGCCGCGCCCGGATTTCGGATGCATCTTGCGCCCTCGGAAGGCATCGGTCGTAACGTCGCCGAATACGTCGTCAATATGCTGTTTCCGCCGGGCAAACCGTATCGCATTCCGATTTTTGCCATCACCGGCACGAACGGCAAAACGACGACGACCAGATTTATCGCGCACATTCTGCGCGGCAGCGGTTTGACGGTCGGCTTTACGACGACCGACGGAACTTATATTCAGAATAATCAAATCACGGCGGGCGACAATACGGGTCCGGTTTCGGCGCAGCTCGTCTTGAAAGACCCGTCGGTGCAGGTCGCGGTTCTTGAAACGGCGCGCGGCGGAATTATTCGTTCGGGTTTGGGTTACGATTACTGCGATGTTGCGGTCGTTACAAACGTCGCCGCCGACCATCTCGGAATGAAAGACATCAACAATCTTGAAGATTTGGCGCGGGTTAAAGCCGTCGTGCCGCGCTCGGTTTCAAGCAAAGGTTTCGCGGTTTTGAACGCCGAAGATCCAAATGTTTATGCGATGCGAAAACGGGTCGAAGGAACGGTCGTGCTGTTTTCGATGGACGAAAACAACGAAAATATCCAAAGGCACGCCAGACGCGGCGGAACTTCGTGCATCTACGAAAACGGTTTTATCACGATTTTGAAAGGACGCTGGAAGGTGCGCGTCGAAAAAGCCATCAACATTCCTTTGACCTACGGCGGACGCGCCGAGTTTATGATTCAGAATGTTTTGGCGGCGACTTTAGCGTGTTTCGTTCACGGCGTATCTTTAGAAGACATTCGCGTCGGGCTGACAACTTTTACGCCTTCGACGGCGCAAACGCCGGGACGTATGAATTTCGTCGGCGTCAAAGATTTCACCGTGCTGCTCGATTTCGCGCACAATCCGGCGGGACTCATCGGTTTGAAAAACTTTATCGAGAAATTGCCATACGAATCGAAAACCGGAGTTTTGTGCGGCACGGGCGACCGCCGCGATGAAGAT
Organism: uncultured Pyrinomonadaceae bacterium; assembly: GCA_965365505.1. Classification (GTDB taxonomy): domain Bacteria; phylum Acidobacteriota; class Blastocatellia; order Pyrinomonadales; family Pyrinomonadaceae. The sequence goes on along the minus strand of CBDUBY010000263.1, from coordinate 1,507 downwards.
TTGCGCGAAATAGGACGCATCGCCGCCGAAACATTCGACCGCATTGTCCTGCGGCGCGGCGACCATTTGCGCGGGCGCAGCGAAGACAATATGCGCGAGCTTTTAATGGAAGGCATCGCGGAAGTCGGCAAAAACGTGCCGGTCGAATACATCGCCGAAACGCCCGCCGCGATTAATCACGCTTTGGACAATTCCCAAAAAGGCGATTTGGTAGTGATTTTAGGCGACACGGTTCGCACCGACATCGAAGTCGTTAACCAATACCGCGAACAGGCGACTGAAGACTCAATTCATATAACTGTGACTTAAATTTGCCGCGCGGTCAGAAAGCGGATTTGATTTATAAAAAACTGGAAAGGAGAAAAGGCAATGACAATCAGACTTGGCGACGACGCGCCGGATTTTACGGCGCCGACGACAGAAGGAGAAATAAGATTTCACGAATGGCTCGGCGATAATTGGGGCGTTTTGTTTTCGCATCCGAAAGATTACACGCCGGTCTGCACGACCGAACTCGGAATGGCGGCGCGTTTGAAACCGGAATTCGACAAACGCGGCGTAAAGATTATCGGCTTGAGCGTTGACCCGCTCGATTCGCACGAAGGCTGGTCGAAAGACATCGAAGAAACGCAGGGCGCGGCGGTAAATTTTCCGATGATTGCCGACGCGGATAAAACGGTAGCTAATCTTTACGATATGATCCACCCGAACGCCAGCGACACAGCGACCGTTCGCTCGGTTTTTATCATTGACTCGAACAAAAAAATTCGTATGACGATGACTTATCCGGCGAGCGCTGGCAGAAATTTCGACGAGATTCTGCGAATTATTGATTCGCTCCAACTAACGTCAAAATACAGCGTCGCCACACCCGTCAACTGGAAGGACGGCGATGACTGCATCATCGTTCCGGCGGTATCCGATGAAGATGCGAAGGAAAAATTCCCGAAAGGCTGGACGGCGGTCAAGCCGTATTTGCGAATTACGCCGCAGCCGAATAAATAAAGATGAGAACATTTTGGCGGCGCGGAAATGATCGAATAAATTTCTGTGCCGTTTTTTCGTTTAAAGTTTGTATAATCGTCTATGAGATTCGAGTGGGATGAACGTAAAGCCGTTAGAAATTTTAGAAAACACGGAATCACTTTTGATGACGCGATTGAAGTCTTCGATGATTCTGAGGCAACTGACTCAATAGATGAATCGCATTCGGAACAGGAAATTAGGTTTAATATCATCGGTCTATGCGGCAAGGGGTTAATCTTTGTCTTTTACACAGAAATCGGCTCAGACATTATTAGGCTGATTTCAGCCAGACGAACTACAAAGTCAGAAAACAAAATTTATGGCAATAGATAAAAGCAAAAACATCATCGTCGAGGTTACGCAGAAAGAGTACGAAGAACAAATAGCATCCGGCTTAGATGAAGATGAAGTGTTAAAACCCGGTCGTCATATCTTTCGACGCGGCGGTTTTCGTGAACGGCATCCGAATTTTAATTTGGAA
>CBDUBY010000262.1:0-4556 GCA_965365505.1 uncultured Pyrinomonadaceae bacterium | reverse complement strand
TATTGCCGCCCGATTTGCCGACGACGTTGATTTGCCCGCCCGTTCCGGTGCCGTATTCCGCCGGATAATTCGACGAATCAACGCGAAATTCCTGGATGTTTTCAATGGAAGTTTGCAGGCGAAACTGCGAGCCTTGGACGGTGACGTAACCGGGCGAAGCGTCGAAAATCGCGGTCGCTTCCACGCCGTCGAGTTTTGTCTGATTTTGCTGGTTGGCGCGTCCGTTAAAACGAAGGTCGCCGAAATTTCCCGAACCCGTGTTCGTCGCGCCCGGCGCATTTAAGTAAAGCTGCGAATAATTGCGCCCGTTGACCGGCAATTCCTGAACTTCACGCGCTGTGATATTCACGCCCAGACGACTTGAACTCTGGTCAATCGCCGCCGGTTCGACTTCGTTAGAAGTAATGTCCACAATCGCCGAAACCTCGCCGGTTTCGAGATTGACGTTAACTTCGCGCGTCTGACCGACGCCAAGGGCGAGTGCTTGAATTTGTGATTGCTTAAAGCCGGTTTGCGTGACCGTCAACGTATAATTGCCCGGCTGCAACTGCTGAATCGTGTAGAATCCTTCCGCATTGCTGGTCGTCGTGCGCTCCGTGCCGGTTTCGACCGACACGGCTTTGACCGTTGCGCCTGGAATTGCCGCGCCGGTCGGGTCGGCAATTGTGCCGCTGATGTTGCCGTTGGTTTGCGCGTAAACGCTTGAGGCGAATATAAAACTAAAAGCTATTGTTAAAAATTTTAAGATAAACTTTGATTGCATATCATCTCCTGATAAATTCTCGTCTGCAAAACGCTTTCGGGTTTTGATAGACGAATGCCCGTCAAAACCCTTGGTTGTTTTTCTCCCGATTTGTTTTTACTTCTCTTATTGTCAAATAAGACTCTGGCGAAAAATTAAAATTTTTTGGATTGATGTTTCAAATTGAAAGGCTAAGACTAAGAGGTTAAAAATTTGTGAAGTTCACATTAAATAAATGTTAATAAATTTTCGGTGTGAAGAAGACTCGTGATAATTGTTAAAGATTACTATTAACATTCGGCGAACAATCGGGTAGAATATAACGTAATTGATTTGAGTAATTTGACACGAGGAGTTCAACGAAAAAATGAAATACAAAATTGCCGAAGATGCGCGTCCGCAAATCACTTTATTGCTGATTGCCACGGTTCTGACTATCGCTCTGTGGTTTATTCCGTTTGCCGATTATCTGGTTTATCCGATACGGCTGTTTGTCACATTTATTCACGAAGGCGGACACGCGCTCGCCGCCGTTTTGACCGGCGGTTCGGTGCAGAGCTTGACCGTCGCGCCCGATTCGAGCGGTTTGGTCAAAGCCTATTCGGACAGTTCGCTCGCCGTTTTGATTTTTTCGAGCGCGGGATATTTGAGCGCGATGGCTTACGGCGTTTTGCTGCTCGCGCTGATTCGCTGGAATGTTTCGCCGTATAAAATTTTGTTCGGTTCGGGCGTTTTTATCGCTTTTCTGACCATCGTGTTCGGATTTCTTTCGCCGGTCTTTCATATTTTCTCAGGCGACATTTCATTTTTTGAAACGGCTTTCACCGTTTTTTCAGGCGCGGCTATAACCGCCGGACTGCTCGCCGCCGCTCGCTATTTGAATTTAAAATGGGCAAATTTCGCCGTCGGTTTTCTCGCCGTCCAATGTTTGCTCAACGCCGTTTTCGATTTAAAAAATCTCTTCGTAATTTCCACGACGACGGGCGCGCACAACGACGCGATGAATATGGCGCAAATTACCGGCTTGCCGTCGGTCGTCTGGATTTTAATCTGGATCGGAATTTCGATTTTGATGATTTCCATCGGCTTGCGCGTCTACGCCGTTAATCAAAAAGGCAAGCAATACGATTTGCCGTTTGAAGATAAATAAGGTGGAAAGTAGAAAAGTGAATGAGTGAAAAAGTTGAGAGTTGAAAATTTACGATTAGCTTTTTCACTTTTCTTTGTGTCGCGGGCGATGATTCGCTGGAAATTTTATGATGAAATTCGTCCTTCCGATTTTGTTGTTTTTGTGCGTCAATGTTTTCGCGCAAGTCAAAACAGTCACGCCGCCGAAATCTGTCATTTCATATTCCGAGTCATTGCAAGCCGTCGTCGTTACGACCAAAAAATGGTCGGCAGTGCAGGGCGAAGCCAGAATTTACGAACGGAAAAATAATAAATCGGAATGGACGGCAGTCGGCAAATCTTTTCCGGTTGTCGTCGGCGCAAACGGAATGGCGTGGAGCGACGCGATAAACGATTTACCGCCGTCGGACAGCGAACAGCCGCTGCAAATGAAAGTCGAAGGCGACGGCAAATCGCCCGCCGGAATTTTCAACTTGTCTTCAGCGTTCGGCACAATCGAAAAAAGCAGTAAAATAAATTTGCCTTACACCAAACTGGAACGATATACGGAATGCGTTGACGACGTAAAATCCACGCACTACAACCGCATCGTCAATCGAATGCAGGTCGGAAATTTCGATTGGAAATCGTCGGAGAAAATGCTTGAAATTACGCCGCAATACGATTTAGGCGTGTTCGTCGAACACAACATTGAGCGACAAGCGGGCAGCGGTTCGTGTATATTTCTTCACATTTGGAAAGACGCTTTGAGCGGAACGGCGGGCTGCACGGCGATGGCGCGAGAAAATATGGAAACGGTTTTATACCGGCTCGATAAGCAGAAAAATCCCGTGTTGATTCAAATTCCTGTTGAAGATTACAGAAAACTGCAAACATCTTGGAAACTCCCGAAACGAACATAACCTTACGCCATCTGCCCATCGGCGCGCGGCTGCTGATTCGTTCAAAAACGGATTGGCGCGCGGCGGTCGTTTCAAATTTTTACGAAGAAAAAGCGACGCTGATTGTCTGTTCGCCGTCGGGCAGAACTTATCGTCTGCGTCGGTTGAGTGAAATGGAAATAATCTTTGACGGGAAAATTCCGATTTTAAAGTGCGATTCGGAAGAAAACTGGCGCGATAATTTCACCCGCTACGACGTTCGCTGGTGAATTATAAGATGATGCGACAATCGGATAGATTATATTTACTCAACGCCGCATCGTCCTATTTCAAACCAATCCGGCTCACGCCCAAGATTTTCCGGCTCGCGTTTTCCTGCACGAACACGACTAACTTTAAATTTTCCCTTGTCCAATCGGGATGAATTTGCAAAACAGTTTCAATTTCTAAATTCGACTGCTCAGCCGCCAGCAATCCGAGCGATTTCAATTCGCGCACGACCGAAACGTGCGCGGCTCGTTTGTCCGCTGCCGCGCCGTATTTGCGGTTTGAAACCAAGTTATCTTCCGTCACCGCCAGAAAAATCGTGGCGATTTGATGCGCCGGAACATCCGTAACTTTTACTTTGAATTTATCAGCCGACGCGGTGATTTCAATCGTCGCTTTTTGAATTTTCGCCGCCTCGCCGATCGTTTTCCGCGCCTTTGCCAAATTATTTCCGACAAATTCCGTCCGCCCGTCAACAATCATTTGCGGCGTGTAATTTGAATATGTCTTAAAGGCTTGCGTGTAAATCTGCTGCCGACGACTGAAAATCGGCGACGAGTATTCATCTTTCCATTTCAAAGAATTCCAGTAATCAACGTGCAGCGCGAGCGTGACAATTTCGGTGTCGGCAATCGGTTGTTCTCGTTCCAGCCGAGCCAGATTCGCGTCCGCCGGCGGACAGGTCGGACAGCCTTCGCTGGTGTAAAGTTCGAGCAGAACAAACGATTTCTTCGGCGCGTTCGCCGAGTTTTTTGCTTCGTCGGTTTGCGCGTTTGCTTGACCGACAGCAAAAAAGCCGATTGAAAAAACCGTAATTAGGATTAATAAAAATCGTTTCATAACTTACCTTTGCCCAAACATTTTAACCGCTGATTTTTAATTATCCAATTTCTTTACGCCGAAAATTTTCTTTGAATTTTTGCCCTGCACAAACACGACGAATTTCAGATTTTCTTTTTTCCACGCCGAATTAAATGAAAGCGCGGTTTCATTCTCAAAAATTTTATCGGCGACCGCGAGATTGCCGAGCAGTTTCAGTTCGCGCACGACCGAAACGTGGTCGAGCGTTTTGCCCGAATTTTCGCCGCGCCGCACATTCGTTTTCAAATTATCCTCGGCAATCGCCAGCCAGACGTAAGAATCGTCGTGCGCCGGAATGTCGGAGATTTTAACTTTTAATTTATCGTTCGCGTTTGAAATTTCAATCGCCGCTTTTTGATTTTTCGCCGCATCGGTTATCGCCTTGTTTGCCGTTCCGAGATTGCTGCCGACAAACTCGGTCTGACCGTCAACGATCATCTGCGGCGTGTAAATCGAATCAATCTTAAACCGCTCGGCGTAACCGTTTTGTCTTTGACTGAATGCGGCGGAAGAAAATTCGTCTTTCCAACCAAGATAATTCCAGTAGTCAACGTGCAGGGCGAGCGTGATGATTTCCGCATCAACGCTTTGCTCTTTTTCGAGCTGCGCCAGAACGCGGTCGGCGGGCGGACAGCTCGAACAGCCTTCGGATGTGAAAAGCTCGACCAGAACCGGCG
>CBDUBY010000261.1:0-4570 GCA_965365505.1 uncultured Pyrinomonadaceae bacterium | reverse complement strand
CAATACAGGAAACCGGATGCGTTACTTCCTTGCGAGCCTCGAAATACGGCATTTTGTTCAATTCCTGAAAGCCTTTGAAAATGTCGCCGCCGCCTAATTTTTTATACGTCGTGTAAGCCGAGGCGTGGCAGTTGATGCAGCTTCCGGGCTGTTTGACGACGTTTTGCCGCTCGGTAAAAGTTTGGTCTTCGAGCATAAAATAATGCCCGCGCTCTTCGCGGAAATCAACGGCGAAGGCGTAGCCGTCCCACATCGTTTTCAATCGCGGGTCTTCTTCGAGGCGCGATTGGGCGAGAACCGAGCGCGGGTCGGCGTGCGACGGGACGACCGGGACGGCTTCGCTTCCGCCGTAGCGCGTGCGAACCTGGTCAACCGTTTTTTTGTAGCCGTCGTATTGCAGAGGGAAATTCTTGCCCCAAACTTCCGGGTCGGTCGTGTCGTCGGTCAGTTCGACGACGCGGAAAAAAGGATTGCGGGCTTCGTTCTTGCGCTCCATAATGTTCGTCAGCAGAGCCAAGCCCAAAATCGCCGCCGCGAAAGCGACGAACGCGACCAGCGCGACGACCTTGATGCCGTAAAGACGAGGCTGCTTTTTCGTCGGCTCGCTTTCCGTCTGTTTTTCCTGTTCGACGATTTCCTTTTTCTCGTTTTCCATATCCTTTCCTCAAATAAAAAATCAATGCGGATGCCCGACGTTGCGATGACAGCGGACGCACGACATTTCTTCGATTTCTTCTTTTTTGTGCGAAACCGTGATTGACTCGACCATATCCTGATGACAAGAGCGGCACGACTGCTCGGTGACTCGCTGATTATGTCCCGAAATTTGAATCGGCTCGTGAAAACCGCCGAGCGTGAAATAATAAGAATGCCAAAAGCCGTTCGAGGCTTTCGTGTAGTATTTGCCGATTGTGTCGTGCGGCGTGTGGCAGTCGTTGCAGGTGGCGACGGTGTGATGACTCGATTTCTGCCAGCCGTCATATTGCTCCTGCATTATGTGGCAGTTGGCGCAGTTTCCCGGATTGTTGCTCAGGTAAGAATAGCCTTTGGCATAGACGAACGTATAAACTCCGACCCCGATTGCCAAACCGAGTGCCGTGCCGACAACAGCGAGTTTTATGGTTTGCAAGCTCATCGCAAAATCATCAATTCACAAAACTTACCAATCGCAAGCCAAAAACGAAATGCCTGCCGAAATTATAAACTCAAAATATGAATATGCAAAAGAAACTTTATTATTTTTGCGAAGAAAACAGAGTCTCTTGTTTCATTTTTTGAGGCACTGAAAGATTCGCCGAAGGGTTTGCGGCGCGAAATTCTGGTTGGAATAATATTTGCTTGAAAGTATGTTTTGATCGCTTCGGAAAGAGAATTGATGAGAAAAATTTCAAGCTGTGTTTACGGACCCGTCAAATCGTGGCGAATGGGAAAATCTCTCGGCGTTGATTTGCTGCGAGTTGATTCGATTTGCTCGTTTGAATGCGTTTATTGCCAGCTCGGAAAAATAAATCGGGTCAGCGCGGAAAGGAAAATTTATGTTTCAACCGCCGAAATAATGCGCGAGATAAAAAACTCGGATTGGCGCGAGGCGGATGTCATCACATTTTCGGGCAGCGGCGAGCCGACGCTTGCCGCCAATCTCGGCGAAGCGATTCAAGCGGTGAAAAGTTTAACGAAAAAGCCGGTTGTAGTGTTGACCAATTCCACTTTGCTTTCAAACAAAAAAGTGCGCTCGGAACTGGCGGGCGCAGATGTTGTGTTTTGCAAGCTCGACGCTTGGACAGACGAGGATTTTCGCCGCGTCAATCGCCCACATCCAAGATTTCAACTTCAGACGATTATCGAAGCAATTAAAAAGTTTCGCAGCGAATTCGGCGGAAGGCTCGCCGTGCAGACGATGATTATGAAATTACACGACGCGGAAAGTTTGCAAAAACTCGCGGCAATCTTGCGGGAGATTTCGCCCGACGAAGTGCAGCTTAATCTTCCGTCGCGCCCGATTCCGAAAAGTTTCGCGCTGGAAAATCGCGGAAACCGTTCAACTTTCGGCGAGCGGGACACAAAAATTAAAACAATCAATTTTGAAGAATTGGATAAAATCGGCGCGACGCTTTTCGGTTTAACTAATCTGCCGATAACGACTCCGCGACAGCCGGAAGCGAAACAAAATTAAGAATTTTATGAGTAAAAATGAAAACACCGAAGTTTTAATCAACCAGCTTTTAGAAAAAATAGATTTGGAAGAATTAGTCGCCGGAATTTTGGAAAAAAAGAAGGAAAAAGAGAAACGCAACGCGCCGCTCGACGCTTGGTTTTTGGGACCGAAAGCCGAACACGGCGACATCTGGCTCGACACCTTCACCTATATTTTCCGCGATTACATTCACTGGCGGAGAAATTATTTTCCTGAAGACCCGATTATCGTCAACCGCGAGCAGGTAAAAAGCCACGAAGCGTGGTTTGAAACTCTGAACACCGAAATTGACAAAATCTTAAATCAACTCAAAGCGCATTTCCCGATTTACTCGCCGCGCTACAACGCGCATATGATTTCCGAGCAGACGTTTCCGGCGGTCGTCGGCTATTTCGCCGGAATGCTCTACAACCCGAACAATGTTACGGAGGAAGCCGCGCCGATTACGCTCTCGCTCGAAATCGAGGTCGGCAAAATGGTCGCGGAAATGCTCGGCTTCAACCCGAATCGCGCTTGGGCGCATATCACGTCGGGCGGCACGCTCGCCAACGCCGAAGCGCATTGGATTGCTAGAATGGTGCAGTTCGTTCCACTAACGGTTCAGGATTTTTGCCGCGAGCGGCGCGTCAAAGATTTTGAAATAAAAACGCCGAACGGAGGCGTGGCGAACATTCTCGATTTGTCTTACCGCGAACTGATAAATCAAAAACCTAACGAAGCGGTTTCGATGATTAGAAAATTGGCGAAGCATTTGATAACGGGGAAAAACGAGGCGAAAATCGTTGACGACATCAATCATTTTCTTCAGCGAAGCAAATTCAACATCAACAATCGCGGCGTTTATTCCGTCTTGAGCGAAATCAAGATGTCGCCCGTCATTTTCGTTTCCGAAGCGGCGCATTACAGCATTAAAAAAATTGCCAACCTGCTCGGCTACGGCGAAAACGCGGTCGAGTTCGTGCCGGTCGAAGCGCATTTTCGCTTGAACGCCGAAATTCTGCGCGAAAAACTTTTCAATCTGCCGGACGATAAATTTATCGCCACCGTCATCGGCATCGCCGGCACTACGGAAGAAGGCGCGGTTGACCCGATTCATAAAATCAAATTCACCCGCGACGCGCTCGAACGCGAGCGTAATAAATCATTTTGGCTGCACGTTGACGCGGCTTGGGGCGGCTACATCCGCAGTCTTTTTCGCGGACACGATTTCGCTGATTCGCACGAGCATAAATCGCTCGACCGTATCGCGGAGGAGTATTTTGAAAAGCTCGACATCAGCGAGCAGGCGGAAATTATGATGCTCAGTCCCGCGCCGGGCGTGAAGACGAAGGAAAAGAAAAAACTTCATCTCGAATGGCGCGACGCGGAACTTTATTCGGCGTTTCTGGCGATGCCGGACGCGGATTCGATTACGATTGACCCGCATAAACTCGGCTACATCCCGTATCCGGCTGGAATAATCGCGTTTCAAAAATCGCTCGTGACCGAACTCGTCGTGCAAAAAGCCCCGTATATTACGGACGAGGCGAGCGGCATCAGGAATGTTGACCGAAACATCGAAATCAGAGATGTCGGACCGTTTATCATCGAAGGCTCGAAACCGGGCGCGGCTGCCGCCGCCTGCTGGCTCTCGCACAAAACGATTCCGCTCGACCACGCGGGACACGGCAAGCTAATCAAAACATCTTTGCTCAACGCGAAGAAATTTGCCCGCTACGTCAGCCTGCACAAAAAATTGTTTGAATCAATCGAGCTGAAAATTTCCGGCGCGACCGGCGGCTGTCGTCAAAAATTCGGCTTCGAGCTGCTCTCCGAGCCGGACACGAATCTGGTCTGCTTTTTGTGTCTGCCGATGTGGGAAGACGAAAACGGAAATCTGCACCGCGATATGGCTTTCAGGCTTTCGGAAATCAATTCGCTGAATCAGAGAATTTACGGACGCGCAACCGTCAAAGGCTCGAAAAAACAAAGAAAGATGCCGTATTCGCAGGAGTTTTTCGTTTCGCGCACGACTTTGACGCGCGAGCAATACAAACCGTCTTCAGTCCAAAATATTTTGGACAAGTTCAGCTTTACGGTGAACGAATATGAGCAGCACGGAATCTTCGTTTTGCGTTCAACGCTGATGAATCCGTGGCATTACCGGGCGCAGCAACAGGGCAAAAATTATTTGTTGGATTTTCTGGTGAACCTACACCAGATCGCGCGGGATATTCTGAACGATAAAAGCGTCGGGTAGATTAGACCCGAAGTTGAGAAATAAGCGCGTTCCGGTCGGCGGCGGAACGCGCTTATTTTAATTTAACCGGAAGAGTTTTTAGTAACCGAAAATCACTTTTTGTTCGAGCTTGACCGCCTGCGGAAACAGCACGTTGT
>CBDUBY010000260.1:0-4627 GCA_965365505.1 uncultured Pyrinomonadaceae bacterium | reverse complement strand
GAAAGCCCTGCCCCTGCGGCGACAGCACAAACGTGCACGCTGATGTGGAGGTCGTTAATGTCAAGCTCCAACTTGCCACCAAACCGGCGTTGTCCCCGTTGTCGTCAACGATAAATAATTTCCAAACGCCGTTTGCCGGTGAACCGTAAAAGTGATTCAAAGTTGTTCCCGTGGGTGCGCCCTGCGGTGCGGGCGCGGGAAATGCGTCACCGAGTTCAAAGTCTGTCGGTTTATAAGTACCGGACGCGAGCGGCGCGTTGTCAGGCAGATTGGCGGCGGCAATATCATCGAAGATTAAATTCAAACCGCCGACTTCGGTTGTGCCGCCGACATCCGACATCAAAACGATTCGTCTGCCGTTCGGCGCGACGAGCATAATATCTACATCGTCCGGCGAGTTGTGGCTGAAGTTCGGGATGTTGACGACGGCTTTCGTCACCGCGCCTGACAAGCCGGTTATAATAGTGTTCGACGGATACGGGTCGGAGATGCCGACTGACGGAATGGCAATGGCGGTCGGTGAAGTTTGCAGATTCAAAGTCCAGCCGGAAGTGATCAATCCGTAATTGTCGCCGCTGTCGTCAACCAGAAATAATTGCCACGCGCCGTTTGGCTGGCTGCCGTTTAAAAATCCGAGAGTCGAACCGATTTGTCCGCCCTGCGGCGCGGGCGCGGGAAACGCATCGCCCGGTTCAAAATTAGTCGGTTTATACGTGCCGGAAGTGAGCGGCGCGTTGTCGGGCAAGGAAGCAGTCGCCGTGTCGTCGAAAGTAAACGATAAGTTATTGACTTCGATTGTGCCGCCGACATCCGACATTAAAATCACCCGACGACCGTTCGGCGCGACGAGCATTAAATCAACGTCATCCGGCGCGGAATGTCCGAAATTTGCAATGCCAACTGTGACCTTTGTCACTAATCCAACCTGGTCGGAGATGAATGTTTCCGCCGGATACGGGTCAGCCGCGCCGCTCGCCGGAATAAAAATGGCGTTGGTCGAGGTTTGAATGATGATATTCCATCCGCTCGCAACGCTGCCGACATTGTTGCCTTCGTCGTCCACCAGAAATAATTTCCAGCCGCCGTTCGGCTGGCTTGAATTGAAGGCAGACAGGCGATTGCCGCTCAATTCTCCGGCGGGCGCGGGCGCGGGAAACGCATCGCCCGGCTCGAAATCCGTCGGCTTATACACTCCGGAAGTAATCGGCGCGTTGTCGGGAAGCGAAGTTGTCGCCGCGTCGTCAAAGGTCAAATCAACATTGCTGATTGGATTCGCGCCGCCGACGTCCGACATCAAAACGATTTTCCGATTATTCGGAGCGACCAGCAGCAAATCAACGTCGTCCGGCGATGAATGACTGAAGCCGGTTAAGCTGACCTGCACGCCCGTCACTAAACCGACGTGGTTAACAATTTCGATTTCCGAAGGATACGGCGAAGCGATGCCCGCCGACGGAATCGAAATAGCATTGACGTTCTCGCCCGAGATGGCGTTCGTTACCTGTACCGTGTCAATCGTCCAGCCGGTTCCGGCGACGGAACTATCCGAACCGTGTTTCCAGCGAAATTGAACGAGTTGGCGAAATGCGGCTGCCGGCAAATTAACTTCCGTAGTGCGATAACCACTTGAATTTCCCGTCCAAGCCATTCTGCCGGACAGCGGGTTAGCAAAACTAGTACTCAGAGTGCCGTTATAGCCGCCGGAAACAAAACTCCCGCCAGCCAATAAAATATCCTGAAAATTTCCGCTGTTGATTTTAATTTCTAAAACGCCGCCGTCGAAACTGCTTTCTGTTTGGTAAGAATGCCGGAAGATTAATTGCGGCGAATTAGCGCCGACTCGAATTTGCGGCGAAATTATTTCAGAAGTACTGACAGTTGGCGGGTCGTTAGTGAAAATGGCATTCGGCGGCGTGTCAGGATTAGCTGTCGTTGTAACAAACGGTAAGCCGCCTGCTCCGGTTATTGCGGTCGTCCAATTCATCGGCAGCGCGGGTGCGGTCACACTGTCGAATTTTTCCTGATAACCGATTTGCGCCGGAGCCGGTTCGGTAATCGTTTGAACCTTCGCGGAATTTTGCAGTTCATTCTGCTGCGCCCTGACCGTTGCGCGACGAATCGGCGCGGAGAGAAAAACTAGCGCGAATAGAACGCCGAAAATTATGAACAATAAATGTAAATGACTGGCAAATCGAGCAGGAGATTTTTTTTTCATTTGGTTTTCCTCAACAACTGTTTCGCTTGCGGAATTTGGGCAAGCGACAAAATGGAAGTTTCTCAGTTTTTCAATTTTTCTAAAATTACAAACTCGATTTGGGTAAAGCATCTTGTAACGCCTTGCCAAAAATTGAGCGGCAGAAATCGGGCAATCGTGGTTGCCTAAGAGCCGAAACCGTCGTAAAAAGTTTGTTTTGAAAACGAATCAAAAGTATTGTGGGGAAATTATTATCTTTTTTGATTTTTTTTTCAACGATTTTTCGTCCTCAAATTTGCTTTTATTGCAGAAAAGAAGTATAAAAATCTAACTTTTGTTCGTTTCGATATCGGTTACGGCGATTATTTTATTAGAAATAAAAGTTTTATTTTGTGATGTATGTTACGTACATCAACAAAATGCGCGTGTTATTTTATTAAAACAATCGTGACAGACTAGCGTTTAAAAGAGTAGTTTTACCCGCGATACAACTGAAAAATACATCAGCAGTTTTGATGTCGTCCCAAGTGTAAATTTTACGAGGAGGAGACTGAAATGTCGTCTGAATTTTCTATCCAACGCCGCTTGCGCCCGTTTGCGCTGCTCGGCGTTTTGTTTTGTTTGGCTTTAGGTTTTTCGACTGCGTTGGCAGAAGAAAATATTGATGCCGCCCCGGTCATTGTCAGCGAAGCCAATTCGATTCGGGCTTTGACCGCAACGACTAAGCGCGATTTGGATGCCACCACGCGCATTTTCAGTCCCGGCGGAAAAACGCGGATTACGGTTTTCGTAACCGGCATTGATCTTCTGAGCGGCGAGGGCGCGACCGCGTTTCGCGCCGACGCGACGGATGGACGCTATAATCGTTTTCCTCTCCAAATCATCTCGCTCACGCCGACGCCGGAACGTCCGTGGGTTTATGCTTTGACTTTTAAATTACACGCTTCGATGGGCGATGTCGGCGATGTTCTTTTGCGCGTTACGTGGCGCGGAATGTCGAGCAACCGCGTTCGCCTCGCTATCGGGCACGAAGGCGACGGACTCAAAGATGACGAAGGCGCGATTCCGACTCCGATGCCCGACAGCCCGATAGTTTTTGAGCAGACTAATCGCGTTGATCTGCCGTTCACCGGTGACCGCGTTCGGTTTATGCACCAGGCGACTTTCGGCGTGACGGCGGCGCAGGAAAGCCAACTGCGGCGACTCGGTTATTCGACCTGGATAAACCAGCAGATGGAAACAAAACGTGATTCCGACGGCGGCATTCGCTACTCGACCTTTCCGATGCCGAATCCAGCGTTAAGACCGGACAACGACACGACCTGCATTTCCGCCGATTGTATCCGCGATAATTTCACGATGTATCCGCTGCAAACCTGGTTCTACCGCGAAGCCCTTTATGGTGAAGACCAGCAGTTACGGCGCCGCGTGTCGTGGGCTTTGCATCAGATTTTCGTCGTGTCGGGACGCGAAACCATTCAACCGAGCCGGATGGCTCCGTATATCACTGTTCTCGACCGAAATGCCTTCGGCAATTTCCGTAATTTGCTGATGGAAATGACACTGAATCCGGCGATGGGCAACTATCTTGATATGGCGAACAGCACGCGCCAAAATCCGAATGAAAATTACGCCCGCGAAATTCTTCAGCTTTTCAGCATCGGTTTGGATATGCTGAACCAGGACGGAACGCCGAAACTTGATGGCAATGGAAACCGTATTCCGAGCTACACGCAGGACACGGTGAATAATTTCACCAAAGTTTTCACCGGCTGGCGGCTGTGCAGCACACCGGCTAACTGTCCGGGCAGCGTGGCTGGAACGCGGAATTTCAAAGACCCGCTCGAACTCGTTCCGGCGAACCACGACCAGACGCAGAAACACCTTTTAGTTTATCCGGGGTCGAATAATTCGGTGCTTCCTGCCGGACTAACCGCCGAAGACGATTTGAACGCGGCGATTGACAATATCTTCAATCATCCGAACGTCGCGCCGTTTATCAGCAAATTGCTGATTCAGCAACTCGTCACCAGCAACCCGACACCGGCTTACGTTCGTCGCGTCGCCGATGTGTTCAGCGATGTTCAGGGCGGCGAAGTTGACCGGGGCAATATGGCGAAAGTCATTCGCGCCATTCTGCTCGACCCGGAAGCTCGCGGCAATGTCAAAACCGATCCCGATTATGGACATTTGAAAGAGCCGGTGATTTACGCAACGAACTTTTTGCGTCCGCTCAATCCAACTGCACAAGCAAACGCAGTAGCAGCAGCGGCTTGTAACGGAAGAAGCGATGGCATCAATAACGCCACTTCAATTCTCGACCAGGATGTTTTCAATCCGCCTTCGGTTTTCAATTATTATTCATTAGATTACAGCATTCCGAACACGAATCTCGCCGCGCCCGAATTCGCTATTATGACGACGGGAACGGCT
>CBDUBY010000259.1:0-4648 GCA_965365505.1 uncultured Pyrinomonadaceae bacterium | reverse complement strand
ATTTTATAAACGTCCTGACCGGCGGGAACGACGCGGCGCGGAACGCCGTGCGTGATTTTCTTTTGTTTATCAATCGCGCCGAGCAGCAAAATTCCAATTAAAAAACCTTGTTCGTTCAAATAATCAGGGCTAAACGAGCCGAGTTCCGGTTTCGGCGAAAGACGCGGACCGAAATTAGAGTATTCGGGATTGACCAGCATCGAATCGTAAATCACGCCGACAATTTCCGATTCGTCTTCGAGCGGCAGTTTAACAAACTGCGCGAAACCGAAATCTTCCGGCGCGGGCGGCGCGGCGACATCGAGCGCGTCAATGATGCGGGCGACGTAGTCAATATGAGAATTTGAACTGACGATGCGGGCGATTTTCATAAGATTTTTTGCCACAGAGGACACAGAGGTTAAAGAGAAATTCTTTTTATTCCTTCTATTAGCTTGGTTGCTCCAAAATTAAAAAGTAGTCCGCGTTTCAAGCCGGTGGCTTTTAGATAGGAAAGAATTTGCGCCGTCGCAACTTCAGGCAGTTTTGCGAGCGATTTGATCTCTACAATTAATTCATTTTCGACGAGCAAATCAATTCTTTGACCCTTAATAATTTTCCTTTTATAAATTACATCAATCTCGACTTGTCTTTGAAATTTGATTCCGCGAAGCTCTAACTCATAACACAACGCTTCCTCATAAATTGATTCGAGCAATCCGCAACCCAGATTTCTGTGAACTTCAATCGCCGCTCCAATGACTTCTTTAGTTAATAAATCTTCCATCTCTCGCTTTTCTCTGTGTCCTCTGTGGCTAAGAATTACTTCCTAATTCAGGAATAATATAAAGTAGCCACCACAAAAGAATTTGAATGGCGAAAATTATCAAGCTCAGCGCGATGCTGTAAACGGAAGTTTTGCCGCCGCCGAGAAACGGCTGGCGATGAGCCTTGAACGCCCCGATGCCGCCCATTACAAACGCGCCCGGACAAAACAAAATTCCCAAGTAAGGCACAAGCGAATAAACAACGAACGCCGAAGCCGTCGCTGACGCCGAGTTTTTATTTTCCTCGAACAAATTTTCCGGCGGTTTTTCTGCCGCCGCTTTTTCAAATTGAAAAGATTTTCCCTGAAGGCGATAAGAAGCGCGAAGCGTATCGAGCGGCTGGTAATCTTCCAAAAGCGATTTCCCGCACACGCGGCAGAATTTGGAAAACTCGCGCTCGACTCCTGCGCCGCAAGCCGAACAAATTTGGTTGCGGAATGCGGAACGCGATGTGCGGAATTTTTCTTTACTCTTTGCTTTCACTTTTGCCTTTTACCTTTTTACTTTTACCTTCTCCGACCCTTGCTCGCCGCTTTGCGCGAGAATCTGAAATCAAGGTTATTCCTTTTGGCGAAACCTTGTAAAGCCTGTAGAAAAACCTCGCGGTCGCGCAGATTTATCACTGCCGTTTGATCGGCAGTTTCGAGCGCGTAAGGATAACCAAGACCGACAACGCATTCGGCGCGAATCGTATCGCAAACTTCGTCCAATAAATTTTCTTCGTAAATCCAGGAAGGAACGTCTATGCGCGCCGGCGGGCTGTCGGATGTCGTCTGCAAATAGCAAAAGCCGGCAATTGATCGTTTGGTTTCTTCGTCAATAAAGGCATTCAGCCCACGCCTTTTCGAGTAACAAAAAATCGTGCGGTCGCCCCAATGTTTCAGCGTTGGCATTTGTTCGTCAGTTGCCGCGTGCAGCATCGAAGCGTCGTCAACCGTGCGTTTGTTTGCATTGCGCACGCCGCCGAGCGTGTCGAGCAAGCCGAGCAAATCGCGAGCATAGCTGCGGTCAACATAACCAATAATTGGAACTCGCGTTTCACGCGAAACCTTTACCAAACCGACCATCGTGTTGATAAAACCTTCCTGCAGTTCGGTTCTGGGCAGCGCAAATGAAATCAGCAAAGTTCCGTCGAAAAATGCGAGCGGCATTCGTTCGCCGCGCTCCTGCCAACCTTTCTTTTTCAGCAAAAATTCTTTCGCTTTTTCGACTTCGGCTTCAAATCTTCTTTGCCCGACGCGCGTTTCGGGAATCACGGGTTCTTCCTGGTCTTTGAGTAAATCTTCGGGCGAGAGAACGAAAAATCTGGCGTTCTTCTCATAGCCTCGCGCGTCATCGTGCGGATTTTCAAACCAGCCGACTTGAATCGCGGCGACGGGCAGAGAAACTTCACGCTCGACGAAAAGCTGGCTGCCGTCCGCCGCAAACGTCGTGCGGTTGGCGAGAATTTTCGCCGCCCAGATTCTGGATTCTTCGTGATTGTTCCAACTTTCGGCAAATGAAACGGTAAATCTTCTTTGTCGTTCGAGTTCATCCGACGGAATCGCGCCCGCGTCTTTGTTTGCCAATTTTTCGATGATTTCCGCCAAAGAAGTTTGATTCAATTCGTTCAATTTCGTTTGATAATCCGCCAAATCGTCTGCCTGCGTGTCGGCGAAGCGGCGAAAATCGTCGCGCTGTTTGTCGAGTTCGTTGGTGAGCAGTTCGCGGTAAAGCATTTTTATTAATCGAAATTTCCAGATTATAGCACAACAAAAAAGAAGGTTTGGGATATTTTCCAAACCTTCTTTATGAAAGACGATTTCGCCGAGAAATTACATTTGCTCGTCGGCGCTCGGACCGTAGAGTGCCGGAACGGGAATGTCGTTGAGCCGCAAATAAACCGAAAGCTGTCCGCGATGATGAACGATGTGGTTGACGACGAATGTGCGCAGCGTCGCCGATTTCGGCATCGTGAAGATAATGTTTTCGCCGCTGCGAAGCGTCCAATCATTAGCGAAAATTTCCGGCGCGGCATTTTGCAAACTCGCTTGCGCCGCTTTGACGTTTTTATCGAACAGCGCAACGAGTTCTTCGGTGTTCGCCGGTTTCGGCTGTTCGTAACCGGCGGCGAAATCGAGTTCGTCGCGGTCTAAAGTCGCCGAATACCAACTGAACATATCCGCCACGTGCGTCGCCAGTTCATACATCGTCATTGATTTTTCGTGCGGTCGCCAGTCGTATTTTTCCGCCGGAATTCTTTCCAGAACTTTGCGCGTCGCCGCCGCTTCGTAATTTAATTCGCCGATTAGTCCGTCATTGATTGCCATAGAAATTTCTCCTGAATTTTCGGGGTTGGATTTGATAAATCGAACTGATTATAAAGCGAGAAAATTCTTGTTGCAAATATGAAACAAAGATTTAATACGCGAAACAAATCACGTTCGTTTGACTGGCTTTAGACCGCTGTAACCGTCAACCTGAAAACGCCACACGCCGCCTTTTTCCTTAACCGCGACGACCACGAATTTGCCGCGTCCGATGCCGATTTCCTTACCGTCTTTGAACGAACGCAGCGTGTAAATGCCGACATCGTATGCCAGATTTTTATCCGTCTTGCGCTGAAAAATCTGAAAAGAAATCGTCATCGTCTGTCCGTCCTTTTTCACTCGCTCGAAAAACGGCGCAAAGACTTCGCGCACTTTATCGCGCCCCTGCAAAAGGTCGTCGTTCGGCTGCAAGTAGGCGGCGTTTTCCGTATAAAGATTCGTGACTTTTTCCGCATCGAGCGTGCGATACGATTCGCTGAATTGACGATAAACCTCGTCAATTCCCCGGTGCGCTTCGACGCCTTTTTCTAAAACCAAGTCGGCGTTTTGCGCTTGAACGTGCAGCGAAACGAACAGGACGATCAGCAAAGGTAAAAGTTTTTTCATAGCATTATTTCAGACCGAGTTTAGCGTAATAAAAGCTCGCTGCGTCGCCCGACGGAAAAACGGGCGCGTGATGATAAACTTCTTCAACCCGATACGGCACAGGAGTTTTGAAAAGCGAGCCGTCGAAAACAAAAGTGTGAAACTCGCCGTTCTCGCCGCAGGCGTCAACGCCTGCGGGCAAATCTTTGACAAAACTTTCATCGAAAACGCGCCCGCAAAATTCTTTCGGCAAATATTTCTCATTGACGCAAATGACGACCGAGCGAAAACCCCTCGCCAGAAATTCGTTGACTAAATCGAGCCGATTTTCGTTCCACAACGGCAGCACGGCTTCGACGTTCGCCGCCGCGCAAACCTTTTCTTCCCAATCGCGGTGCGCCTGTAAATCTATGTCGCCGAAAATCGCCGTTTCGATGTTTTGGGATTTTAGTTTTTGTACTTCCGCGACGAAAACCGTTTCGTAATCCTGCCACGAAGCCGACGGCGAAATAAGTTTCAAATTCAAACTCGCGGCTTGCGCCCGCATCACTTCCAGCGGAACGGCGTGCGAGCGCGAACGCGTTCCGCTTTCGTCAAACATCGTCAAAAGATGCGTGATTTCGTAATCGTTTTTTATTGCGCGACTCAGCGCGAGACACGAATCTTTGCCGCCGCTCCACGAACAAAATGCTTTTCGGTTCATTATCTTACGCGGCTCGTGCGGCGTTTCATAAAATCCATCAAAACAAACTGCGTCAGGTTATTCGGATTGGCGAAATACGCTTTGCCTTTGGTCATTTCGGACATTTTTTTGACGAACTCGACCAGATAATAATCGTCGGCGAGCATAAACGTATTGATCATAATAGTGCCTTTGCGACACGCCTGAACTTCCTTCATCGTTTCCGCCATCACGAACGGGTCGCCGCCCATCGAATTTTTATATAA
>CBDUBY010000258.1:0-4689 GCA_965365505.1 uncultured Pyrinomonadaceae bacterium | reverse complement strand
CCGAGCTGACCGCTCTGACCGGGCGAAGGTCGCGCCGTGAGCGGGACAGGACAGGAAAACCAGAAAAAGTGGACGTTTGGGACGAGATTCGTGACGAACCAGATTGACCGCGCCCGATGGCGGAACACCTTGACATATCAACTGTTGCCGCGTCTTTCTGTCGGCATCGAATACAATCCGTTGGCTGGAAAAGTGTCGCCGCTTGCTAATTTTGTCGCTTTGACCGAAACAAAAACGCGACCGGCGGTAATTTTAGGCACAAGTTCCGACCGTATCGGAACGCCGAGCGGACAGTCTTTTTATGCAACGGCGAGCAAGAATTTGAAACGCGAAACGAAGCTGCCGATTGCGCCATATGTCGGCATCGCTTACGGCACTTTCGAAAGTCGTTTTCGAGTTATCGGCGGATTAAACATTGATTTCGGAAGAGGTTTCGGCTCGACCGTTTTGTTTGACGGCGTAAAGGTGCATCCGACTTTTAATTATTCTTATCGGCAGCATCAATTCGGCGTGATTTTCGTGCAGGGCAAAAACTTTGGGGCAAATTACAGTATTTCGTTTTAGACACAAACGAAAATCAATCTGAAAAGCAATGGAAAAAGCGGAACAAATTAGAATTTCGGAAAATGTGAAAACCGGCGAAAACTTTTTGTATTTGGCGTGGATAATCGCGCTTGTGGCGACGGTCGGCAGTTTGTTTTTCAGCGAAGTGATGCAGTTGCCGCCGTGCGTTTTGTGCTGGTATCAGCGCATTGCGATGTATCCGCTGGTCGTCATTATCGGAATCGGAATTGTTACCCGCGACGGTCAATTGAGAAATTACGCTTTGCCGATTTCACTGATTGGTTTAGCGATTTCGATTTATCATAATTTGCTTTATTACAACATTCTTCCCGAAAGCATCGCGCCCTGCACGGAAGGAATTTCCTGCACTTCGCGTCAAATCGAATTGCTCGGATTTATCACAATTCCGCTGATGGCTTTGGCGGCATTTATCAGCGTGAGTTTATGTCTATTATTTTATAAACAAGAGGGAAGATAATTTTATGAGAAAAGAAGTGAAAATTTTAGCGGCGATTGCCATCGCCGTTGTCATCGCCGCATTTGTCGGCGCGAACTATTATCGAAAGTCTGTTCAGAGCGAACGTCAACCGGCGACGGCGGACAGCACGCTCGTCCGACCTGACAGCCCGACGCTCGGAGCCGCTGACGCGCCCGTGACAATCGTCGAATTTCTCGATCCGGAATGCGAATCGTGCCGCGCGTTTAACCCGACGATGAAGAAAATCCTCAAAGAATACGATGGCAAAACTCGCTTCGTCGTCAGGTATCTGACTTTTCATCCAAATTCGGCGTTGGCGGCGACTTATACCGAAGCGGCAGGCGAACAGGGCAAATACTGGCAGATGCAGGAACTACTGTTTCAACGCCAAACCGAATGGGGCGAGCGGCACGGACAGCCCGCCGCCGCTCAACAGCAGAATGTTCCGGCTCTGTTTGAAAAATATGCGATGGAATTAGGATTAGACGTTGAGAAAATAAACGCCGCCGTCAAAGAAAATCGCTACGCGGCGAAATTCGAGCGCGATAAGAAAGACGGGCAAACGCTCGGCGCACGGCAGACGCCGACCGTTTTCGTCAACGGCAGAAAACTGGCGCGGCTGAACGAAGCCGATTTGAGATCTTTAATCAACGAAGAGTTGAAAAAGTAATCCGCACGAAACGTCGTTGGAGCGAGCCGTCATTCTACAATTTTCCGGCGTTCAGAGTTTGAAGCAGAGCCTTCGCTTTTACCAGTGTTTCTTCGTATTCGAGTTCGGGAACGCTGTCAATCACAATGCCGCCGCCGACGTTGAAAACCGCCGCGCGGTCTTTAATCCTCATCGTTCGAATCGCCACGCTCGAATCAATCGAATTTTCAATGCCGAACTTTGAACTTTGAACCGAATAACCGATTGCGCCCATTGAAAGACCCCGATTCGCCGTTTCGAGATTATCAATAATCCGCATCGTGCTGATTTTCGGTGCGCCGGTAATCGAACCGCACGGAAAAACGGCTTTTAAAATGTCGGCGAAATTTACCGTTTCCCGAAGTTCGCCTTTTATTGTGGAAACGAGATGGTAAAGCGTCGGGTGCGTTTCCAAATCGCAGAGTTTTTCGACCTCGACGCTGCCGAATTTGCAGATTCTTCCCAAATCGTTTCGCAGCAAATCAACAATCATCGTGTTTTCCGCCAAATCTTTTTCGCTCGTCAAAAGTTCGTTTCGCAAACTCAAATCTTCTTCCGGCGTTTTCCCGCGAGGTCTGGTGCCTTTAATCGGCGAAGTTGCAATCGTTCCCCCGACTCTCGACTTTCGACTCTCGATTTTGAAAAATCTCTCCGGCGAGATGCTGACGACCGCATCGGTTTCGCGTTTCAAAAATGCGGCGAACGGCGCGGGATGAGATTTTCTAAGCTGCCAAAAGATTCGCTGCGCGGTTAAAGTTTCGGGTAATTCGGCGCGAAGCTGCTGCGTTAAATTTGTCTGGTATGTATCGCCGCATTTAATATGTTCCTGAATTTGCTCGACGGTTTGAATGTAAGTTGCGCGTGTAAAGTTCGAGGAAATCGAAGATTGTTCGGACAAATCAATTTCGTCAAACTCGCCCGATTCTTCTCTCAGTATTTTTTCAATCTTATCAAACCGTTTTTCTTTTCCGGTCAGGCGAGTTTTTCCCGTGTCGTAATCGTGAACGATTAAACAATCAAACGCGGCGAGGAAAACGTCGGGCTCGTTAAAGGCAAACTCTTTCGGGCGCGAGTTTATGTTTTCCAATTTTAAGCCGAAGTCGTATGAGATGGAAAATATAAATGCCAAATCCAGCTCCGCAAATCTACCGTTAAGAAATTCAAGCGTCTTTTCGGCATCGTCGTCAGTAATTTCGTAAATTTCGAGCGGTTTGATTCCGGCGATTAAAAGATGCGAATTGAGATGCGAAACGCCGCAGCTATCAAGCAAACAAACCGGCTCGCGTTCTGATAGCTTGAGTAAAGCTGAAACTAATTGGTCGGCTGCAAACTCGATTTCGCGCATTTTTATTTCGGCAAGAACAATTGAAACCACAGATTAGCACAAATGCGCACGAATATTATTCAAATTCTATCTGATTCTTATCCGTGTTAATCTGTGTGCATCTGTGGTTAAATAATCTTCCAAACAAATTATGGCTTCTAACTCGATTGATAAAATAACCTTAATTCGCGGACTCGGCTTGCTCGCAGCAATTTCAATTATTCTCGGCAATGTCATCGGCACGGGCGTTTTTCTGAAAGCCCGCGTGATGACGTGCAATGTCGGCAGCCCGACCTGGGTAATCGTCGCGTGGATTGCGGCGGGAATTTTATCGCTCGCGGGCGCGCTGACTTACGCCGAACTCGCGGCGATGAAGCCGGAGGCAGGCGGCGAATACGTTTTTCTGCGCGATGCTTACGGGCGCGTGTGGAGTTTCCTCTACGGCTGGATGCAGATTTTTATCGCCAAAACCGGCTCGCAAGCCGCCGTCGCGGTCACGTTCGCTATCGGTTTGAACGATTTCCTTGGCGGAACTCTGAAACAGACGCTTTTACGAATAAATTTTTTATCTCAACCTTTTGAAATAAATACGATTAAAACACCTGAATTATTAATCGAGCAAGCCTCGCGTTTGTCATATTCCTACGAATTAACCTCGCTGCAAATTATCGCGGTAATGATGATTGTTATTTTCACAACCATCAACTGCGCGTCGGTTTCCTTCAGCGGCAGAATTGCGACAGGTCTGATGTTCGTCAAAATCGCTTTGATTGCCTTTGTCGGTATCGGCGCGTTCGTCTGGGTAACGGGCGGAAATTTCTCGTATTTCGGAATGTCGGAAGCGGGCGGCGTGTGCGAAGGCGTGAACGAATCGGTTCGTTACGGCGCGGCGGGTTATACGTTCGCCGCCGGTTTCGGCGCGGCAATGCTCGGTGCGCTTTGGGGTTACGACGGCTGGAACAATTTGACGCTGGTCGCGGGCGAAGTCGAAAAACCCGGCAGAAATATCCCGCTGGCTCTTATCGGCGGCACAATCGTTATTATTCTGCTTTACGTTTTCGTGCATTTCGCTTATTTTTACGTGCTTGACCCGACGACAATCGCTTCGGTTTCCAAAGATTCGTCGGTTGCCAAGGAGGTCGTGTCGAGATTTTTCGGCGGCGACGCGAAAACCTTTGCGGTCGGTTTCGCCGTCGCTTTGTTCACCGTCGGCTTGATGCTGTCGTCAATCGGGACGCTGCACACTTCGATTTTGACCGGCGCGCGAGTTCCCTACGCGATGGCGCAGGACGGCGTGATGTTCCAATCGCTCGGCAAATTGTCGGAAGGAACTCGCGTTCCCATCGGCGCGTTAATCGTGCAGGGCGTTTGGGCGTGTATTTTAGCGATGTCCGGCTCGTTCGACACTTTGACCAACTATGTAGTTTTCGGCTCCTGGATTTTCTACGGGCTGACGACGACGACGGTCTTTGTATTCCGTCAAAGATACCCGAACGCCGAAAGACCATACAAAGCGTTTGGCTATCCGGTTGTGCCGATTTTGTTTTTACTGGCGACGATTTGGCTGCTCGACAACACTATTCACACTGAACCGCTGCAATCTTTTATCGGAATTTTCTTGATTGCGCTCGGATT
>CBDUBY010000257.1:0-4708 GCA_965365505.1 uncultured Pyrinomonadaceae bacterium | reverse complement strand
CTTCTACGCCGCCCGCTACGTCAATGTAGCTCAAGATAATTCCGCCGAAAACCGTGCCGTGCGCGTTCGTGTCGCGCGGCATCATCGTGATGCGAATGGCAACATCGCGCGGAATTTCGGAAATCGAATTTTGCGTTTCAGATTGATTTTCCATTATTAATTTGAATATGTTCGAGCGTCCAATCGCGCACCGAGTTTTTCAATTCGTTTAAGTGTTCGTCAAAAAAATGCCCGCAGTTTTCAAAGACGATTAGCTGTTTGTCGGCTGATTCGACTTGTTCGACAACTTCGGTTAAATGCTCGACGGTGCCGAATTCGTCCTGGTCGCCGTGAACGAACAAAATCGGTTTTCGGACGCGCTTGATAAAGGAAAAATCGTATTTATCAACCGGCGTGCCGATGCTGACGAGCCGCCCGATTCGTTCGTCGCTCAGGGAAACTTCCGAGCCGACTCTTGAACCGAACGAAAATCCGGCGAGCGTAACCGGCTGATTCGGATACGTTGCCGTTAAATAATCGAGCGCGTCTTTTACGTCCTGTTTTTCGCCATCGCCGTCATCGTGCGCGCCGGTGCTTGCGCCGACTCCGCGAAAGTTGAAACGCAGCGTGATTAAACCGGCTTCGACTAATCCGGCGGCGGCGCGGTAAACGACTTTGTTGTGCATCGTTCCGCCGCCCAAAGGATGCGGATGGCAGACAAGCGCAACGCCTTTCACGTCGCCCGCCGGTTCTTTTAAAATCGCTTCGAGTTCGCCGTGCGCGGCGGGAATTTGCAGATTGCCTTTCGGATACATATCTGGATTTTAGATTTTGAGATTTTGATAAGCAAATGTATTTTCTCGAAAATTTCTTGTGTCTATTGGATGAAAGTGCAGGCGAGCTATTCGCCGTTCGCTGTTTTTCAGAGAAATTCTTTGTTTATTAGCAAATAGCCAATAGTCCAGCGAAACCTGATGGCTTAAATTCGTTAATACAATTAGATATTAAACTGGATTCCGTGATATTTTTTGAATGAATTTATCTTTGACGATTCGCAATTTTTCGGAAAAATAATGGAGCAAACTTTTAACGACCAACCCGACGCGGCGATTGAAAACGCCGCTGAACCGAAACAGACGTGGACGCAGTGGTTCGGGACAGACGAAGCTATCAATTGGGTTTATTTAGTCTTCGGTTTTTTTTCAATCGCCCTGCTGATGACCCTCTTGCAGTTTTCAACCAAAGCGATTTGCTGCGGCGATTGGGACGGTTATTATCATATCAAATGGAGCCTGCTGTTGTGGGAAAGTTTTAAGAGCGGACACTGGCTGCCCGAATTCGTCTGGCTGCCGCTGACGGTTTTGAACGCCGCCGATTACGCCGATCATCATTTTCTTTTTCATCTGCTGCAAATTCCTTTTCTGTGGTTTTTCGAGCCGGTAATGGCGGCGAAGCTCGCGGCGGTTTTCTACGGCAGTCTGGCGATTTTTTCGGTCTATTGGCTGATGTTTCGCTATAAAGTTGATTATCTGCTGCTATGGCTCGCTGCGCTGCTCGGCTGCGCGAGTTCGTTTCTGTTTCGGATAAATATGGCGAAGGCTCCGCCGCTCACGATTATTTTTACGATTATCGGAATTTATCTGCTGTTCGAGCGCAAATACGTTTGGCTTTTGCCGCTGATGTTCGCGTTTGTGTGGACTTACAGCTTGTTTCCGCTGCTGCTTTTCGCGGCGTTTTTCTGGACGGTGATCATCGCGTGGAACGAGCGGCGGTTTGAGTGGCGACCGCTCGCCTACACCGTCGGCGGAATGGTCGCGGGCAACATTATCAACCCTTATTTCCCGCAAAATTTATATCTTTTCTGGGAACATTTTATTACCAAAGTAAAAGTCGGCTCGGATTTCGCCGTGTCGGTCGGCGGCGAATGGTATCCGTATTCGGGACAGGAATTGCTGATGAATTTCCCGATTGCGTTAGCGGCGATGCTAATCGGTTATATTTTGTTTGTGCCGAATCGCGGCAAACTGCCGGAAAAATCCAGTTTCTTTTTGATGTTCGTCACCGTGCTGCTCGTGTCGCAGTTTCGCTCGAAACGCTTTGCCGAATACTTTCCGCCGTTTGCAATTCTTTTCGCGGCGTTTAGCTGGCGCGAGTTTTTTATGCCCGTCGTCTGGCAGTCTTCGGAAAATTTCGATGTTGAAACAGAAGCGATTGAAAAAAACGCCAGGCGTGACATTCGCATAATTCTAAAGCAGGTCGGCGTGTGGACGCTCGGCGTTTTTCTGGTCGTCTGGCTCGTTTATAATTTGCGCGGCATCGAGTTTGCGGGAATCAAAGAAGACGGATTGATTTCGACCTTGCAGGGTAACGAGTCGAACGACAAATATAAACGCGCGGCGGCGTGGGCAGTCGAAAACATTCCCGAAGGCGAGCGAATTTTCAACTGCAACTGGGACGATTTTCCGAAGATGTTTTTCTACGATACGAAACATTCTTACGTCTACGGACTCGACCCGAATTATCTCTACACGGAAAACCCGGAACTTTCAAAGCTGATTCCTGATTTAACCGGCGGGAAAATCGAAGACCCCGCGCCGGTCATCCGCGAAAAATTCGGTTCGCGTTATATTTTTTCGGACGCAAAAGAGAACGAAGATTTAATCGCTAACTGTCTGAAAAGCGGCTGGTGCGAAATCGCTTATCAAGACGACGAAGCGATTTACGTGAAAATCCGCGACGCGAAGGGCGAGCCGCCAAAAGAAGCGAAAGAAGACGATGCGCCGCCGACGCCGGAAGAACTCAAACAACTAGAAGACGAGGAACGAGCGGAAAATGCGGCGAATACAGCGAACGCTAATCAAAACCAGGACGATGAAGAAGATGATGAAAATTAAACTCGTATTATTCTGTCTCGTTTTGAATTTCTCCTGCACGCCGCGCGCGTTTGAAAAGCCGCCTGCCGCCACGCCCGCGCCGCCGCCCGTGACCGCTGAAGAAAAACAGGCAAGTTTTCAAACCGAAGTGCAAAAGCTACGAACCGCCGATTTGAAATTTATCTTTGCGTTCCGCCGAACCGACGGCGCGGCGTTCGACGGCGAGGACAAAAGATTTTTGAGGACGAATTTGCCGTTCAATAACCGCGTCGTTTTAGCCGACGAAGACCGCGCCGTTATCGTCGGCTCGAACTTTCCCTTTCCGGCGGAAAATTTAGACGCGCTGCGGGCGCGGTTTAGAGTCGAAGATTATTCAGCGGCTGACCAAACAAAACAATAAAGCAAAATTATGGCTGACAACAAGATTACGGAAACAGTCGAAATCGTCGCTGGCGAAGACAATAACGTGCCGGAAGTAGCGCAGCCGGCGGCAAACGTCGTTCTCGATTCGTCAACGCCGTCGGTGCGCTCGATTGTCCGCGTGGTTTTGGTGACACTGATTATCTGGTTCATCGCTAACTCGCTGACATCCATTCTCATATCGCTGACCTATTTGTTTTTCCTGATCGTTCTGTCAATCTTTTTCGCCTATTTGATTGAGCCGCTCGTGCAGATGATTCGCCATCCGTTCGAAGTCGCCAACCGCGATAAATATATGCCGCGTCCGCTGGCGATTGCGACGGCTTATCTGGCGGTGTTTCTGACTATCGGCATTGCCGTTACGGTTCTGACACCTATTGTCAGCGAACAGATCAAACAATTGACGGCGAGCTTGCCAAGCTACACGACCTCAATTCAGCGACAGTTCAACGATTTGAATAATCGTTATGCTCGCTACCGAGTTCCCGAAGCCGTGCAGGAACAAATTAACGAAAAGGCGACCGGCATTGCCGGTGCAATCGGTTCGGGCGTGACGGGTTTTTTTATCGCGTCCGTGTCGTTTCTGCCCTGGCTGATTTTGATTCCGGTGCTGGCGTTTTTCTTTCTCAAAGACGCGAATCTTTTCCGGCTCTCCCTGCTCAGGATTTTTCCGAGCGGTGATTGGCGGGCGCGAATCGAATCAATTATCCACGATGTCAACACGACGCTTGCCGCCTACACCCGCGCCCAGCTTATCTCGTGCGTTCTGATTGGAACGCTCTGCACTATTGCCTTCTATTTGCTCGGCGTGAATTACGCTTTGCTGCTCGGCGTGATGGCGGGAGTTTTGGAATTTATTCCGCTGCTCGGTCCGCTGACGATTGCGATTATCGCCATTACTATCGCATCGCTCGAATCGTCGTGGGAAGGCTTGTATGTTTTTATTTTCCTCGCCGTGCTGCGAATTTTGCAGGATTACCTTTTCTACCCGCGCATCGTCCGCGAAGGAATTCACCTGCATCCGCTGGCAATTATCTTATCGGTGCTGGCGGGCGAGCAGATGGCGGGGATTCCCGGCGTTTTCCTCTCGATTCCCGTTGTCGCGCTGCTGACCGTGCTTTATAAGCACATCCTCGAACACAGCAGAAGCAAGGGAATCGTCGCCAATATGCTCGCGCCGAAAGAGAACCGCGAAGAAGCGGAATAATATTGGCAGTCGGCAGCAGACAACAAAAAGCCGTGGTTGATAAATTTAAATTTATCAACCACGGCTTTTAATCTGCCGACAATCGCTGCCAGCTATTTCCCGACGATTTTGTCAATCACAACAATAATCTCGTAAGCAATTACCGCAATCAAAGCCGACATCGGAATCGTCAAGACCCACGCCCAGACGATTCTGCCCGCTACGCCCCATTTGACTGCTGATAGTCGTT
>CBDUBY010000256.1:0-4732 GCA_965365505.1 uncultured Pyrinomonadaceae bacterium | reverse complement strand
GCGATTGAAGCCATCAATTACGCGATTGACCGCAAGCGCAACGGCGTGAATGTCCGCGTCATCAGCGCGAGTTGGGGTTCGACGCTTTATTCAAAGGCACTCGAAGACGTGATTCGCGCGGCGGGCGAAGAAGGAATTTTATTCGTCGCGGCGGCGGGCAACAACAGTGGAAACAACGACAAAAGCCCGCATTATCCGTCAAATCACGATTTGCCGAACGTCATCAGCGTCGCAGCAACCGACAAATTCGATAATTTGGCTTCGTTCTCAAACTTTGGCGTAAAAACCGTTCATATTGCTGCTCCGGGCAAAGAGATTTTATCAACCTGGCTCGGCGACGATTATCGGGAAGCGTCGGGAACTTCGATGGCAACGCCTTATGTTTCCGGTGTCGCGGCTTTGATTTTGGCAAGCGAGCCGAAGTTATCAGTTGAAAAATTGCGTGAAAGAGTTTTAAAGTCGGTTGATAAAATTGATTCGCTCGACGGCAAAATTGAAAGCGGCGGGCGCATCAACGCGGCAAAGGCTCTGGGCAATTAAAAGTTTCAACAACTCGTGTTGTATCAAACCGCGAATCCGCTTCGCGGTTTTTTATTGCCGGAAAATCTTGTTAAGTTCGAGTCGAAGTGCCATAATTCGCTTGTCAATTTTTCACAGGCGAAAATAAAAATGCTTTACGGCGCGTTTCAAGCACGACTTTTTAGCCGACGCTCGGTGTCAGCGGTTTGGTTCGCGCTCGTTTTATTTTCAACTTCAATCTCAAATGCCGAACGCCTGCCGATAAAAACCTACACGGTCGCCGACGGGTTGCTGCGCGACAATGTTTCCAAAATCAAACAGGACTCGCGCGGGTTTTTATGGTTTTGCACGTCCGAAGGCATTTCGCGTTTCGACGGCACGGCAATGACGAGCTTCACCGTCGCCGACGGTTTGCCGAGCCGATTTGTCGAAGATTTTCTCGAAACGAAAAACGGGACGATTTACATCGCTACCGGGAAAGGCTTGGCGCGGCTCAATCCGCACGGGCTGCGCGCCTCGCCGGACAATCCGCTGTTCACGATTTTTACGCCGGACAATCCGCAGGCGGCGGACATCATCACTTTATTCGAGGATAAAAATAATCTGGTTTGGGTCGGAACTGCCGACGGACTTTATAAATTGATTGAAACGGCGGGCGACGGCGTTCGATTTGAAACGGTGCCGCTTGGCGAACCGCTCGGCGGATTCGAGGTCAACGGACACACGCTTTACGTTAAAACGATTCTCGAAGATCGGCGCGGCACGCTGTGGGTCGGAACCGAAGGCAACGGTTTGTTTCGTTTTTCGCCGTTAACGGGCGAGCGGCGGCGTTTGACCATTGCCGACGGGCTGGGCGATAACAAAATCTCTGATTTGCTGGAGATGCGCGATGGGCGGCTGTGGGTGAGCTTTCGCGGCGGCGCGTTCAGCGGTTTGTGTCTACTCGATGCGGAAATAAACGGAAATCCGGTAAAAAAATGTTACACGGCGAAAGATGGATTGCCGACCACCTGGATTCCCGATTTACTGGAAACGAGCGACGGAAAATTTTGGCTGGCGACCGTTGCCGGCTTATGTTTGTGGCAGGGCGAAAGCAGCGGTTCGGTCTGCAAAACCTATGCGGCGAAAAACGATTTGTGCGATGGCGTTGACGGTCTCGCCGAAGACAAAGACGGCAATCTGTGGACGGGCAGCAGTTGCGGCGCGAAGAAAATCGCCCGTTACGGCTTTACGACTTATCTGGAAACGGACGGGTTGAATTCCGCCTACATCAATTCGATTTTTGAGAATCGGGCGGGCGAATTGTTTGCCAGCACGAACGATGGAAGGCGAGCCGTCAGCCGGTTTAACGGTGAAAAATTTTCGCCCGCCCGCTTGCCGCAGCTCGCGCAGGTAAAGTATTTCGGCTGGGGCTGGCGGCAAACTGTCCGGCAGGACGCGGCGGGCGCGTGGTGGATTCCGACCGGACAAGGGATTTTTCGTTCGCCGGATAAGACGGCGTTTGAGAACCTTGACCGCGCTCCGCTCGAAAGAGTTGAAACCGGCGCGGGCGAAGTCGAAGTTTTCCGCACATTTGAAGATTCGCGCGGTGACGTCTGGATCACGACGGTCGGGATGAAGCACGGACTTCGGCGTTGGGAACGCGCTCGAAACGTCTGGCACGACTACACCCCGCAAGTCGGATTTTCGCTTTATCGCATCGGCTCGGCTTTCGCTGAAGACCGTTACGGCAACATCTGGATCGGCGCGAGCAGCGACAACAA
Organism: uncultured Pyrinomonadaceae bacterium; assembly: GCA_965365505.1. Lineage (GTDB taxonomy): Bacteria > Acidobacteriota > Blastocatellia > Pyrinomonadales > Pyrinomonadaceae. The sequence continues at coordinate 2,450 of CBDUBY010000256.1, read as the reverse complement.
TCAAACCGCGCTCATTCGTTATCGAAACGGAGAATTTCGCATTCTCACGCAAACAGACGGCGCGCCGTCGGGCTGGATTCGAGATTTATTCGCAGACAGTCGCGGGCGGCTCTGGATTGCCTCGACCAACGACGGTTTATGGCGGCTCGACGACCCGAACGCCGAGCAGTTTGAGTTTGTCAAATACGCGCCTTCCAACGGTCTGACGAGCATTTCCACGACGAGCGTGACCGAAGACGCATTCGGGCGAATTTACGTCGGGACGTGGCGCGGCGTTGACCGCATCACGCCGGACACCGGGCAAATCGAAAACTTTAGCGTCGCCGACGGTTTGCCCGCGAGCTTTGTTGAAACCGCCTTTCGCGATCAAGAAAGAAATTTGTGGTTCGGCACGTATAAAGGCTTGACGCGATTCGTTCCCGAGCCGCCGCGCAGCCGTGTTCCGCCAACGGTTTTGATTACCGGCTTGCGCGTCGAAGGCGAGCAGCGAAGCGTTTCGATGTTAGGCGAAACGACCATTGCGCCGCTCGATTTAAACGCGCAGCAGCGGCAGATTACCGTTGATTTTTTAGGCTTGGGCGCGAGTTTAGGCGAAAAACTGCGCTACGAATATCGTTTTGCCGATTCGGACTGGACGCCGACCGACGAACGCACGGTAAATTTCGCCAATCTCGCGGCGGGCAATTATCGCTTTGAAGTCCGCGCCCAAACCGCCGATAGAATTTACAGCCCGCCTGCGACGGTTTCCTTCAAAATCGCCGCTCCGGTTTGGCAGCGTTGGTGGTTCGTCGCCTCGGTTTTGCTTTTGACGGCGTTGGCGATTTTTCTTTTTTATAAAAATCGTTTGGCGCGGCTGCTCGAAATGGAACGAATGCGGACGCGCATCGCCACCGATTTGCACGATGACATCGGCGCGAACTTAACACGCATTTCCCTTTTGAGCGAAGTGGCGAAACAAAAATCCACCAACGGCAGCGGCAGTCTATTAACTTCGATTGCCGACATCGCCCGCGAATCGGTCGCCTCGATGAACGACATCGTTTGGGCGATTTCGCCCGACCACGACAGCCTGCTCGATTTGACCAGAAGAATGCGCCAGCACGCCGAAGAAGTTTTCTCGTTCCGTGATGTTGATTTAGATTTCAATGCGCCCGCTTCGGATTTAAAGTTAAGTGTCGGCGTGCGCCGCGACGTTTTGCTGATTTTCAAGGAAGCCGTCAGCAACGCGGCGAAACATTCGGAATGTTCGAGAGTGGCGATTGATTTTCGATGTGAAAATTCGATTTTGCATTTGCGAATCGAAGACGATGGCAAAGGTTTTATCGAAGACTTGGAAAATGACGGACAAGGTTTGCGAAGTATGACGCGCCGCGCTAAAACTCTGGGCGGAGATTTGAATATTGATTCACGTCAAAAGTCGGGAACAACAATTGAACTGGCATTGCCGTTGTTGAAAATGAGCCAGATTTGAGAAACGAATGTTTTGCAAGTATGTCAATTATTCTTACAACCTACTCGTTTGAGTAGGTTGCAGCCGCCTTTTTCTGAGCTATCGTTTAAGATGTTTCGCTGTCGGGCTTTAAATTCTGAACGGCGAGGTTTTTGTGTTCGGCGGCAACCAAGCGACGAAAGGCAGCTATTTAACCGACTTGCAGATTTTGAGCATCGAATAAAAAACGTGATACAAACCGTGACCCAAGTTGAGGCAAAACCGCTTCGCATCGTGCTGATTGAAGATTTGCGCGACATTCGCGAAGGCTTGACCGCGCTGATTAACGGCACGACGGGTTTCAAGTGCGTTTCGAGCTACGGACGGATGGAAACCGCGCTTGTGAGAATCGAAAACGACCGACCCGACGCGATTTTAACCGATTTGGGCTTGCCCGGAATGAGCGGCACGGAAGGCATCATAAAAATCAGAGAAATTTTCCCCGATATTCCGATTATCGCCTTGACGATTTACGACAACGACACGGAAATTTTTAACGCGCTGTGCAACGGCGCGAACGGTTACTTGCTGAAAAACACGCCGCCCGCGCGTCTGCTCGAAGCGTTGAAGGAAGCGGTTGACGGCGGTTCGCCGATGTCGCCGAACATCGCCGCTCGCGTCGTCAAACTTTTCCGCACGTTTCGTCCGCCCGAATCCGCCGAATACTATCTCACGCCGCAGGAAACCGAATTACTGAAACTCCTGATTGAAGGGCATCATAAAAAAACCGCCGCCCGCGAGATGCGAATTTCCGTTCACACCGTTTCGTTTCATTTGAAAAACATCTATTGCAAACTGCAAGTCCACTCGAAAACCGAAGCCGTCGCCAAAGCCTTGCGCGAGAAAATTTTGTAATCGAGTTGTTATTCCAAATTCATTTGCTTTATCAAAGCAATAAAACGCGGCTCATTTCGCAAATTGTTCCATTTCGGTTCGACTTTTAGAAAAGCCATTTTCGGGT
>CBDUBY010000255.1:0-4736 GCA_965365505.1 uncultured Pyrinomonadaceae bacterium | reverse complement strand
CCGACTCCGCAGTTCGGATGGCAGCCGCACGAAACTTGTCCCCATTCGGAATCTTCGCCGTGAACCACATCGGCGAAATCCGCGAACGCGCCCATTAAAGAAAGCGGAAACCAATCGCGTGTCGGTTCGGTGATGCCGACTTGCTTTTGAACGTCCTGAGCGAGATGAGACAAAGTATATCTTTGTTGCAGACGACGCTGTTCGGTAATATGCTCGTCGCGTCCGGTGAAGCTCACGGGCTGGAACGACACGAACGAAATTTTCTTCGGATTTTCCAGGGCGAAACGAACAATCGTTCCAACCTGATCGTTATTGACGCCGTTGACCAATGTAGTTACGAGAACAATATCAACGCCCGCTTCGTGCAGATTGTTGATTGCCTTTAATTTGACATCGAAAAGATTGCCGACCTGACGATGTGAGTTCGCATCATTGCCGATACCGTCGAATTGCAGATAAACAAAACGCAAACCGGCTTCGGCAGCTTCGCGGCAAAATTCTTTTGATTTCGCAAATTCGATGCCGTTCGTCGCAGCTTGCACCGAGTTATAGCCGACTTTGCGGGCATATCGAATTGATTCCAGAAAATACGGCGAAAGCGTCGGCTCACCGCCCGAATACTGCACCGACATTTGGCGACGCGGTTTAATCGAAATCGCGTTGTCGAGAATCTCTTTCACGTCTTCCATCGAAAGCTCATGAACGAAACCGACTTGGTTCGCGTCCATAAAACACGGGTCGCACATCATATTGCAGCGATTCGTCAAATCAACCGTCAAAACCGCGCCGCGTCCGTATTTAATCGTCGAAGAACCGTGATTATGCAGTTTTTCATCGTTGTGCGCCTGTATGTCGCGTCCGGGGAATAATGATTCAATATGCTGCAAAAACTTTGAGTCAATCGCCATCAAATCCTCAAAATGCCCGTGCGTCGGACAGTCTTTAATCATCCAAATTTGTCCGTCACGCTCGATAATTTGTGCTTTGATTTCACCGACTTTCTCATTTACAAGAAGCGATACATCCTGTTTTCCGCTTAAAATGTCTTCGCGTGCCTCTATGACACAGTTCGGGCAAAGGGAATCGGTCGTGCGGGGAAAGCCGAGTGTCGGTTTCGATTTTTGCCACGACTTAAGCAGTGGTTTGTCCGACCATTTCGGCGTAAACGATGGGTTCGGTTTGAATTGATTAACTGATTTGACGGCTTTGAATGCTCCGCCCGCAATATATGTCAAGCCTTTTTCAAGGTGTTTAATAGCTTTCATAATAATTTCTCTTCTCCAGAAAATAAGTTTTGATGTTCAGCAGAGATTTAATTTGTAAGGTTAAATTGTGTAACTTACACCTCAAAATATAATAAATAGACCAAAAACCTATAGTTAATAAAAAATAAACTCCGCCAAACCTTTAACAGGTTTTTATAAATGCAAAAGAAATGCCACACAATAAATCAGACTAACTTTAAGTTATAAAGGGCTTAGATGAAATCTGATACGATCAATGTCTAATTCTAAATGGTGCAAGATGACTCACCGTGGAGATTAGATTGCATTTAGGCTATTATGACACAAGATTTTCTTAAAATGTTGCCTAAGTTTTATAGAGTTAAAAAAATGTGCTGGTAGAAATTAAGCAGTGGCTTAACTATAATAGCTGGTTGTGGAAATCTTTGACAGGTGAAATTGCAGTTGCTACTAATGTTATGTTACTTAAACAATCTAATGCGGATTTTCGTTCACTAATTGTTCAGTTTTAAGCAGTAAGTTTAATTTATACTTTAGAAAATCTCTATAAGTTGCTGAAAATTAAGGAGTTAGATAGCTAAAATCATATCTTTACAGAAAGAAAATTTTTATGTTAAATTCATTCTCACCTTAAGAGGTAACTGACATCAGTCAATTTATTTTCAAAGCAAACATTCATTAAAGCATTATTTAGTCAGATTCAGAAATTTAGAAAGCATTATTCTAGATTGTTTCTTCTCGGGTGATTTTTATGGCTATTCGCTTCGGTACATCAGGTTGGCGGGCAATTATAGCCGATGAATTTACATATCAGAATGTTCGACTCGTGACCGAAGCAATTTGCAGTTATTTGAAAAGAGAATCTAGCGGGGGCAAGCAGACTTTAATTCTCGGACACGACTCGCGGTTTATGGGCGAAAGTTTTTGTCAAGTCGCGGCTGACATCGCCAAGAGAAAAGGCTTTCGGGTTTTGCTTTGTGCGGGTCCGACGCCGACGCCGACGATTTCACACGCGATTAGAACCGAGAAAGCCGTTGGCGGAATAAATTTTACGGCGTCACACAATCCGCCCGAATATCAGGGAATTAAATTCTCGACGGCGGACGGCGCACCGGCACTGCCGGAAATAACCAAGCAGATTGAGAGTTTTATTGAAAACGCCGTGCAAATTGAAGATGCAATTGGCGGAACGATTGAAACATACGATGCGCGTCCGAATTATCTGGACGATTTGAAAACTAAAATTCGGTTTGACCAAATCGCCGACGCGAAAGGCAGATATGCTTACGATGCGCTTTGGGGAACAGGTCGCGGTTATTTGGACAAAATCCTGCGCGATTACGGCTTAGAGGTCGAAACGCTGCACGACTGGCGCGATGTGACTTTTGGCGGTAAATCGCCCGAGCCGAGTGAAAAGCAGGTTGGCGAATTAGTCGAAACGGTCAGATCAAAAGAATTGACGCTCGGATTGGCAACGGACGGCGACGGCGACCGATTCGGAATTATTGACAGCAACGGCACATTTATTACACCGAACGAGTTAGTCGCGTTGCTGGCGGATTATCTGGCTGAGAGTCGCGGTTGGACGGAAGGCGTCGCGCGAAGCGTAGCCACATCGCATTTAGTTGATAGAGTTGCCGAGAGTCGCGGATTGAAACTTTACGAAACACCGGTCGGATTCAAATATATCGGCGAATTGATAAATAAAGACGAAATTATCTTAGGCGGAGAAGAATCTGCCGGTCTTTCAATCAAAGGACATTATCCTGAAAAAGACGGCATCCTCGCTTGTCTGCTCGCGGCGGAAGCGGTCGCCGTCAGAGGAAAAAGTTTGACCGAGCAGTTAAACGAGCTTTACAGCCGCGTCGGGAAACTAGAATCAGGCAGAATCGGAGTCAAATTGACCGATGAAATTGCCAAAACATTGAAGGAAAAACTCGCTCAAGAGCCGTCGGAAATCGGCGGAAAAAAAGTTGAAACCATCAATCGAATGGACGGCGTGAAATTCATTTTCGCTGATAAAAGCTGGATGCTGATGCGCCCGTCAGGAACCGAACCGATGGTTAGAATCTACGCTGAAACTGAAAATAAACAAGACTTGGAGGTGCTGCTTGAACAAGGTCGCCATTACTTACTGGGATAATTCACCCACAATCACAATACCCGCACAGGCTCGCGCGAAAACCGCGCAGGCGCAAACGAACCATACACCGCAATGGTTGATTTTCACCGGCATTGCCGCGATAACCATTATGCTTTGTCTGGCAATTAATCTCCGTGCATTTACAGAGATGAGCCAGGAACTCGAACAAAACGAGCGTTTGAGTTTAGCCGTCGAACAACTGTCGAATGAAAATCTTGGACTTCAAACCGAAGTTCACAGTCTAAAAACCGATTCATCCGCCGTCGAGCGCGAAGCCCGCAAAATCGGGATGAGTCGTCCGAATGAAAAAGTTCTTGTGTCGGTAAATTAGTTATGCGGAGAAATAATTTATCAGCACATTTTGCCTGCCCCGTTACTATAATCCGCCTTTTGCCTATCCGCTCCGCGTTGCCTACAGGTTATCCTGCCCGATAGATTTGCGGCTGACTTTTTCCCGAAAAGTCAGCCGCACCACCATTTTAAAAGCCTCTGTCATTTACCATTTTTCACGCATCATTTAGGATTGAATAAATGATGAATTACCGAGTTTTCTATTCGCCTTACTATTACGCCGACATCGGCGAAAATCACGTTTTTCCGATAAAGAAATTTGAGCTTGTCAGAGATAAACTCTTAAAGGAGAGAACTCTGCAAGCGTCGGAAATCGTCGAGCCGCAGCCCGCTAAAATCGAAGACGTGACGCTCGTTCACACGGAAGATTACATAACACGATTGCGAAATGGAACTTTAACGACGCGCGAGATTCGCCGTCTCGGACTGCCGTGGTCAAAATCCCTGGTGCGCCGTTCATTTTTAGCAATCTCCGGGACGATAAACGCTGCACGACACGCTTTGAAAAATGCGGTTGCATCGAATCTCGCAGGCGGAACGCATCACGCTTTTCCCGACCGCGGCGAAGGATTCTGCGTTCTGAACGATGTTGCGGTGGCGATTCGGGTTTTGCAGAAGGAAAATCTGGCGCGAAGATTTTTAATCGTTGACTGCGACGTTCATCAGGGCAACGGCACAGCTTTTATCTTCAAGGACGAAACGGACGTTTTTACATTTTCGATGCACGGCGCGAAAAATTACCCGCTTTTCAAGGAAGTTTCGACGGTTGATATTGAACTGCCCGACCGCACGCGGGACGCGGAATTTCTCGAAACTCTAAGCGAAGCCCTACCCAGAATTTTCACGCACGAACCCGATTTGGTTTTTTATCTCGGCGGCGCAGACCCGTTTGAAAAAGACCAACTCGGACGGCTCGCGATGACGATTGAGGGTTTGCGGCGGCGCGACGAAATGGTTTTGACTTTCGCCCGCGAACGACAAATTCCAATTGTTACGAC
>CBDUBY010000254.1:0-4739 GCA_965365505.1 uncultured Pyrinomonadaceae bacterium | reverse complement strand
GCGGGCGGACAGCTCGAACAGCCTTCGGATGTGAAAAGCTCGACCAGAACCGGCGTTCTGCTTTTCGTTTCAAGCGTTTTATTCGATTGATTTGGCTTGCTCGGCGCGGTTTGCGCCGTTACCGTTTTGTTTTGCATACTGCACGCCGAAAAACTAAAAATAATTCCGAGCGCGAAAATAAATATCCGGTTCATTTCAGAAGTTCTCCATAAATAATTTTACCAGCTTTGTTTTATATTGCGATTTTTTGATGCGGCATTCGCGTTTTGCGCCGCTCGCTTGTTTTGATAAAATCAAACTTTGCCCTTCAGGAAGGATTTTTCAATTATGCAAGCAGTAGTCGAGAGTCGGGAAGAACAAATCGAAGTGCGCGGCGCGCGAACTCACAATCTCAAAAATATTTCGTTTTCATTGCCGATAAATAAATTAACCGTCGTGACCGGCGTTTCCGGTTCGGGCAAATCGAGTTTGGCGTTCGACACGATTTACGCCGAAGGGCAGCGTCGTTACGTCGAATCGCTGTCGGCTTACGCGCGTCAGTTTCTGGAACGAATGGACAAGCCCGACGTTGACGAGATAATCGGCATCGCGCCCGCGATTGCCATCAGGCAAAAAAACACGACGCGCAATCCGCGCTCGACCGTCGCCACGCAGACGGAAATTTACGATTATCTGCGGCTTCTTTTCGCGCGTGTCGGTCAAACTTTCTGTCACGTCTGCGGGCGCGAAGTCAAAAAAGATTCGCCCGAATCGGCGGCTGACGAAACTTTGGCGACCTTGCCGGAAGGTGCGAGATTTTACGTTTTATTTCCGGTCGAAACCGAAGAGTTTTCGGTGAAAAAAGGCAAAGATGCAAAGACGCAAACAAAAATTCACGTTCAGGCAACCGTAATCTCGCTTCTTCAAAGAGGTTTCTCGCGTCTGTTTCGTGCCGGCGAAATCATCGAACTTCAAAAGCCGGAAGATTATACTTTCGGCGATTTGGAAAACACCTACGCGCTTGTTGACCGTTTGAAAGCCGACCAATCAATCAGGCAAAGGCTGGTTGATTCGCTCGAAATCGCTTTTCACGAAAATCATTCGGCAGTCATTCAAACGGCTGAACGGAACGCCGACATCCTGACGGCAAACGGCAGCCGGCAAGATGCTGGCGTTCCGACTATGCTGAATTTCTCCGAGCGTTTCATTTGCAAATACGACGGCACAGTTTACGAAGAACCCGAACCGCGCCTGTTCAGCTTTAACTCGCCGTTTGGCGCGTGTCCGACCTGTCAGGGTTTCGGCAACTCGATTGATATTGATTTTGATTTGATTGTGCCGAATCCGCTACTGTCATTGGAAGACGGCGCGATTGCTCCGTTTCAGCGTCCGCAATACGATTGGGCGCAAAAGGAATTGATGCGATTTGCGCGCAACGGCGAAATTCCGACTGACGTTCCGTTTGCCGATTTGAACGATTTTCAAAAGGCGGCGATTTTCGACGGCGCGAGCGGCTGGCGCGGCGTGCGCGGATTTTTCAAATGGCTGGAGACGAAAAAATATAAACTTCACGTCCGCGTTTTTATGGCGAAATATCGCGGCTATACTTTGTGTCCCGAATGCAAAGGCGGAAGATTGCGGCAAGCGGCGCGAGATGTCAAAGTTGCGAATAAAAGCCTGCCGGAAATCGTCGCGCTGTCCATCACCGACGCGGAAAAGTTTTTCGACGAATTAAAATTGTCGGAAGAACGCGAACAAATCGCCGACAAACTTTTACTCGAAATTCGCCGCCGCGTGAAATTTTTAGCTGATGTCGGTTTGGAATATCTGACGCTCGACCGGCTGGCTTCAACATTGAGCGGCGGCGAAGCGCAGCGCATCCAACTCGCCACGAATCTCGGTTCATTGCTCGTCGGCGCGTTGTATGTTTTGGACGAGCCTTCGATTGGACTTCATCCGCGCGACAACACGCGGCTGGTAAAAATTCTCGAAAATCTGCGCGACATCGGCAACACGGTTCTGGTCGTCGAACACGACGAAGAAATGATGCGCTCCGCCGATCATATTCTCGACATCGGCTTACACGCGGGCGAACTCGGCGGCAATCTGATTTTCGAAGGCGACTTCAAAAAATTGTTGAAAGATCACGATTCGCTCACCGCGAAATACCTGCGCGGCGAAGCGGAAATTAAAATTCCAAACAAACGGCGCGAGCCGAATAAAAAACGCCAACTCGAAATCGTCGGCGCGCGCGAACACAATCTAAAAAATGTTGACGTGGAAATTCCGCTCGATATGCTCGTCTGCGTGACCGGCGTTTCGGGTTCGGGCAAATCAACTTTGATTCACGATGTCGTTTACGCGGGTTTGAAAAAGAAACGCGGCGAATGGAAAGACCACGTTGGCTTGGTCAAAGAAATCACGGGCGCGAATTTGATTGACGACGTGGTGATGGTTGACCAATCGCCCATCGGCAGAACGCCGCGTTCAAATCCCGTGACTTACATCAAGGCGTATGACGCGATTCGTGAAGTTTTCGCCGGAACGAATATGGCAAAGGCGAAAGGCTTCACGCCGTCGCATTTTTCCTTTAACGTTCCCGGCGGACGCTGCGAAACCTGTCAGGGCAGCGGCACGGTAACGGTCGAAATGCAGTTCTTAGCCGATGTCGAACTGACCTGCGAAGACTGTCGCGGCACACGCTTTCGGGACGAAATTCTCGACGCGCGTTACAAAGGTAAAAACATCGCCGAAGTTTTGCAGATGACCGTCCGCGAAGCGATTCATTTTTTCAAAGAGGCAAGCAAACTCGTTAATAAAATTCGCGTTTTGGAAGAAGTCGGACTCGGCTATTTGCGGCTCGGACAATCGGCGACAACTTTGTCAGGCGGCGAAGCCCAGCGGGTCAAACTCGCCGCGCATCTGGCGACCAAAACAAAATCAAAAACGCTTTTCATCTTCGATGAACCGACAACTGGCTTGCATTTCGACGACATCAACAAACTGCTCGCCGCCTTTCGCGCTCTGATTGAAAACGGCGGAAGTTTATTAGTTATCGAACACAATCTGGATGTGATAAAAACGGCTGACTGGATTATTGATTTGGGTCCGGGCGGCGGCATCAATGGCGGCGAAATCGTGGCGACGGGAACGCCGGAGAAAATTGCGGCGAACGAGAAATCTTACACGGGAAAATATCTATTGGATTATTTGAAGTGAGTATCGAGCAAAATTAAAAACTATTTGCCACAGATCAGCACAGATATACACGAGATCAAGAAAATGATTTATCAAGATTCGTCCGTATTAAAAAACATCCGGTGTTTATCCGTGTAAATCTGTGGCGAAATATTCTTATAAAATGATTTCGCTCGACTGCTCAAGCATCTGTCGGTAAAGTAAGTTGCCATTAAAAATTTTCCTCGCGGTCTTCATTGATAATTTCGCCGAGCGGTTGTGGCGCAGAGAAAATTTCAGCCAGCCGATTTCTTTCTTCGGTTGAAAGATTCTGTGTCGGTTCATTTGTTTTCTTTGGCAAACTCAAACCTTTCCGCATAAGCAACTCGCCGATTGCCTGACGCGAATTTTGTTGACTTTTGATAATTTTCACATCTAACTCAACTTCCGAATTTTCCGGCAAATCAAGTGAAACGGGCGGACGCAAAACGCCGTTTTGATAAATTGCCGTAACTGTTTGCTGATTCATATTTTTATTATTTCGCTAACTTGCTGATAAATTCAATCAAATCGCCAATCGGACTTTTCTGCCACATCGCCGCGAGAAAAGCGTAAGTGTAACGCACATTTATCCAACGCGCTTTCCGTATTTCTTTTTTGAGTAATGCTTCAAAATACTCTTCTTGCCAATCGGCAACAATCGGCTCAAAAAGTTCTCTTTGTATTTTAGCTGAATACAAAATTTTAGATATTGCTAATAATTTTGCATCAGTCGGGATATGAATTAAATTTTCCGTTCTACTCACCAGTAAATTGATAAACCAAACTACAGTATCTGTATAGAAAACGGTTATCACTATCCAAACTGCGCTCGCTATAATTGTTGCCAAAATAGGGGAAATAAAAAATTCAAGGACTTTAATAGAATTATTAAAAAGGAAATTTTGCAAAACTATGAAACATAGCATGCTTGCCCAAAATTTTAATGATTTAATTTTTTCTGGCAAATTTTTAATTAAATTATTTTTATCAGACATTGTTAGCTTAAACCTCCCCAAGCAAAATCCGAATTAAAAAATTCGTGCGCCTTCACATTCGTTTGATAAACTCGTTCGCCCAAACCCGTCGCCGAATACTTACGGCGCGGAATGCCGATTTCGGGCATTGAGCGCGGTTCTTCGCGCGATTCGATGTAACCTTTGTCGCCCATTCGTTGCAGCGTCACGTAAACCGTTCCGCGTTTGAGTTCGCCTTTTGACGCTTCGACCATTTCAAGCCCGAACATTTCGCCGCTGCCAATCAGCATTCCCAAGATTGCAAACTCTTTACGCGATAGTTTTGGAAATTCGTTGTTTTTTATATCATTCATCTTTGTTTATCCTCTCTTACAAATGATAAGAGTTGAAATTAACTTTAGAAAAGAATCGGGAAACTGTCAAGACCTTTTCGCTGAATATAAAACATTTGATTTCTCTAAAGCGGCAAAACTTGCCGACTCGCGCTAAAATTAATTCTTTCAAAATAAAAATTTATGCAATTAGAAACAATCAAAACGCCGTCGCTCATTCTTGATTTTCAAAAAA
>CBDUBY010000253.1:0-4745 GCA_965365505.1 uncultured Pyrinomonadaceae bacterium | reverse complement strand
GTGCGCGGCGCGAAGATGACTAATGAATTACAGCGTGCCGCGCTCGAATCGCGTTTGAAAATTCCGATTCTGCTCGGTTTTGACGTGATTCACGGTTATCGCACGATTTTTCCCGTGCCGCTTGGAGAATCGGCGAGTTGGGATTTGGATTTGATGGAAAAAACGGCGGCGATTGCGGCGGCAGAATCAAAGGCGGCGGGCGTTCACTGGACGTTTGCGCCAATGGTTGATATTGCCCGCGATCCGCGCTGGGGACGAATTATCGAAGGCGCGGGCGAAGATACTTTTCTCGGTTCAAAAATCGCCGCGGCGCGGGTTCGCGGATTTCAGGGCGATGACTACAGTGCAAAAGACCGGGTAATGGCTTGCGCGAAACATTGGGTCGGCTACGGCGCGGCAGAAGGCGGACGCGATTATAACACGACCAATATTTCCGAACGGGCTTTGCGCGAAGTTTATTTTCCGCCTTTTAAAGCCGCGATTGATGCCGGTGTCGGTTCGTTTATGACGGCATTTAACGATGTTGACGGCGTTCCGGCAACGGGAAATCCGTTTCTTCTCAAGGACGTTTTGCGAAAAGATTGGAAATTTGACGGTTTGGTTGTCAGCGATTATACCGCTGTGATGGAATTGATGTTTCACGGTTTGGCGAAAGACGAACCTTCGGCGGCGATGTATGGATTGAATGCGGGAACCGATATGGAAATGGTTTCGCGTCTTTACAATAAATACGGCGAAGACCTCATCAAAGAAAAGAAAGTTACAATGGCAACGATTGACGAAGCCGTTCGCAATGTTCTGCGCGTCAAATATCGTTTGGGACTTTTTGAGAAACCTTTTGCCGATGAAAATCTTGAGAAAGCTGAAGTTTTCAAAAAAGCGAATCGTGATGTTGCCAAAACTGCCGCCGAAAAGTCGTTTGTTTTATTAAAGAATGAAAACAACGTTTTGCCGATCAGCAAAGATATAAAAGAAGTCGCGGTGATCGGCGATTTGGCGAATAACAAAAAGGAAATGAACGGCAATTGGACGGGCGACGGGCAGCCCGGCGATCCGATTACCGTTTTGGAAGCGTTAAAAGCGAAGTTTCCGAATATGAAAATTCGCTATGAGAAAGGCTGTGATGCGTATTGCAAAACTAACGAAGGCTTCAAAAAAGCGGTTGACGCGGCGAAGGATTCTGATTTTACGATTCTCGTTGTCGGCGAATCGGGAGATATGTCGGCAGAAGCGGCTTCGCGTTCCGAAATTGATTTGCCCGGAATGCAGACGGATTTGGTCAAAGCAATTCACGCAACCGGCAAACCTTACGCCGTCGTTTTGATAAACGGCAGACCTTTGACAATCAATTGGCTGGCAGAAAATTCTCCGGCGATTCTGGAAACGTGGTTTGCCGGAACTGAAGCCGGAAACGCAATTGTTGATACATTATTCGGCGACGCGAATCCGGGCGGCAAACTGCCGGTTTCATTTCCGCGTTCCATCGGGCAGATTCCGATTTATTATAATCACAAAAACACCGGAAGACCGTTTCTCGCCGATCAAAAATATACTTCAAAATATCTCGATATTTCCAACGAACCACTTTATCCGTTCGGTTACGGTTTGAGCTACACGAAATTTCAACTGCAAAACTTACGGCTTGATAAATTGCAGATTAAGCCGACGGAAAGCGTAAAAGTCAGCGTCAATGTTACAAATCGCGGCAAAGTTGCGGGCGATGAAGTCGTGCAGCTTTATATTCACGACATTGCGGCGACGGTTACGCGCCCGGTCAGAGAATTGCGTGGTTTTAAACGCATCTCACTGCAGCCGAAGGAAATGCAGACGGTTGAATTTACTCTTACGCCGGATGATTTGAAATTTTACGACCGCGATATGAAATGGATTCTCGAACCGGGAGAATTTCAGGTGATCGTCGGAACAAGTTCGGATAACGGAATGCAAAGCACTTTCGAGGTAGTTAATACATTGGCGCGTCCGGCGACGGCAAACAAAGATTTGGAGATTGATCCCGCGCCGAAGATTCCTGTTCCGACGGCTAAAATCTCTGCTCAAGACGACGCTTTTCTCGAAGATGTTTCAAAACGCAGTTTTATGTTTCTTTGGGATCACACGAACCCGAAAAACGGCTTAACTTTAGACCGTTCCGGTGCGGACGGAACGCGCAAACCGGAAGGTCATCGCGCCCATAATATCGCCAGCATCGCCGCTTCCGGTTTCGCTTTAACAGGTTACTGCATCGCCGCTGATCGCGGTTGGATTCCGAAAGATCAGCTTAAAGAGCGCACGAGAAATACGCTCGATTTTTTCGCTAACAAGGCATTCAACAAAGAAGGCTGGTTTTATCACTGGCTTGATTATGAAACGGGTGAACGGCGTTGGAACAGCGAGATTTCTTCGATAGATACCGCGCTCTTGCTCGGCGGAATTTTGACCGTCAAACAATGTTTTTCGGACGATAAGGAAATCGGGCGGCTCGCCGATAAAATTTCCGAAAGAGTTGATTACAAATGGATGCAGGCAACAGATCAATATTTGCTCAATCACGGCTGGAAACCCGAAGAGGGATTTTTGAAAAATTATTGGGGCAAATACAGCGAGCAGATGATTATTTATATTTTGGGAATCGGCTCGAAAACGCATCCGATTTCGCCGAATTCCTGGTATGCGTGGGAAAGAGATTGGAACGAATTCGGCGGTTACAGATATTTGGCTTCGAGTTCGCCTTTGTTTTTGCACCAGTATTCGCACGCCTGGATTGATTTTCGCAACCGCCGCGAACATCGTCCGCCGTTTGTCAATTATTACGAAAATTCCGTCAAAGCGACGCGAGCGCATCAGAAATTTTTCGTTGATGTTTTAAGCAAAGAGTTTCCAAAATATTCAGCGACGATGTGGGGTTTATCGGCTTCGGACTCTCAGCGCGGTTATATTGCGTGGGGCGCGCCGCCTCGTCACGACAGAACGGACGGCTCGGTTGTGCCGTATGCCGTCGCCGGTTCTCTAATGTTCACGCCGGACATTGCGCTGCCGACTTTGAAAGAGATGAAAAATGAATACGGCAATAAAGTTTACGGCAAATACGGTTTTGCCGACGCTTTTAATCCGCATAACGGCTGGGTTGACGGCGATATTCTCGGCATTGATCAGGGAATGACTCTGCTCGGCGCGGAAAATCTGCGAAGCGGCAAAGTCTGGTATTGGTTTATGCAAAATGAAGACGCGAGGCGGGCGTTTAAATTGATCGGATTAAATTAGGCAAACGGTTGATTTTGTTGTAATTTATTATTCGACTTCAACAATTTTTACAAACCGAATCGGAAGACAAATTCAATTATGGCACTTCTCGAAATGCGGCAGATCACAAAAGAATTTCCGGGCGTGAAAGCTCTGGACGGCGTAACTTTGGATCTGCACGAAGGCGAATTTCATTCGCTCGTCGGTGAAAACGGCGCGGGAAAATCTACTTTAATGAAGGTTTTGTCGGGCGTTTATCCTTACGGAACTTACACCGGCGATATTGTTGTCGAAGGGAACATTAAACAATTTCAAACCATCCGCCAAGCCGAAGAAGCCGGAATCGCCATTATTTTTCAGGAATTGTCGCTCGTTAAAGAATTAACTGTTGCCGAAAACATTTTTTTGGGAAAAGAGCCGAATCGTTTCGGTGTCATAAATTGGGCGGAAATCTATCAGAAATCTTCGCAATTGCTCAAGGATTTAAAACTTCCGCTCAATCCGCGCACAAAAGTCGGAAATCTCGGCATCGGACAGCAGCAGCTTGTTGAAATCGCCAAAGCACTTTCACAAAAAGCGAAGATTTTAGTTCTCGATGAACCGACCGCCGCGTTGACCGAATCGGAAGTTGAAACGCTTTTTTCGATTTTGGTGGACTTAAAATCGCGCGGTGTCGGAATGATTTACATTTCGCACAAACTCGACGAAGTTTTTGCAATGAGTGATCGCATCACGGTTTTACGCGACGGGCAAACGGTCAGCACACAAAATACCGAAGATTTGACAAAAGACAAGATAATTTCTTTGATGGTCGGACGCGATGTCGGTGATATTTTCCCCGAAACAACCCACGATTTCGGTGAAACAGCTTTGGAAGTTAAAAATCTGACGGCTTACGACCCGGACGTGCCGGATAAAAAACTGGTTGACAATGTTTCGTTTTCGGTTCACAAAGGCGAAGTTCTCGGCATTGCCGGTTTGATGGGCGCAGGGAGAAGTGAACTTTTAATGGCGATTTTCGGCGCGTGGCGCGGGCGCAATGATGGCGAAATTTTTGTCGAAGGAAATAAAACAAACATTGATTCGCCGTCGGACGCGATTGGAAACGGCATCGGTTTTGTAACCGAAGACCGCAAGCGTTTCGGTTTGATTTTAGAACAGACGATTTTGGACAATTCGACGCTTGCCGGATTAAAACAAATTTCCGGCGCATTTATCACGCATCGTTCACGCGAAAGAGTTGCCACCAGACAAGTAATGAAATCGCTGCACGTCAAAGCAAATTCGCCGATGACGATTGCCGGAACGCTTTCGGGCGGAAATCAGCAAAAAGTCGTTCTCGGAAAATGGCTTTTGACGAAGCCGAAAGTCTTGTTTCTCGACGAACCGACACGCGGCATTGATGTCGGCGCGAAACAGGAAATTTATGGTGAAATCAACAAACTCGCCAAAGAAGGTTTGGCAATCGTGATGGTTTCATCGGAGTTACCGGAAGTTTTGGGTTT
>CBDUBY010000252.1:0-4750 GCA_965365505.1 uncultured Pyrinomonadaceae bacterium | reverse complement strand
CTATTGATTACAACCGCATTCAGGAATTGCTCGGCACGGAAGCCGAAACGCTTTTAAATTATACATCGAACACGATTCCGAAGGAAAATCTGCAACTGCCGGGCGCGGATTTTGTTGACCGCGTATGGGCGCAGTCCGACCGCACTCCGGCGGTTTTGCGCTCGATGCAGTCGCTCTACAACACGGGCAACTTGAAAGGAACGGGTTATCTTTCGATTCTGCCGGTTGATCAGGGAATAGAACATTCGGCAGGCGCGTCGTTCGCGCCGAACCCGCAATACTTCGACCCGGAAAATATCGTCAAATTGGCGATTGAAGGCGGCTGCAACGCGGTCGCTTCGACATTCGGCGTGTTGGGAACGGTTGCCAGAAAATACGCGCATAAAATTCCGTTTGTCGTCAAAATCAACCACAACGAACTTTTAACTTATCCAAATAAATTCGATCAGGTTCTATTCGGCAACATTAATCAGTGCCGCGATATGGGCGCGGTCGCCGTCGGCGCGACAATTTATTTCGGCTCGGACGAATCAACCCGTCAATTGTCGGAAATCGCCGAAGCCTTTTCCTACGCGCACGAGCTCGGAATGGCGACGATTCTCTGGTGCTACCTGCGAAACTCGAAATTCAAAACCGGCGGAGTTGATTATCACGCCGCCGCCGATTTGACCGGACAGGCAAATCATCTCGGCGTAACGATTCAAGCCGACATCATCAAACAAAAACTGCCGACCAACAACGGCGGCTACAATGCATTGAACGTCGAGAGCAGCTACGGCAAAACCAATCCGAAAATTTATTCCGAGCTGACGACCGACAACCCGATTGACCTGGTGCGTTATCAAGTGGCGAACTGTTATATGGGACGCTGCGGCTTAATTAATTCCGGCGGCGAATCAAAAGGCGAATCAGATATGGCGGACGCGGTTCGCACCGCCGTCATCAACAAACGCGGCGGCGGCACGGGCTTAATTTCCGGCAGAAAAGCCTTCCAGCGTCCGATGAAGGAAGGCATAGAGTTGCTGAACGCGATTCAGGAAGTTTATCTTTCAAAAGAAATCACGGTGGCGTAAAAAGCTAAACGCCGAAGAAAAATCACGCGGACGTTTTTCGTTTGAAAAACGTCCGTTTTATTTTCTCTAAATTAATCCAACTCTGAATCCATTTATCGAACTCAAACGAAAACTAAACCAAAGGGTGATTTTGACTCTTTAATAAATTAAACGAAAAGGGAAGGTAAATTATGAAGAACTTAGTTTTTGCATTTTTTTTAATGGCAGTGGTAGTTGTCGGCGGCGTGTCGGCACAAGACTCAATGATGAAGAAGAGCGACAACCCGATGGTTGGCGGCGCGGCGATGTATAAAACCAAAAACATCGTGGAAAACGCGGTTAACTCGAAAGACCATACAACTTTGGTCGCTGCGGTGAAAGCTGCCGGTTTGGTCGAAACTTTGTCGAGTAAAGGACCGTTCACGGTTTTCGCGCCGACCAATGCGGCTTTCGATAAACTGCCTGCCGGAACGGTTGACACTTTGGTAAAACCGGAAAACAAAGCGACGTTGACGAAGATTTTGACTTATCACGTCGTCGCCGGAAATATGGACTCCAAGAAAATCATGAAAGCCATCAAAAAAGGCAACGGAAAAGCGATGCTGACCACTGTTGCAGGCGGAATGCTGACGGCTTCGATGGATGGCGAAACGCTCGTTTTGACCGACGAAAAAGGCGGAATGTCGAGAGTGACGATTGCCGACGTCAAACAATCAAACGGCGTGATTCACGAAATTGATACGGTTTTGATGCCCAACTAATCAAAACAACTCACCCAAAACAAAAGAAGCGCGTTCATATAGCGGACGCGCTTTTTTTTGTTTTTACTTATCTTATTTTCTTTTCTTTGTAGTTTTTGTTTCTACAATCCGAGCATCAGCGGATTCAGTTTTCGGACACACTTCACAAACTCCTTCCATTTCAACCGTCGCCTTAACCGTCTTGCTCGCCATCTTAAAATTCGTCGCAACTCGGATAATCGGCGTTCCCTGACCTTCGATTATTTCACCTGCCGAAATTTTCCAGTTGTAAGTAATTCGGTCTTCACTTCCACCTTCAATGTTAGCTACAAAAGTAACTGTTTCGCCGGCTTTTATTGAAGGTTTCAGAGCTTTAACAGTTAAAGTTGGACAAGAGCAATCACCACCATCTTTAAAATATTCCACCGCAATCGTTTCTGTTTCCGTTTGCTTCTTTCCTGTTGATTTATCTTCAATATCAACTTTAATCTGATAAGTTCCCGGCTGTGCGCCGGTCAAATCCCACAAGACTTCCGCGCCTCCGCCGATGACACGACCACCTGAAACTGTGTATTCATATTTAAGCTGATCATTTTTTGGTTTAACGGCGGAAACCGCGATTGTCATATTAGAATTAGCATCTGGACAATTAGGATTAGGTAGGCAACGATACTCCGGCGGACACGGCTGGCAAGCAACTTTTTTATCCAAAACAATTTCGTCCGATTCTTCCGTTTGAGTCGGTGTCGGCGTTGCTGTCGGGCTGAAATTCAAAGAGTGATTTTTATCATTTAAATTCTCTCGGCTAAAACCGAATGCCGCAATTGAAAAAATTAAAAGCGGCAACAGATATAAACATCGGCGCATAATTTACTCCTCTGTTCTATTGTTCGGTCATTTGTTTTTTAAGCTGCACGATAAAAGATTGAACGGCGGTCACTTCGTTAGCGTCGGGAAAGGCGCGCAGAAATTCTTCATAGACGGCGATGGCTTCGGGATATTTTTTCATATTTTCATAAGCCAGACCGAGAAATTGATAAATCGTTATCGCGTCGGGCGAACCGCCGAGCTGGGCGATTGCCTTTCTGAAATATCCGATGGCAAGCTGATAATTCGCTGCCTCCGCTTCGAAATCGCCGCTGCTGCCCGCCATTTCCGCTTTTTCCTTATAGAGCAAACCCAAGCCGGTCTGCGCTTCCGGCTGAACGCTTTTGCCTTCGACAATGGCGCGTTTGAAAGCGGCAATCGCTTTGGCTTCGTCGTCTTCCTCACCTCTGGAAACGTAAATTCTGCCTTCGACCGCCGTCGCTTCAGCGTAAGCCGGACGCGCTTTTCTGGCTTCTTTAACAGCAACGAGCGCGTCGTCGTAATTACTCATCGCCAGCAAAACGCGGGCGAGCGCGAGTTGGGCTTCAGCGTATTTCGGACGCGCGGCGATTGCCGCCCGGTAAGCGGCAACGGCTTTTTCGCGGTTAACCGTCGTTAATCTTTCGGCTTCCTGAAAAGCGAGTTCGGCTTTATCGTCGGTAACGACAAGCGCGACTGTTACCTCGCCTTTCTGTGCGGCGGGCAGATTTTGCGCCGCTTCCTTAAATCCGTCGGCGCGGACGCGGATTTTATGCGCTCCGGCTGAAACAGGTTTGATAATCAGCTTCCCGCTTTCATCTGTTTTGCCGCGCAGCAAATCGTCGAGCCAAACCGTCGCATTCGGTTCGGAAACGACGGTAATCGTTCGCTGTCCTTGCGCGAACGCCGCGCCGGTAAAAATAAAACAGAAAAGCGACAACCAAAAATAATTTCTAATTCGCATAACTTTACCTCGTTCTTAACGATTTTAAGATTGCCGAAAAGCGTTTGACGGTTGCTTAATTTATCTAAGTCCGTGACCAAACTTCGGTTTCGCGCGTGATGCCCGCGGCGTCGTCATCAATTTTTCCGCTTGCCGCTTCACCGGCGAAAAGTATTTTGATACGCGGCGACGCAATCAAAGTCGCCGCAATCGCCATAAACAACACGGCGGCGAAAAGCGTCAGGCTAATAACTGTCAAAATCGTAATAAATTCCGACGGTTGTGCCCAATTCAAAAGACTCGGACCGATGACTATCCCGGCAAGAATTTCACCGACGACCACCGGTTGGCGCAGACGCTCAAAAATCTCCGCCATAATTTTGGCGGCGGCGAGCAATCAATAAAGCCAGCAAAATTGAGCCGTGATCAACGCTTGCGGCGAGAACAATAGGCGGCGCAATTTCTCCTAAATCGTCGGCAACTTGTTTATCTAATGATAATCAACCGAAGCAAATCCGGGCAAAACCCGAAGTTCGATTCACGGGAAACTTGATTTTTTCGCGGAGAGATTTATAATCAGATGTTCGTGGCAGGGTAGCTCAACTGGTTAGAGCGCGGGATTCATAACCCCGAGGTTGCGAGTTCAAGTCTCGCCCCCGCCACCATTGTTTTATAAATTCTGGGAGCTTTCACGCTCCTTTTCTTTTTGTCGGTAGTGTTCTTTGCGGTGGCAATTAGCGCATAAAACCTGACACTTGGCGATTTCTTCTTGCAACTGCTCTAAACTCGGTCGGTGTCTTTTTGCGCTCACCGAAAACTTCTTTTGACTTGGGTCAATGTAGTGAAAATCCAAACAAGCCGGATGATTTTCTCCGCAAATCTCACAACAAAGTGTTCGTTTATATTGTCGAAACCACACTTCCATTTTTCCTTCTCTATTTCTAACGTATGAGATATGTTTCGCTTTATTTTCTCGATACCATCGCTTTTTATACTCTCTTTGATAAGAGCGATTTTTCTCCGGGTCTTTATGTGGCATATCTGTTTTTCTCCTTGTGAAATTTTCGTGTGAGTAAGAGATTACGGCAGATTCATTTTATTGCCAAGTTTTTTCCAGCTTGCCGTTTTATTTTTGCGCGGAAGAAAGTATTATCGTTTTGCTATGAAAT
>CBDUBY010000251.1:0-4759 GCA_965365505.1 uncultured Pyrinomonadaceae bacterium | reverse complement strand
TTCTAATCGCGGCGCGGCGGCAGGCTGGCGGGAAGATCGCCCGTATTTGGATTTTGATAAGCGCAGACGCGGTTTCTGCCTTCGCGTTTGGCGCGGTAAAGCGCGGAATCAGCGTGTTCGACCAATTCAATCGGGTCGCTCGAATCCATCGGAAAAGTCGCTACGCCGACGCTGATGGTGATATGGTGCGAATCGGAAGCCTTGCCCCGACGAATAACGCTGAATTCGTTCGCTTCGATTTCCGAGCGAATTCGTTCAGCCGCGACCAACCCTTGCGCGAGGTCTGCGTCAAGCAGAAATGCCGCAAACTCTTCGCCGCCGAACCTTGCCGCCGCATCGCCGCTTCGCAAATTCTGCGTGATGCACTTGCCGATTTCCTCCAAAGCCTGGCTGCCCGTCAAATGCCCGTAAGTGTCGTTGACCCGTTTGAAAAAATCAATGTCCATCATCAATACGCAAAGAACGCGGTTTTCCTGCTTGGCGCGTTCCGCTTCGCGGCGCAATTCCGAAAAAAACGAGCGGCTCGACAATAATCCGGTCAAATCGTCGTGCGAGAGCAGCCGGCGAATCCGCCGCTGATATTCGCGGTCAATCTCATCGAGCATCTCGAACCGCAAAAGATTTTCGCCAATCGTGATTTTATCGCCGTGCTGCAGAGTTTCGCGTCTGATTTTCTGTCCGTTCAGTAACGTTCCGCCCTTTGAAGACAAATCGGTCAAAATGTATTCGGTCGTGTCGTCCTGAGCATTGAAAATCGTGTTGACGCAGGCGTGCCGCCGCGAAACTCTGGGGTCGTTGATGCGAACGTCGGCTTCGAGGGCGCGTCCCAAAATAACTTCTTCGCGCTCAAGCGGAATCGGCACGGCGAGCAAATCACCGTTCAAAAAAACCAGCGCGGGACGTAAATCGCGTTTTTGACGTTTTGCTTGTTTCATAGCAGGCAGGCGCGTCAACGGCATCTGTAATATGCCGGGAATTATAGGATAAAACATTTCAGCCGAAATTTGCTAGACTTTATTTTTTCGCGGCACAGGCAGACACGATGAAAATTCTCATTGTCAAATTAAGCAGCATCGGCGATGTCGTCCACACGCTGCCCGCGCTCCACGCGATTCGGACAGCTCTGCCCGACGCGGAAATTTCGTGGGCAGTCGAGCGAAGCGCGGCGGAAATCCTGCGCGGCAATGCGCTGATTGATAATTTAATCGAGATTGACACGCGCACGCTGCGCGGAAAAGTCATCGAAGAAATTTTAATTGACGCGAGCCGCCAATTGCGCCATTTGCGACAATATGAATTCGACATCGCGCTCGATTTTCAAGGGCTGCTCAAATCCGCCTCAATCATCAAACTCGCCAAAGCCAAAAGAAGATTTGGATTTTCCAAACAAAATCTGCGCGAACCAGCCAGCCGTTTTCTGCTAACCGACACGGTTACGGTCGAACGGCAAACGCACATTATCCGCAAAAATCTGGCATTGGCGAAAGAGGCTTTGAACATTCCCGTCCCTGAAACGAATTTCGAATTCCCGATTTTCACCGACGAAAATCACCGGCTCGAAGCCGAAAAAATCTTCGCGCAAATTGGGGAAAACTACGCGATACTAAATCCGGCGGGCGGCTGGACGACGAAACTCTGGGCGGCGGAACGATTCGGCGAATTAGCGGACAGACTTTGGGAAGAAAATAATTTAGTTTCAGTGGTAACGACCGCGCCGAATGAAATCGAACTGGCAAATCGGGTTTTGCGCGGCAGCCGTTCGGGAAAGGTTTTTCTCGCGCAGCCGAGTTTGAAAGGCTTTTACGAATTAGCAAAACGCGCGCGCATATACATCGGCGGCGACACCGCGCCGACGCACTTAGCAGTCGCGGCGAAAACTCCGACGGTCGGCATCTTCGGTCCGACCGAATGGTGGCGCAACGGCAGCCCGAATCCAAACGACATTTGCATCGAACGATTTGACATCAACTGCCGCGCCGATTGCCATCGCCGCGCCTGCGACAACTGGATTTGTATGAACATCGAAACGGAAACCGTTTTGCGCGCGGCGCAAAAAAGATTAGAATTATCCGCGAAATGAGTAGAGAACGAGCCACGCCAATTCAACGCTTCCGAGTGCCGCTCGGCTTTTTGTTCGCGGCGGTCTTTTTGTATTTTGCCGAGCCGAATATTTTATCTCTGGCAATCGGCGGCGCGGTTGCCGTCGTCGGTTTGCTGATTCGCGCCTGGGCAGCCGGGCATATTCGCAAAAACCAGGAGCTGGCGGTTTCGGGTCCTTACGCCTACACGCGCAATCCGCTTTATTTGGGCAGTTTCATTTTGGGTGTCGGCTTTACGATTACGGCGGGCGTGTGGTGGTTTGTGTTTTTAGTCATTTTCACTGTGCTGTTTTTGGGCATCTATTTATCGGTGATGCGCGTCGAAGCCGAAGAATTGACGCAGATTTTCGGCGCAGAATATAAGCGATACGCCAGACGAGTTCCGCTGTTTTTTCCGCTCCCGACGACGGGCAAAAAATCGGCGACGAAGTTCGATTACGCTCTGTATTTGCGTCACCGCGAATATCAGGCGGCTCTTGGTTTAATCGTCGCGTGGTCAATTTTGCTTGCCAAAGCAATCTTTCTAAAATAAAGTTATGACGATGAAAAAAACTCTCGGCTCGCTTTTATTGATTTTCACATTTGCCTGCGTTTCAATTTTCGCGCAGAAAACTGAAGCCTACACAGCCGGCGAAACTTTGACTTACGAGGGCAAATACAGCAAAGCGATTTTGCGCGGCATTCCGGCTGCGGATTTGAGTTTTACGGTTGAGCGCGTTCCCGGCAGCGAAGACTTCACAATCAAATCCGAAGCCCGCTCAAAAGGCACGCTCGTTCGCCTTTTCGCTAAATTTTATCAAAATCTTCAATCAACGGTTGACGGCAAAACCCACGCCGTCAAGCGCACCGTCAAACGCGACGAACAGGGCGACCGGGTGCGCGATTCTGAAGCTCTTTTCGATTATAAAGAGAAAAAAGTTATTTACATCGAAACCGACCCGAACGATGCGATGCGCGCGCCGCGTCAGGTCGCTTCGCCGATTCAGGCGGACACGCAGGATTTGATCACGGGACTTTACACGATTCGCCGTTTACCGCTCGTCGTCGGCAAAACATTCGATTTATCAATCAGCGATTCGGGTCTGGTTTATAAAATTCCCGTCCGCGTCGTCGCCCGCGAGCAGCAGAAAACAATTTTCGGGCGCGTTTCGTGTTTCCGCGTCGAGCCGCAGGTGTTCGGCGCAGACCGTCTGATTGACGGCAAAGGCTCGATGATTTTATGGATTACCGACGACGCTCGCCGCCTGCCCGTCCGCGCCCAAATCAACGCCAGCATCGGCAGAGTTGAAGTTAAATTGAAAAGAGC
Source organism: uncultured Pyrinomonadaceae bacterium (assembly GCA_965365505.1). Taxonomy (GTDB): domain Bacteria; phylum Acidobacteriota; class Blastocatellia; order Pyrinomonadales; family Pyrinomonadaceae. The sequence continues at coordinate 1,354 of CBDUBY010000251.1, read as the reverse complement.
GGAATACAAATCTACTGCTGAACGAGTAACGGAAACAGTTAACTGATTCGCGGGTAAAAACAATGCTCGCTTGTTTCTTCGCCTTTCTACACGCATAATCGTTCGTATTACAAAAATTTATTTAACAGGAATTTATGAATACGAAAGATAAAAATAGCAAAGAATACGCGCTCGAAGATTTCAAATTAAATCCGATTTCTTCTCTGGACGCGATAAAACCCGATTTAAGTATTGACGAAAACGACGAGGACATTCTTTCATTAAACGCCGAGCCGCAGATTCCGGTTGAGGCGAAAATAGTCAGCACAGAACTAGAGTTGATTGATGAAGAAATTGAAGCGGCGGAAATCGAAGACCCGATCTTTAAAGAATTATCCGAACCGAAACTGCCTGAATTAAAAAAGGAAAACCGGGCGCGTCTGCAAATCCAGTCGCCGACGAAAATTCATTTTTACTGGTCGGTCGCGGCGAATCCGTTTCAAACTCTAAGCCGCTTGTTCGGAGGTCAAACGAATTATCAGTTAGTCGCTAAACTCGTTAATCAAACGAACGACCGCGAGGAACTTTTCCCGGTGGAAGCTGAAGGTTCGGCGTGGTTCGACACGGACGCGAATTCGACATATCAAGCCGAAGTCGGATTTTACGCGACGAACCGTCCGTTCGTCCGGCTGATGTTTTCCAATCAAATCGAAACGCCGCGCAAAAATCCAAGCCCGCGCCGCGATTATTCGGAAAACTTTACGGTTTCCGCCGAAGAATTCGCCGAAGTGCTGGACGTTTCCGGTTTTCAGCAGGACGCATTTGAAGTCGCGCTGGCGGGCGACGACATCGAATCGGCAAACGAAGCGACACAGACGGCTTTTTCGCAAATCATCGAAACGACGCAGCCGACCGATTTCGACGAAAACGAATCGAGCGAGATGCGTTTCGTGTTGCTCGCGCTCGCTTCCGGTTACGCGCTGGAAAATCTGCGCCAGCACGTCAGCCGCAATCTCTTTGCCGTATTGCAGGAGAACAACGAAAAGCTGAATGCGGAAAAAGCACTCGCCGCATTGCAGGAAAATTTCGGCGTGTTCAGCAGCGAAATGGTCGAGGAAGAAGAATCGTTCGCGGCAACCGTTTTCGGCGCGAGTTCGATAAACTTTCCGCGCTTTTCCAAACGGCGCGGTCTGCCGAAATTCTCGCCGCTCAGTTCATTGTCAGTAAAGAATTCTTAATCGAAAGAGAAAAAAGCGCGAAGGCGCACAGGGATTTTAGCTTTTCGCTGTGTGCCTTTAGTATTTTAAAATCTTTGCGCCCTTGCGTCTTTCCCTCTTTCGGTTAAAATCCTTTTATGCCGATTGGTTATTTCAGC
>CBDUBY010000250.1:0-4799 GCA_965365505.1 uncultured Pyrinomonadaceae bacterium | reverse complement strand
CGAACCAGGTTGATTTCGGCGGCATAATTTCGTTCATATCCGACACGGCGAAAAGGTCGTCCATCGTGGTCGGGAAAAGCGAAAAAGCCAGTTTTGCCGTGCCTTCGTCCACGAATTTTTCGAGTTCGCCAACGCCGCGCCCGCCGCCGACAAAACCGATTCGCTTGTTAGTGCGCGGGTCGTCAATTCCGAGAATCGGTCCGAGCAGATAATTCTGCAAAATACTCGCGTCCAGATTTTCAAGCGCGTCCGGTTCGCGGGAAAAATTAACGGCGAACCGCAGCAGATACCATTTACCGTTCATATAAAGGCAGAATTCGCCGCGGTTTTTCGGCTCTTTTACTTCGGTTTCAGTGACAGCGAAACTCTCGCTGATTTTTTGAAAAAATTCTTCCTCGCTCAAATTATTCAAATCTTTTACCACGCGGTTGTAGGCAAGAATTTTCAAATCCTCCGACGGGAAAATTCCCGCGACGACAAAGTTGTAATCTTCCGCGCCGGTGTGCTGCTCGGCGTTTTTTTCAATCCGCTTTTTCCGTGCGAGATTCGCGCTCTCCATTCGGTGATGACCATCGGCGATGTAAATAGCGGGAACTGCGCCGAACGCCTCGACAAAATCTGCGGCTTGCGCGACGCGCCAAATTGTTTGTTTTACGCCGTCCACGCAGACGAAATCGTAAATCGGTTTCGTCAGAGTCGCTTCGTAAATCAGCAGACGAATCGGTTCAGTGTTACGGAAAGCGAGAAAAATCAAGCCGGTCTGCGCTTCGAGAGCGAGCATATGGGCGGTGCGGTCTTCGACTTTATCGGGACGAGTGTTTTCGTGTTTTTTGATAATCCCGAGTTCATATTCGTCCAAAGAACAACAGGCGACCACGCCGGTTTGCCGGTGCGTTTCGGTTTCCAGACGATAAATATAAACGGACGGTTCTGCTTCGGAAGCGAAAATTTCATCGTCAATAAACTTTTGCAGATTTTCTTTTGCTTTAGCGAAAACCTCTTGAACCGGCGGATTCGAGCCTTCGGGAAATTCTGCTTCCGAGCGCGTGACGCGCAGAAATGAAAGCGGATTGATTTCGATAAACTGCCGCACTTCGCGTTCATAAACCACATCGTAAGGAACGCAGGAAACTTGCTTTGCCTGTTCAGAAGTCGGACGCAAAGCGCGAAAAGGTTTGATAATTGCCACTAAAATTTTCCTCTGAAATTTAGTTCCGAGTCGGAAACGTTAGTTTGCTTCGCAGACCGAAGCGCGGCGCAATGGCAAACTAAAGCTCCAATTCGAAACGATTTATTTATTAACTTCCGTTTTATTTGAATTTGCGGGTTTTGCAGAGTTTGGCGCGGGCATTTTCATTTCTTCCCGCATTTTTTCCATCAAGTTCTGCATAAACTTATCGAAGGCGAGTTTCCACACACCGTTTTCTTTAACGAACGGTATTTTCTCCGTTTCGCCCGTTTGATTGTCTTTGGCTTCGACCGTTGCCGTGTCGCCCTCAATCGTTTCCTTGACCGGCTGAATTTTCGATTTGAGTCCGGCTGAAGTGGCTAACTCGAATTGATCTTTGATAACTTCGTCAACGGAAATCTCCCTTTTCTGTGCCGCCTCTTCATACATTTTCAACGTGCCTTTTGAGAAAGTCGCTTTGACCGCTGCCAGGTCTTTGCGGTCTGAGGCTTCGACATAAACGTTTAAAACGTCGGTCGGACTAGCGGCAGTTGTCGGCGCGGTATTATTAGTCGGCGCGCCGCTGCAATTGATAAACAAGAGCGCGGCAAATGCGAGAAACAACAATTGATAAATCTTCATAAAGTTTTAAGCGGCGAGTTTCATTTTTTCAATCGCAAATCGAAAATTCCTACGGCTGTCTGCCCTGGTTGATAATGGCATCGAGCTGTTTGTCGCTCTGCTCGAAATCTTGGATCATTTGATTGGCGATACCCTGTTTGTCAATTTTCCAAATGCCTTCTTCGCGGACGAACTGCACGGTATTCCAGATGTTGGACGAATCCTTCATTTCAATTGTCGCCCGCTCGCCGTTGATTTTTTCGTTGCGGAATTGGACGGTGTTTTGAGTTTCGTTGAACAAAGTTTCCTTTTTAACGATTTCATCGAGCGTGACGTTTTGTGCTCTGGCTTCCTGTTCCGCCATTTTTATCGAAGCGTCGGACAGCAGCAGTTTCATCGTCGTCGTATCTTTTTTCTTGATGGCTTTGGTATATGCTTCGAGCGTATTGAACGGCGTGGACGGTTTTTCCTCAACCGCGCAAGCCGCCAGAAGACCGGCGAAAAATATAAATAAAATCTTTAAGTGAACGCGCATTTTTGAATAATCGAAAAGCCTTTGGCTATACTAAAAAGCAAAGTATAGCGAAAAATCAGAGGAGTTAAAAACGAATGGCGCGAAAAAAACTGTCCGACGAAGAAATCCAAACGGCGTTAACCGACTTGAACGGCTGGAAAATTGACGGAGTAAATTTAAAACGCCGCTTTAAATTCGCCAACTTTCTCGAAGCGTTGGAATTCGTCAACCGCGTCGGCGCAATCGCCGAGAGCCGAGATCATCATCCCGATATTTTCTTTGGTTGGGGTTATGCCGAATTTTCTATCACGACGCACGACACAGGCGGCTTGACGCAAAATGATTTTGATTTGGCAAAGGCAATCGAAAATGTTAAAAGCGGCGATTTGCCCGGCTAATTCGTTTTCTCACACCACAATAAAATAATCCGACGGTTGATTTAACAATTTATCAAATCAACCGTCGGACACTCTTTGGATAAATTACTTTCTTTATCTGAAAATCACCTCAAAAACTTAGCGATTAAAATATTGCCGCAGTTTCTCACGCCGGAGACAGCAGGTTTGCGTCTAATGAACCATCGTCGAGCGCGAGGAACTCGTCCAGCCAAGCCCATGTTTTCCAGTTTTTATCGCCGTTATTCAGCGGCAGCGGGTCAAGTACGAGAACACCGGTATCGGCGACGCCGCCGATGACGACGACGTGCGGAAAGCCGTTTTTCACGCCGCCCTTGAAGCCCGCCGTCCAGAGCGGACCGTTTTTGAGCAATGCAAGCATTTCCGCGTAGCTGCGTTTCTGGCGCGATTGCGCCTTCATTCCGAGCTTGCCGGCTAAAGTCCCGCAAGTGCTGAGCGCGTAACCACAATTTCCCGTGTAGAGATTTTGCAGGTCGTCTAATGCCGAAGGATCTTTGATTACTCCGCCGCCTGACTTTTTTGACCAATCAGCCATCATCTTGGCAGAGAAATACCAGCATCCGTTCGTTTTGTCCTGTCCCATTAAACTCAAGTTTGGAACCGTATAAATCGCCATAAATTTTCTTCTCCTGATTTGTAAATTCGAAATAAATTTGCCGCAACAAAATTTGCTTTTGGAAGAGACGGGAAAAACCTGATTACTTGCTGAATACGTTTTTTCAATATCTGCCTTGAAGATCAATGTAAGTAAAGCGAGCGCGATAAGAACCACCCGTTTGTGCAGTAATTTTCACGAATAATACAAGTGAGTATTATGTATTTGTATTGACAAATTAAGTTAGCATTCTCGCTCCGGCGTGAAATGCGTATTGTTCTTTGTAAATTTGCAGCGCAGCGTTTTATTGCCGATGCCTTGATGCGGACGATGAGAGTTGTGCCGCATTTCCCACAATTGATGTTGATACCGTCGCTCTTCCAACGAGCGAAAACGCAGTTGCGAAAAGCACTCTTGGTTGTCGGTGCGATTGATGCGCTCAATGATGTTGTTGCGCCACGGACTCGCTCGTTATAAATGGGGCGTGAACTCTGCCACCGTCTTCAATCGCTTTGGTGAATCTGGTTTTTCTTTCCGGATGCGCGGTATATTTCATCGTAAAATACATGGAGTTATCCGTGAAGGTTATTAAAAAAGGGGCAACGAGTCTGACGCTCTTTGGTAAACTTGAGTCACCGTTTCCGTCCGGCATTCCGCGTGAATCTCGAAATACTTCCAGCGTGTTCGCAGATGAATAAAGCTGAAAAACTATTTTTGAGATAGCTTCTACTTATTTAGTTCTCAAAATGCATAATCTCCGTAACTGTATAAAACCAAAAGCTCCTGAAATTTCAGGAGCTTTTTATGGGCTTCTAAGTTAAAAGTTTTAAATTCCGTCCACAATAGCATTCAGCGTCACCGAAGGTCGCATCGCCGCGTAAGTCTTTTCAGAATTCGGATGATAATAACCGCCGATGTCCTGTGCTATTCCCTGCGCCGCGATTAGTTCTTCATTGATTTTTGCTTCGTTTTCCTTTAATGCTTCGGCAACCGGCGCGAATTTGGCGGCGATTTCAGCATCTGCCGATTGATTTGCCAACGCTTCCGCCCAATACATCGCCAGATAGAAATGCGAGCCGCGATTGTCAATCTGCCCGACTTTTCTTGCCGGAGATTTGTCGGTCGCCAAAAATTTCGCATTCGCTTCGTCCAAAGCGTCCGCCAGAACTTGCGCTTTTTTATTGTCCTGAGTTTGCGCTAAATGCTCGAAACTCGCCTGTAACGCAAGAAATTCGCCGAGCGAATCCCAGCGCAAATAGCCTTCTTTCTGAAATTGTTCGACGTGCTTGGGCGCAGAACCGCCCGCGCCGGTTTCAAACAAACCGCCGCCGTTCATCAAAGGAACAATCGAAAGCATTTTTGCGGAAGTTCCGAGTTCCAAAATCGGAAACATATCCGTCAAATAATCGCGCAAAACATTGCCCGAAACCGAAATCGTGTCTTTGCCTTCACGCGCTCTTTTCAAGGTTTCGATCATCGCGTCTT
>CBDUBY010000249.1:0-4818 GCA_965365505.1 uncultured Pyrinomonadaceae bacterium | reverse complement strand
TGATTCTCTGCGGCACGGAAAACATCCGCGACGTGATGGCGTTCCCGAAAACCGCTTCGGCGCAGGATTTAATGATGGATTCGCCCGGCGAAGTTGATACGTCGCAGTTGAATGAATTGGGAATAAAGATTGTTGAATGATTAAAAATTCATCGAAAAGCTCAGCTTAATTTGCGATAATAAAAGTCTGTTGGAGAAAACAAAATGGCAGTTCATCTTGAAGTAGCAACCGAAAATCTTTTAAAAGCCGTCGCACAGATGCCCGAAAGCGAATTTAATCGCTTTGTCGAACAGGCGAAACAATTACGAGCTAAACGCGAAGGCAATAAATCTTCTTATCAGGAAACCGACTTAATTCACAAAATAAATACGATTTATTCAGCGGAAAAGCGCCAGCGATACAACACGCTTTACGATAAATTTCAGCAGGAAAATATAACGCCGAAAGAGCATAAAGAATTACTGAAACTGAGCGGTGAATTTGAAACGCTCAACGCCAAACGGCTGGAATATCTCGGCGAACTCGCCCGAATGCGCGGGCAATCGCTTAAGAATGTTATAAAGGATTTGGGAATGAAACCTTAAATTTTATGACGAAGAAAATTCCCGCCGGATTGCGTCGCGAGGTTATAAGGCGAGCAAATGGTTTCTGCGAATATTGCCGCACCGATTCTGATTTTTCCGACAGCCCTTTTGACGTTGAACATATAATTCCGATTTCCAAAAACGGCAAAACGGAAATCGAAAATCTGGCTCTATCCTGTCATGGCTGCAATCTTTACAAATCGAATAAAACCGATGCCTTCGACATAATCGGCGAAGAAATTTCCAGGCTTTTTAATCCGCGAAAAGACCTCCGGGAAGAACATTTCGGTTGGGCGAAAAATTTCACCGTTATTGTCGGCTTAACTCCAATCGGACGCGTCACTGTCGCGGCATTGAAACTAAATCGAAAAGGTTTGGTAAACCAAAGAAAAGCGCTTTATATGTTAGGAGAGCATCCACCTAATATATAAATATCCGCGACGTGATGGCGTTCCCGAAAACCGCTTCGGCGCAGGATTTAATGATGGATTCGCCCGGCGAAGTTGATACGTCGCAGTTGAATGAATTGGGAATTAAAATCGTTGAATAATCATGGAAAATAGTTATTTACTTACATTTGAATTAACAAAAGATAAAGATAAGTTAGAAATTCATACGAATCCAGATGGGTTAAAGCTACTAATTGAAGAATTAAACAAATTACTCAAATCTGCTGAAAGAGGCGTAAGTGACCACAATCATTTGATGACCGAAGAGTGGGGTGGAAATGAATTAACTTCGATTGCTCAAAACGGAGAAATCTTAAATCACGTTAAAATTTATTGTCAAAGTAATTGCTAAAATCGTTGAATAAAAATAAGGCAAGCGTTATTCTTGTCTTATTTTTACTAAGCAAAAGTGATGAGCAAGAATGCATTAGTAGATATTTTTACTATGACTTTTACTAAAGAAAATAAGGAAAAAATCATTGTTGTAATTTTGACCATAGTCTTGTTTAGTATTTGTATAATTACTGCATCATTAGTAAATCCTAAAGGATGCGATTTATTCAGCAGCAACATTCCAGGTCCTCAATCATGTCACACTATTCCGATGCCAGAGGGCTGTTTCTCTTGCAAAAATATTGCAGGTTCTTATGCTGCTTCTGCCATCGCAGGATTAGGAATTATTACGCTATTTATTCCGGTAGTCATCTTTTTTTTAAGAAGATTAAGTAATCGCTCTAACGAACAAACAAAACTTTTTGATTAAATTTGGAAAGCTCAATAATAAAAAGAACTGGCAGATTTCGGGCGTGTTCAGCGACGGCGACAAATATATTCTTCAGTAAGAAAAATCAATTTAGATTTTATGAACCGAACGCGGTAAAATGTCGTAAGAGTCAAAAAACAATGGCAAAGAAAAAGAAATTCGACACTAACCCGCTCGACCCGACGTTTCCTGAAAGAGTTCAGAAAGAAGCCGAAACCGTCACTTTGCCGAAAAACAAGTTTAAGACCGCCGAATTTATGCCGCCTTCCGTAACCGAAGAGCAAACGCGTCGTTTAGACGACCCGAATTTCAACGCTTACGAATCGCCTTACAACGGGCAGAATATTCCCGCCAATTACCGAACAACCAACCTTGCCGATATGAACAAATCGAGTTCGCGCAAGGTATCGAAAATCGGTTTGCCGGAAAATATCCTGACGGCTCTGCCTTACTTGCCTTTTTGGATTGGGCTGATTGCCGGTTTGCTGATTCTGCTTTTTGTGCCGAAAAGCGAAACGAAAGTGCGGTTTCACGCCGCACAGGGTTTGGCGGCGCACATCGGGATTTTGATTGTCACCACGATTTTGAGCGGTGTCGGCAACGTCACGAATCTGGCGAATGTCGGTAACTGGATTTTTACGCTGGTGACGACGGTAATGCTGATTATCTTCGCCGTTAAAGCCTGGCAGGGAAAACCCGTGCATATCGAATCGGTAGACGATTTGACCGAATGGTTTGAGGAAAAAATTAAACCCAAAAATTAAACATTTTAATTGGAGAAAGCAAAATGTATTGCTCGGCTTGCGGAACTGAAATCAAAACAGGACTCAATTACTGTAATCGTTGCGGCGCGAGAGTTGATAAATTAACGACGGTTGAAAAATCGCCGGCGGCTGTTTACCTGTCAATGGCAACGGGCTTTGTCGGTCTCGGCGGTTTGGGTTTGACGGTCGGACTAATCGCGCTGCTTTTAAAAAGCGGTGTCGTCATCGAAGCCGTCGTAATGCTCGCGCTGGCTTTTCTCGTTGCGGTTTTCGCAATGACTTTTTTGATGCTTCGCCAAATTACGCAATTAACGCTGGCTTTACCCGCCAGAGAAAGAGCGTTTGAAAATCCGCAGCTTGATTCGCCAAACACCGCGCAGTTGGAAGAACCGCGTCAACCGGCACGAAGCGTGACGGAAAATACGACCCGGACGCTTGAGAAAGAATTAGCTAAATAATTGTAGAACGGTAAGTAAACCGACAAAATAATTTTGTCGGTGTTCTGTAGTTCCTGCTTTAGCAGGCTTGCGCCGCCGCGCTTCGCGGGCGGAACGCCGACTAAAGTCGGAACTCAGAACAGACTCGAACATTTTAACAGGATTTAAGGAATCGAAGATTCGCCCGAAAAAAGCCAAAAAAGCGAACGGTCAATAACCGCTCGCTTTTCATTTCCAATCTGCGTGTTTTCAGACGGCGATTATTCGGAAGCCTTGAGCAAATTAGTAAGCATCGTTTGAACGTCGGGATTTACCGCTGTCGAGTAAGTTCCGACTTTTACCGTCACGTTTTTAGCGTTGGCAATTTTAGTGAGAACGCTTCTTTTGACCGTATAAATCAGAGTTTCTTTGACCAGCAAACCATTTTGGCGCGAACCGCGCACGGCTTTGCCGACGACGATTTTTTGATTGTCCGCCGTGACGATTAAATCGTTGAATTTGAGAAATCTGAATTCTTTTGAGTCGGATTCGACACCGACCAGATAAATGTTTTCTCTGCCCTTTTGCTCGTCGTCGTGATAAAGATACGCGATGCCGATGCCGAACGAATCAAAAACATTGCCGGCGGGAATTTCGAGTTTCAACAGCGGCGAGGCGATGATTCCGATTTTTGTCTGCGCGTTGTAACCAACCATTAAACCGCCGACGTTTGTAAAGTTTTCCGGCATTTTGCCGCTCGTTTCCGGCGTTGACCACATTTGAGATTCGCTGCTCATCTGCGGTCTGGCTTTCGGTTTTACGGATTTTACAGGCTGCGGCGCTGCGGCTTCAATCGTTGTCCGAGAGGCGATTTCCTCCAGTGCGGCTTTTTCCGCTCGGCGGCGATTTTCCTCTGCCTCGGCGCGAATTTCCCACGACGGCTTTAGATTCTCGATTGCCCAAATGCCGCGTTTTTCCGATTTCGCCTGCGTTTCGTTTGTTTGATAAATCACGCTTTCCGCCGCGTCCTGACCGCTTTTTTCTAAAACCGCATACCACGCCGCGCCGTCGCGTATCATCTGCTGGCTGATGTCAACGTCTTTCAAAAAAAGTTGTCCGATGGTCGTCGTCTGTCTTAAACCACGCGCCCGGAACTCGATTACTTTATCGAGAACAAGACCGCGCAGATGTTCGACGGCGACCTGATCGAGCGGCTGTCCGGTTTCGGGAACTTCAATATATTGCAGTTCCGCGACTAATCGGGTGCGATTCTGCATCTGAATAACGACGGTTTTACCGTCAATGACTTCGACGACCTTGCCGTTGACGCGGCTTTGCGCGAAAGCCGCGTTCGCTGAAATCAGCGTCAGAGCAATCAGAAAAAACGATTTCAAATTTGTCATATTAAATTTCTATCTCGTGTCCAAATCATATTCGCGCAGACGGCGATAAAGCGTCGAAGACGAAATTCCTAAAATCTCAGCCGTCTTGCCGCGATGCCAGCCGGTTTGTTCCAATGCCCGCAAAATCTGCTGCTTTTCTACTTCGTGCAGAGCGGTTGGCGTTGTCGCATTTTGAAAAGAGTTTGTGGCGTTTTTGTTTGGTATGTTATAGCTGACCGAAACGCTCGGCTCGGTCGTGCGATAGACGACTTCGGGCGGAAGTTCTTTGGTCGTGATTCTGCCGTTGTCGGCAAGCAAAATCGCCCGTTCCAGACAATTGCGAAGCTGGCGGACATTGCCCGTCCAGTTGAAAGAACTCAAAGCGTCAACCGCTTGCGGCGCGATTTCCGGCGCGTTGGCTCCGGCGATTTTATTCAAAATATATTGCGCCAGCGGTTCG
>CBDUBY010000248.1:0-4875 GCA_965365505.1 uncultured Pyrinomonadaceae bacterium | reverse complement strand
TAGATGAAAAACAAAATTTAGTGAAGAAAGATACTTTCATTCTGCACTTAAAAGAATGTGAATACAGATTCAATCATCGAAATGAAAATCTCTACCGCACACTTTTGACTTTGCTGAAAAACTAACCGTTATAATGTTCTTAACTACCATAGACCCATTTACTATATTAGATAAAGATTCAGAAACCGCGCCCACCGACGCGCCGGCGATGGGCGACCAAACTTACGCCTTTTCCAGGAGGTGTTTCAAATTGCTCGCGGCGCCGCGATTAGACACGGTGCAGAATTCGACCGACTAAGCTAAACTTTCTCCGCGATTGGCGAACAGAAGTAGAAAATCGCATCACTTATCCATAAAACTTCGCTCCGTCGGGTATAAAAAAATTTTATTGTCTTTTAACTATGCTCGTGCTATATTGATAAATAAATTAAACGTCTGTCGGAGGTAATTTATGAGCAGTTACGAACTTGATGCGTATTTTCCATTGCAAGGAACTTGTTTTGATTGCGGGCGGGATTTGCGTCATAAACTTTTTGACAAAATCTATAAGCAGTTTTCAATGGGCGAATCGGTTGACGCGCTTGCCTTTAGATATTGTGTTCCGGCACGGGCGATTGAACTTGTTATCAGACAAAATTCGGTTACGCCGCTCGGTTTAACCTTTAAGCCGACTTTACAAGCAAGGTCTGCAACAGCTTAAATATTTGGTTTATTTGAATTTTTGTTTCCAGCGCGACTTTTTATCTCAAGTCGCGCTTTTTATTTGGCATTTACGGTAAAGCTGCCAGCGTGTCGGACAGTTTTTCGACGACGAGTAAAAGTGTTTTCCCTGATTCGATTAATTGTCCCGCCGCCGCCTGGTCTTCCGCCAAGCCGGTCATATCCGAAATTCCTTGAATTTGGAAAAGATAATTTTTCAGCGCGGGTTTAGTGCGAAACTCAACTTCGAGGGCGGCGAACCCGACGCGGAGATTTTTAATCGTCGTAACAATAGCTTGCTTGTTTTTCCGATTCAGGTTCGGTGCATTGCGCGAAGCCTTTCCTGCCGCGATTTCCCGGTCGAGGTCTTCGGTCACTCTCGCTACATCGCCCAAATTATAAATAAACTTTGAAAGATTTTTAATCTGCGTCGAAACTTTGTCCGCGCCTGATTTTATTTCGGCGGTCGCTGTTACAGTCGTCGCGGCAACTGTCGTTTTCGCTTTTTTAGTCTGCGGTTTGCGTTTTTGCGCGTTCATCGAAACGGTCAAACACAACAGACACGCGACCGTTACGCCGAACTTTACTAAAATTGATTTCATAATTTTTAATAATTCGTAAATATACACGAATAATTTTATCATAAAGGAAGATGCAAAAAAGACATTTACAGGTTCGCCGTCTCGGACGCTTTGGGTATGACGAAGGCTTGCGCCTGCAAAAAGAACTTGAATCGGAAGTTATTGCGCGACGTGAACCCGATTATTTGCTGCTGCTCGAACATCCGCACACATTTACGATTGGACGACGCGCCAAAGAGAACGGCGTTTTGGCAACCGCCGAAATGCTTAAAACTTTGGACGTAACGGTTTTTGAAACGAATCGCGGCGGCAAGGTAACTTATCACGGGCTTGGGCAAATAGTCGGCTACCCGATTATCAGTCTTTCGCCCGACCGCGAAGACGTTCACAAATATGTCCGTGATGTCGAGGAAGTATTGATTCGGACGATGGCGGATTTTGAAATCGAGGCTTTTCGCATCGAAAATTTAACCGGCGTTCACACGCGCGAAGGAAAGATTGCGGCGATTGGCATTCACATCAAACGCTGGGTCACGACTCACGGTTTCGCGCTGAACGTCAATACGGATTTGAGTTTTTTCGATTGGATAATCGCCTGTGAAGGCGAGCCGGTGACTTCGATGGAGCGGATTTTAGGACGCGAATTATCTTTGACGGAAGTCGAAGACAAAATTATTAAAAACTTTACAGCGGTTTTCGACAGCCAGACAATAAACGAAAATTAATATCCAGAAGTTATCGGTTCGGATTTATTTTCTATTGTCATTGCCCGAAAAATATTGCTTTTTCAAACACTGACAAATGAAAAATTATCAAATAAAAAGTGGAAAATCGAATCAGCTTTTTGATAACCGTCAGGCAACTTTTCCGGCGTGTTGAGGCATCTTGAACAATTAAGAATTACCGTTTAAAATCTAAAAAGCTACCACTTAAAACAAAAATTTATCGCTAAGGTGCATTTCAGGAGTTTTATTGTTATGTCTAAAAAATGTTTGATTCGTAATGCGGCTCTAACCTTTTCCATTCTGGCGGCGGGCGCTACTTTTGCACACGCTCAGGAACCGAAACCGACCGTTGACCCGTCGGATAAAGTCCGCAAGGTTGGAAAGGAAAACAGCGAAATCTATAAAAATTGGTTGAACAGGGATGCCGGATATATCATCACACCTGAGGAAAAAAAAGCATTTAAAGCATTGAAAACCGACGAAGAGCGTGAAAATTTTATCGAAAGTTTCTGGCGCAGACGCGACCCGGACCCGGACACCGAAGAAAACGAATATCGTGAAGAGTATTACGAGCGCATCGCCTACGCCAACGAACATTTCGCGTCGGGAATTCCCGGCTGGAAAACCGACCGCGGACGTATTTACATTACTTTCGGCAAGCCGGATTCGGTCGAGACGCATCCGACCGGCGGGGCATACGACCGACCGAGTTACGAAGGCGGCGGTGCGACAACGACTTATCCTTTTGAAGTTTGGTTTTATCGCCACCTCGATAACGTCGGCGACGGCATCGAAATCGAATTCGTTGACCCGACCGGAACAGGCGAATATCGTATTGCCCGCAGTCCGAATGAAAAAGACGCGCTGCTCAACGTGCCGGGCGCGGGCTTGACGACCGCCGAATCGCTCGGACTCGCCAACAAAGGCGACCGTATATCCGGAATAAACAGCGGCAACACTTTCATACGCGATCAGGACAATCCTTTCCGCCGGCAGGAAATTCTCGTTGGCTTGCAGCGTCCGCCGCAAGTCAAATTCAGCGATCTACAGGGCGCAATCACAGACTCGGCGGTGATTGACAATAATCCGCTCGATTTCGATTTGCGCGTAGATTTTTTCCGCCAATCCGACGAGCGCGTAATTACGGCATTCACCGTGCAAGCCAGCAATAAAGAACTCGCTTTTGAACAGATCGGCGGACTCGAAACGGCGCGGCTGAACATCTTCGGACGAATTATGGCGGTTTCCGGCAAGCGTTCGGGTATTTTTGAAGATTCAGTGACGACCAATGCCACGACTCAGGAACTGGCTGAAGCTAAAGAACGCCTGTCAATTTACCAGAAAGCCATCGCCTTAACGCCCGGCACATATAAAGTAGATGTCGTCGTGCGCGATGTCGGAACGGGAAATCGCGGCATTCGCAGCATCGGTTTTACCGTGCCGAAATACGAAGAAAGCAAGCTGGCAACTTCGACTTTGATTTTAGCTTCGACGCTTCGTTCGACTACTGAACGCGACATCGGCGGCAGTTTCGTCATCGGTTCGGCAAAGGTCATTCCAAACCTTTCGGGCATTTATAAAAAAGGTCAGGATGTTGGAATTTACCTGCAAGTTTATAACACGGGAATTGACCAAACCACCTTGCGCCCGGCGGTTGACGTAAACTATATTTTGACCAAAAACGGAAAGGAAATCTTGAATCAGCCGGAGAATTGGGAAGGTCTGAGCGATTCGGGACAGCGTTTGACGCTGGCTCGATTGATTCCGACCGCGACGCTGGCGACCGGCGATTATGAATTAAAAATCAAAATCAAAGACCGCGTTCCAAGCAGCGACAACAAAATACAGACGCTTGAGCCGACGGCGAAATTTACAATTGTTCAACCGTAAATTCTCAGAGAAATAAATTCCCTTGCCGACGTTTTTGTTTAAGAAACGTCGGCTTTTTTATTTTGGTTTGAGTTTGACGGCTATTAATTGTCGGTTTATCCAATTTGAAGGATTAGCCGCTAATTGCACAAACGAAAAACACGAAAAAATTCGTGTTATCCGTGGCTAATTCTTTTTCAAAAAATTATCAAACCACAGTTGAAAAACGAGCAAAGTCCAAAGCTGTTTGTGATGCGAGGCGACACTTGTTTCGTGTTCACGAATCAATTTCTGCACGTATTTTTCATCGAACAAGCCTTGATTCTTTAATCTGTCGGGCGCGAGCAAATCGTGCATCAGCGGATTCAATCTGCCTTTTAGCCATTCGGCAATCGGGATTCCAAAACCTTTCTTCGGTCGCTGCAAAATGTTTTTCGGCAGCAACGGCTCGACGGCTTTTTTCAGAATGTATTTTCCCTTGTTGCCTTTGAGCTTATATTCAAGCGGCAATCCGGCGGCGAATTGCGCCACTCGCGGATCAAGAAACGGCGCACGCACTTCCAAAGAAACTGCCATCGAAGCGCGGTCAACTTTCGTCAGAATGTCTTCCGCCATATAAAAATTCATATCGAGAAACTGCATCCGTTCGATTTCCGTCGGCGCGTCGGTGATTTTTAATAAATCCTTCGCGCCTTTGTAAATGTCGCCGGAGCTCCGCGCCAAAACGTCTTTATTCAATAAATTCTGCTGTTCGTCAATTGAGAACGAGCCGAACCAGGAGTGATGTCTGGTCACTGCGTCGTATTTGGAAGCCGCGACAAAGCGTTTCGCTTTATAATCGAACGAGAGATTTTTGCTGGAAACCGGCAGACTGTTAACCACCGGCTCAATCAGATTGTTTCGCAAAAATTGCGGAATTCCCGCGTAAAGATTCGCTACTCGATGACCGAAATACATCGGATAACCGGCGAAAATCTCATCGCCGCCGTCGCCGCCGAGCG
>CBDUBY010000247.1:0-4896 GCA_965365505.1 uncultured Pyrinomonadaceae bacterium | reverse complement strand
ACGAAAAACGAAACGATATAGAGAATTATCGAAACGATATTTCTCAGCAGAGTAGAAATTTCACTGGAACGAAGCGCGGTGTTAAAGATGATTTGATTAATGAATCGAATTATCGAAACGATTAAACTCATCCACAAAATAATTTTTATAATACGGAAAATCTGACCCAAAAGTATAACGGCGGTTTCAGCCATTTTACTGTTGGCGGCGACGGCATTTTTACTGTCGAAACTAGAAAAAAGATTATTGAGAAAAGTTCGGAAAACCGAATCGTCCGCAGCGACCAAATCTTCGACGAAGGTCACGAGTATCAGCGAAAATATAATAACTGCGGCAAAACTGGCGAAGAAGATAATTTTTTTTCGCAGATTGAAATTTTCCATAAATAGTTTTCAGATTATTGTCGAAGAATCAGAAAATATCAACAATCGTCGTTCCAATCAGCAGCAGCGATAGAACAGATACGACAATCGTAATCAGCCACGCCAGGCAGTTAAACCAAAAACTATTTTTATAATCGCCCATCACATCGCGGTTGTTGACCAGCGACACGACAGCAACCAAAATCACCGGCAGCAGCAGCCCGTTGATGGATTGCGTGACGAGCAGCAGCTTGATTTGCGGAATGCCCGGAATCAGTGAAACTACCGCGCCGACGATAATCAGTGACGTAAAAATGCCGAGGAAAATCGGCGCTTCGCGAAACGAATGCCCCAGACCTTTTTCAAATCCGAGTGCTTCGCTTAAAGAATAAGCCGTTGCCAGAGGCAGAACGCCCATCGCCAGCATCGCTGCACCGAACAATCCGATGGCAAAGAGATATTTCGCGTAAATGCCGGCAAAGGGCGCGAGTGCTTCGGCGGCAGTCGCGGCTGAATCGAGTTCGGTGATGCCTTGAGCATTTAAAGTCGCGGCGGTGCAGATGACGATAAAAGCGGAAATCAGACACGCGAAAATCGTTCCGACAATCACGTCGGCGCGGACAAGCGGATAATCTTCTTTGTCCAAACCTTTTTCGACCACCGAAGACTGGACATAAACCTGCATAAACGGCGTAATCGTCGTTCCGATGACCGCCATAATTGTAAAAAGATAAGCCGAGTTAAAGCTGAAAGTCGGTCTGACAATTTCGCTTGAAACTTGTAACCAATCGGGTTTCGCCATAAATGCCGAAACAATGTAAGCAAAAAACACCAGTGACATCGCTAGAAAAACCTGTTCAACTCTTTTCTGCGTCCCTTTAACGACCAACCACCAAATCGCTAAGGAAGTTATCGGAATTGTAACGAATCTGGGAATGCCGAAAAGTTCTGAAGCCTGTGCGATGCCGACAAATTCGGAAATGATTACGCCCGTGTTGGCGACGAGCAGCGCAAGCATTACGAGTGCCGTCCAGCGCACACCGAATTGTTCGCGAATTAAATCCGCCAATCCTTTGCCCGTCACTACGCCCATTCGAACGCACATTTCCTGCACGATAATCAGGCTGACGGTCATCGGAACGAACGCCCACAAAAGCGTGTAGCCGTAGCTTGCTCCGACACTCGAATAAGTGGCGATGCCGCTCGCGTCGTTGCCCGCATTGGCGGCGATAATTCCGGGTCCGAGAATGGCGAGATAAGCGTAAAACCTATACGAAGACAACCTGCGGCGAATGTGCGCCGGATAAAGCCGCAGTTTCTGCACAAAATTTCGGTTGGAAAATTTTGAAAAATTCATTCGCTCTACTGTCGCCTTCGTTCATTGTTTTATGCATTTAAGAGAAACTTGAATATAGCGCGATTGCCGAAAAGAGAAAAGCGAGAGAAGAATTTATTTCTAAATTTCCCGAAACAGAACTTTACTTGACGATGCCATTCGGTCTTTTTACACTTTAGAATTACAATAAAGATATGGCACATAATCTATTTAATACCAGACGAACATTCAAAACCGGCACGGGCGAAGACGGCACTTTTTATTCTTTGCCGCAATTAGAAAAGGAAGGCGTGGCAAACATTTCGTGTCTGCCGATTTCGATTCGCATCGTTTTGGAATCGGTCTTGAGAAATTTCGACGAAAAGAAGGTTCAGGAAAAAGACGTTCGCAACGTGGCGAATTGGAGCGCGAATGCCGAGCGCACGGAAGAAATCCCGTTCGTCGTCGCGCGCGTTTTATTGCAGGATTTTACGGGCGTTCCGCTGCTCGTTGATTTGGCGGCAATGCGCTCGGCAGTCGAGCGAATGGGAAAGGACACGAGTTTGATCGAGCCGTTAGTGCCGGTTGATTTGGTAATTGACCATTCGGTGCAGGTTGACTATGCCGGAAGCGAAGAAGCCTATAACCGCAATATGATGATGGAATTTCGCCGCAACGAGCAGCGTTATCGTTTTCTCAAGTGGGGAACGCAGGCGTTCGACGGATTTTCGGTCGTTCCGCCGGGCATCGGCATCGTTCATCAAGTCAATCTCGAATACCTCGCCAAAGGCGTGTTTGAAAAAGACGGCATTTATTATCCTGATACTTTAGTCGGCACGGATTCGCACACGACGATGATCAACGGACTCGGCATTGTCGGCTGGGGCGTGGGCGGCATCGAAGCCGAAGCCGGAATGCTCGGACAGCCGGTTTATATTTTAACGCCCGACGTGGTTGGCGTTCATCTGACCGGCGATTTGCCCGAAGGCACTACTGCCACCGATTTGGTTTTGCGCGTGACGCAGATGCTTCGTGAAGCGAAAGTCGTCGGCAAATTCGTCGAATTCTTTGGCGAAGGCGCGAGACACTTGCCCGCGACCGACCGCGCGACGATTGCGAATATGGCGCCCGAATACGGCGCGACGATGGGCTTCTTCGGCGTTGACGAAAAGACGCTCGAATACTTTGCCGCCACGGGCAGAACTTCGGAACAAATCGAAACGATTCGCAATTATTACACGGCTCAGGAAATGTTCGGCATACCGCTCAAAGGCGAAGTCGAATACAGCAACACGCTCGAACTCGATTTATCAACCATCGTGCCGTCAGTCGCCGGACCGCGCCGCCCGCAAGACCGCATCGAGTTGAATGAATTGAAAAATAAATTCAACGAGTTATTTACCAATTCGGTTAAAGAAGGCGGCTACGGTAAAGAATTGGAAGATTTGGAAAAACAGTTCTGGGTCACGGTCGGCGCAGACACGACGAATATCTCGACGGGCGGCGGCGGACAAATTCATTCGACCGTTCCGCAGCCGATTCAGCGAGACACGAGCGTCGAAAACACCAGCACCTGGACGGAAACGGAAATGGTCAATAACCGCCCGACGCCCGACCGCGTGGAAAACGTCACGCAGGATGTCGAGCAGAAGACAACGGCAATCGCGCACGGCGACGTGGTAATCGCGGCAATCACAAGCTGCACTAATACATCGAACCCGAGTGTCATGCTGGCTGCCGGACTGCTGGCGCAAAAAGCCGTGCGGCGCGGAATGAAAGTTCCCGATTATGTGAAAACGTCGCTTGCGCCCGGTTCGCGCGTCGTGACCGAATATCTGGCGAAAACGGGTTTGAATGTTTATCTCGATAAACTCGGCTTTAATCTGGTCGGCTACGGCTGCACGACTTGTATCGGCAATTCGGGACCGCTCGACCCGGCGATTGAAGAATCAATCGTTGAAAACGATTTAATTGCCGCGTCGGTTCTTTCCGGCAATCGCAACTTTGAAGCCCGCGTTCATCAAAACGTCAAAGCGAATTTCCTGATGTCGCCGCCGCTCGTCGTCGCGTTCGCGCTCGCCGGTAATATAGCCAGGGATTTTTCCGTCGAGCCGGTCGGACAGGACGGCGAAGGCAACGACGTTTTCCTGAAAGACATCTGGGCTTCGCTCGATGAAGTCAAGGAAGTTCTGCACGCGGCGACCGACGCGGAAACGTATCGCCGACTTTACAGCGAATTCGCCGAACAAAACCCTTTATGGAACGACATTCCGACCGTCACGGGCGACGTTTATGCGTGGGACGCTGATTCGACTTACATTCAGGAACCGCCGTATTTTGAAGATTTCTCGATGGAAACCGGCAGTTTCTCGAATGTTAGTGATGCCCGCGCATTGGCAGTCTTTGGCGATTCGGTGACGACCGACCACATCTCGCCCGCCGGTGCTATTAAACCGACTTCGCCCGCCGGACTTTATTTGCAGCAGCACGGCGTGGCGATTGGAGACTTCAATTCCTACGGCTCACGGCGCGGCAACGACCGCGTGATGCTGCGCGGCACGTTTGCCAACGTCCGCATTAAAAATCTGATGGTCGCGCCGAAAGAAGGCGGCTTTACCTGTTTTATGCCCGATGGCGAAAATATGACGATTTACGATGCGGCGATGCGTTATAAAGAACAGAATACGCCGCTTATCATTTTCGCCGGACAGGAATACGGCACGGGTTCAAGCCGCGACTGGGCGGCTAAAGGAACGAGGTTGATGGGCGTAAAAGCCGTCATCGCCGAATCGTTCGAGCGCATTCATCGCTCGAACCTTATCGGAATGGGCGTGCTTGCCCTCCAATTCAAAGACGGCGAAAACGCGCAGACCTATAATCTCGACGGCACGGAAACATTCGATTTAACCGGACTTGACGCGGACGAAATCAAACCGCGCCAGAACGTCACATTAACTATCAAACGCGCTGACGGAACGACGGAAGAAGCACAGCTAACCCTGCGTATTGACACGCCGATTGAAGTCGAATACTTCAAAAACGGCGGTATTCTGCCGTATGTTCTGCGTCAACTGATAAATCAGTGAAGGGATGAGGGATGAGGGATGAGAGATGAGTAAAGTATTGAGCGTCAAAACTCGTATTTTACTCGTCTTAAATTCATCCCTCATCCCTCATCCCTCATCCCTTAATCCAATGGAACGAAACCGAACCGGAACG
>CBDUBY010000246.1:0-4927 GCA_965365505.1 uncultured Pyrinomonadaceae bacterium | reverse complement strand
ATGCTCGCTTTATCGAAGATTTAGGCGCGGATTCGCTCGATTTGGTCGAACTCGTGATGCGTTTTGAAGAGGAATTCGACATCGAAATTCCCGACGAAGACGCTGAAAAAATTCAAGCTGTCCGCGACGCTTATGCTTACGTCGAACAGCACAAACAAGACTAATTAAATGGACAATGGATAGTGAATAATTGATAATGCTTCAGTCATTTTAATTATCCATTTTCCATTTTCCATTTTCCATTAAACTTATGAAACGTCGTGTTGTCGTAACCGGATTCGGATTGGTCACGCCGTGCGGAAATGATGTCGAAACCACTTGGTCGGCATTGCTTCGCGGCGAGAGCGGTGTTGATTATATTAAGAAATTCGACACCGAAAAATACTCGGTCAAAATCGCCGCAGAAGTCAAAAATTTCGACCCGCTGAATTTTCTCGAGAAAAAAGAAGCGCGGCGAATGGGAGCGTTTACGCACTTTGCGATTGCCGCGTCTGATGAAGCGATTCGGCACAGCGGATTGAAAATTGACGATTCAAATGCCGAAATGATCGGAACTTATATCAGTTCCGGCATCGGCGATTTCTGGGCGATTGAGCGCGAACACGACAAAATGCTGTCGGGCGGACCGGATCGCGTTTCGCCGTTTTTTATTCCGCAGTCAATTGTTAATTTGGCATCGGGCAACGTTTCGATTCGGCACGGCTTGAAAGGTCCGAACACAGCGACGGCGACGGCTTGCGCGGCGGGCGCACACGCGATTGGCGACAGTTTCAGATATATCGAACGCGGCGATGCGGACGCGATGATCTGCGGCGGCGCGGAATCGGCGATTACGCCGATGTCGGTTGCCGGTTTTGCTTCGATGCGTGCGCTTTCAACCAGAAATGATGATCCGAAACACGCGTCGCGTCCGTTCGATTTGGAGCGCGACGGTTTTGTATGCGGCGAAGGGGCGGGATTAATGGTGTTAGAAGGTCTTGATTTTGCACAAGCGCGGGGCGCAAAAATTTACGCGGAAATTGTCGGTTACGGAATGAGCGGCGACGCTTATCATATCACCGCACCCGACGAAACAGGTTCGGGACCGCGCCGCGTAATGTTAAAAGCGATCAAAGACGCGGGAATTTCGCCCGAACAAATCAGTTATATCAACGCGCACGGAACTTCCACGCCGTATAACGATAAGTTTGAAACGATGGCGATTAAACAGGCGTTCGGTGAACACGCTTATAAACTGGCGGTCAGTTCGACCAAATCAATGACCGGACACGCGCTCGGCGCGGCGGGCGGAATTGAAGCGGTTTTCAGCATTTTGGCGTTGTATAATCAGATTTTGCCGCCGACCACCAATTATGAATTTCCAGACCCAGAATGCGATCTGGATTACGTTCCGAACGAAGCCAGAAAAGCCGACGTTGAATTTGCTCTGTCAAACAGTTTCGGATTCGGCGGAACGAATGCATGTTTGATATTTAAGCGTTTTGAAGAGTAGTTTTTTAGAATCTCTAAAACCTTGCGTTTTACTCGCAAAGTGCTGAAAGTTTTCACCGAAAAAGAATTAGATAAAGCTGGGGTTTATGCAAAGGTCAGATGTTATAAAAGCTTGGGGGAAAATTCTTACAGGGCGGCAGCCGTCGCTTTCAGTTGAAATTACGCGCGAATGTCCACTGCGATGTCCGGGATGTTATGCCTACGAGCCTGAGCATTTGCAGGAAACCGGGCAAACTCTGCGAACTGTCAGCGATTATAAAGGCGATGAACTTGTCGCCAAAATGTTGGAGTTAGTCGAGGAACATCGTCCACTTCACCTTTCGATTGTCGGCGGCGAACCGCTCGTCAGATTCCGCGAACTCGACGTTTTACTGCCGCAATTGAGCAAAATGGGAATTGCCGTTCAGATTGTTACGAGTGCCGTGCGCGAAATCCCGAAGAACTGGAGCAACATCAAAAACTTGTATATTGTTGTTTCTATTGATGGTTTGCAGCCCGAACACGATTTACGCCGCAAACCTGCAACTTACGAAAGAATTCTGCGAAATATCAGCGGTCAGGAGATTACAGTTCACTGCACCGTAACCGGACAGACCGTAAATCGTCCCGGTTATTATGAAGAATTTCTCGAATTTTGGTCAGCCCGCGACGAAGTTAAAAAGATTTGGTTTAGTTTGTTCACACCGCAGATCGGCGCGGAAGGCGACGAAATTCTGACTTCGGCGATGCGAACCAAAATTATTGATGAACTCGAAACATTCCGTCATAGGTTTCCAAAATTAAATATGCCGAAACAGGTTATCAGCGGTTATCGAAATCCGCCAAAATCGCCCGACGATTGCATTTTTGCCCGCACGACGCTCAATTTAACGGCAAATCTCGAAAACAAAGTCGTGCCGTGTCAATTCGGCGGAACGCCCGATTGTTCACAGTGCGGATGTTTTGCTTCTGCCGGACTTGCCGCAGTCGGTGAATATCAATTGTTTGGTAAAGTGCCTTTGCGAAAAATATTTAATTTATCTGACAACATTGGAAAGTCCGTGAGAAAAGTTTTAAATTAATAGTTATGAAAATTATCGTTTTAATGAAGCAGGTTGCCAACAAAGACGCGGTTTTACGCATTGGCAAAGATGAAAAATGGATTGACGAATCAAATATCGCGCATCAAACCAATGAATCCGACGGTTATGGCTTGGAAGAAGCACTGCGCCTCAAAGAAGCGAAAGGCGAAGGTGAAGTTATCGTCTGCACGCTGGGCGGTAAAAGCGCGAAAACGGTTATCAAGGATGCCTTAGCTCGCGGCGCGGACAGAGCGATTCACATTATTGTCGAAGAGGACAATAAATTATCACCGCATCAAATTGCCAAAGCGATTGCCGACGCGGTAAAAGAAGAAAATGCCGATCTTATTTTCACGGGTTTACAGTCCGACGATGCAAGTTACGGTCAAACCGGCGTAATTTTAGCCGAACTTCTCAAAATTCCGCACGCGACTATTGTGATTGATATTGACCGCGCAAGTTTGAACGGCAATCTGCGCGTTAAACGCGAACTCGAAAGTGGCTGGTATCAATGGTTTACGTATCAACTGCCCGCGCTTTTGACAATTCAATCTGGAATTTCGCAGATTCGTTACGCCAGTTTGAAAGGAATTATGGCGGCGAAAAAAAAGGAAATCAAAGAAGTTACGCCGACCATTGAAGATTTCAGCGCGGCACAGCAAATTCAAAAAGTTTATATGCCGCTCAAAACCAAGCAAACTCAAATGCTCGGCGACGGCGACGCTAAACGCGGCGCGGTCGAGTTAATCGAAAAACTCAAAACCGAAGTTCGCGTTCTTTAAGTCAGAGTTCAAAGTTCAAAGTTCAAAGTCCAAAGTTAATTTTTTTAGCTTTGGATTTTGAACTTTGAACTCATAACTTATTTGATGGTTGCAATTTTCAAACTATTGATTTAACTTTCTTTTTAGATAAAAAATTTCAAGAACAATTCCAAATCCAAAATAAAGCAGGTAAATTTCTTATGCCCAAAATGTCTCTAAAATCACCAGTGATTTTAGCCGTTCTTTTTTCGCTGATAACTTTTATTCCGAGTTTCGCTCAGGAAAAAACTGAATCTACTCCGAATGTAACGAAAATCAAACCGATTGCGACAGCAGATGCAAGTAAAAACGATCCGTTGAAAAATTTCCAATACCGTTTGATCGGACCATTTCGCGGCGGGCGCGTCGGCTCAGTCGAAGGCATCAAAGATCAGCCGAATGTTTATTATTTCGGCGCGACCGGCGGCGGCGTTTGGAAAACAATTGACGGCGGAATTAATTGGCAGAATATTTCCGACGGATTTTTTAAAACCGGCTCGGTCGGCGCGATTGATGTTGCCGATTCCGATACGAATATCGTTTACGTCGGAATGGGCGAAGCAACCTTGCGCGGCAATGTTTCTAGTGGTGACGGCGTTTATAGATCAACGGACGCGGGCAAAACCTGGAAAAACATCGGTTTGACCGACACGCAGCAGATTTCGCGCGTGCGCGTTCATCCCAAAAATCCTGACATCGTTTACGTTGCGGCAATCGGACATCTTTGGGGCAAAAACCAGCAGCGCGGGATTTTCCGTTCGAAAAACGGCGGCGCAACGTGGGAAAAAATTCTTTACCGGAATGACGAAACCGGCGCGAGCGATCTTGTAATTGATCCGACGAATCCGAACACGCTTTACGCGGCGTTCTGGCAAATCAGCCGAAAGCCTTACAGAATGGACAGCGGCGGCGAAGGCAGCGGACTTTTCAAATCAATTGACGGCGGCGATAGTTGGACGGAAATTTCGCGCAGCAAAGGTTTGCCGACGGGCGTTCTCGGCAAAATAAACATCGCTGTTTCGCCCGTCAACGCCAACCGCGTTTGGGCGATGGTCGAAGCTAAAGAAGGCGGACTTCATCGCTCGGATGACGGCGGCGAAACCTGGTCGAAAGTTTCCGACAATCCGAACATCAGACAGCGTCCATGGTATTTCAACCGTGTCTATGCCGACACGGAAAATGAAAATACGGTTTATGTTTTAAATGTCGGATTTTTCAAATCAATTGACGGCGGACGCAATTTTGCTTCAATCAGAGTTCCGCACGCCGACAATCACGATTTATGGATTTCTCCCGACAACGCCAAACGAATGATCAACGGCAACGACGGCGGCGGGAATGTTTCAACCGACGGCGGCGACCGATGGACGGAACAGGATCAGCCGACGGCGCAGTTTTACCGCGTAACTTTGGACGAAGATTTTCCATACAATATTTACGGAGCGCAGCAGGATAATTCAACCGTTAAAATCGCCAGCCGTTCAAATGGTTTTGCGATTACTGAAAATAATTGGCACGATGTCGGCGGCGGCGAATCCGGCTGGATCGCGCCGCATCCCGAAAACTCGGACATCG
>CBDUBY010000245.1:0-4951 GCA_965365505.1 uncultured Pyrinomonadaceae bacterium | reverse complement strand
ATTTGTCGAAAACAGTTAATTTTTCGCCTTCCCAGACGGCAATCGCCGCGTGCGGTTCCATCGGGTTATGATGCTCAATCGGAATCGTATATTCGGCTTCAATTTTTACCGGCGCGTTTTTTAACGCTTCTGCCGGATTTCCGCGCGTTTTCAGCGAACGCGACGGAACTGTTTCGGCTTTGCGGGCATCTGTCTGATGTTTTTCTTCCGTATAACTCGCCTTTACAAGCCGCGCCGCGTATCGCGCCTGTTCAAATGTTTCGGCGACGACGAGCGCGATTGGCTGCGCGTTGAAAACGATTTTGTCGGACTGCAAAGCCGCAAAAGCGTTGTCTTTTTCCTTCGTTTTTACGGAATTCAAATGCGTAAAAATTTTTATTATGCCGGATTGCTTTTCAGCTTCGCCCGTATCAATTGATTTGATCGCGCCTTTCGCAATCTCGCTTTGAACGATAAAACCGTAAGCGACATTGTTCACGGCAAACTCCGAAGCATATTTCGCCTTTCCGGTAACTTTCGCCAAACCATCAACACGGCTCATTTCCTTTCCTATAAATCTAGCCATCGAATTTTATTTAAGTTTCCTTTTTGTCTTACATAGATTTCTTTGCTGAAATTTATGTAAATTATTAACTAATGTTACGCAAAATGAAAAATGACGGGAGCGCAAGCATCCTGCTTGCCGTCCGCTCGGCGCGAAGCACGAGCGGACACACGCTGCACATTCTATGAACTTTCGAGAAGGCGAACGCTGTCGCCGTTCACGCGCTCCGCTCGCACGGCGGCAAGCAGGATGCTTGCGCTCCCGTCCTGCGTATCATCAAGTTAGTAAATCAATTTATCCGGCGTTATGGGCAAATCTCTGACGCGAATTCCGGTTGCGTTGAAAACCGCGTTTGCAACCGCCGCCGCCACGCCCGTAATACCGATTTCACCGATGCCGCGTGCGCCGATTGGCGAAATATGCGGATCGGGTTTGCCGATGAAATGCACGTCAATTATCGGAACATCAAGATTTGACGGAATATGATAATCGCCGAGATTTCTCTGAATCGGATTCGCCCAGCGTTTGTCGTATAAAGTTTCCTCCATTAACGCCTGTCCTAAACCGTAAATCACGCCGCCGATGATTTGCGAACGCGCGGTTTTTTCGTTGAGAATTCGCCCGACATCCTGAACGCTCGTGAAACGCGAGACGCGGATCATTCCCGTGTCTTCGTCAACCATTACTTCGGCAAACTGTGCGCCGAACGAATGAAACGAGAACATTTTCGCGTTTGCGTCTTCCGTCGCCGCAAATTGTTCGGTCTGACACGGTGCCATCGGACCGCTCAAACCGCCGCCGTTTTGCGGCACACTCGTCGCGCAAATTTCCATCATATCTTTGTTGTTGCGCTTTAAAATTTCGGTGTATTCGTCGTATTTAGATGTATCGCCTTTGACGTAGAAACGCGCGTTGTAATATTCGATATTTTCCATTTTCGCGCCGTTCAATTTCGATTTTCCGTCCTTTAAAGCCAACGCCATCAAATCTTTTTTGAGCATTTCGCCGCCGGTCAAAACCGCCGCCGTAATTGAGGCTGCCGTCGTCGAACCGCCGGAAACGGGCGACGGCGGCAAAGACGAATCACCGATCTCGACGGAAATTCTTTCAACCGGAACACCGAGCGCATCAGCCAGCGTCTGCGCCATAATCGTATAAGTTCCCGTGCCTAGGTCCTGCGTCGCCGACAAAACTTTGACCGAACCGTTTGCAAATATTTGAACTTTGACCGAAGCCGTCGAACGAATCGCCGGATAAGTCGCTGTCGCCATTCCGTGACCGATCAAGTATTTGCCTTTTCTATTCATTCGCGGCTGAGATTTACGATTCGCCCAACCGAATCTTTCCGCGCCGACGGTGTAACATTCAATGATATTTTCCAATGAAAAGGGAAGTTTCATTTCGGGATCAGTACCCGTGTGATTTATCGTCCGCAGTTTGATCGGATCGAGTTTCAATTCGTAAGCAAGTTCATCCATCGCCGACTCCAGCGCGAAAGTTCCCGGCGTTTCTCCGGGCGCACGCATAAACGTCGGTGCGCCGATGTTGAAATTGGCGACTTTGTATGAAATTTCCCGCATCTCCGCTGCGTATAAAATTTTCGTCTGCTTGCCGCTTTCCTCGAAATAGTTTGAAAACGTCGTTTTGTAAGTATTATTTTCGTGGCGAATCGCTTTAAGTTTTCCGTTTTTGTCCGCCGCGAGCGCGACTTTCTGCATCGTTTCCGGTCTGCGCCCGACGTTTGTTGACATCATATTTCTCGTCAAAACGAATTTTACCGGACGCGAAACGATTTTTGCCGCCATCGCCGCGAGCAAAATATGTCCCCATTGACCGCCTTTACAGCCGAAACCGCCGCCGACGAACGGACACATTACGCGCACGTTGTCCGGTTTTAATTCAAAGAAATACGCCGCGATTCCCTGAACGCCTTTCACGCCCTGTGTCGCGTCGTAAAGCAGTAATTTGTCCGCGCCTTCCCAGACGGCAATCGTTGCGTGCGGCTCCATCGGATGATGATTTTCCGTCCGCGTCGTGTAAGTATTTTCGATTTTCACTGCCGCATTTTTTATTAACGGCGCGGTTTTTCCGATGTTTAACTGCACCGGACCGCCGAATCCGGCTTTCGGCGTTTCGGCTTTCGGCATTTCCGTTGCGAGATCAATCGCTGGAGTTTGTTTCGCGTAAGTAACTTTGACCAACTCCGCGCCGGTTCGCGCCTGCTCGTAAGTTTCGGCGACGACCAAACCGATATACTGCCCGAAATAACTGATTTTATTATCCTGTAAAGGTAAAATCGTCTCACCGATCAAACCGCCGACTGCCATTAATGCCATCGGATTTCCGACGGATTTCAATTTCAGAGCGTTCTCGTGTGTAATAATTTTCAAAACGCCATCTGCTTTTTCCGCCGCCGAAACATCAATTGCCGTAATCGTCCCGTTTGCCACGCCCGAACGCACGGGAAACGCATAAGCGACATTATTCACGCCGAATTCCGCCGCATATTTCGCCGCGCCCGTTACCTTTGCGCGTCCGTCTTTGCGGTCAATCGGTTTGCCGATAACTTGCGTTTTAATCATAATTTCCCCTTACTCAAATATAACTTTAAAATCCTTTATCATCTGCCGAAGGTCCGTAAATCGAAGGCACGGCGATGTTTTTCAAACGCATAAAAACCGTCAATTGCCCGCGATGATGCACGAGATGATTGATCGCCGGTTCGAGCGTTTCGCGCTTCGTCGCTTCGCTGACGACTTGCCCGTCACTTTTCAAATAAAAAGGTTTTTCGAGTTCTTCATCCGCGACATTTCGCAAAGCCTTTTTCGCGTTTTCAAGATTTTCGTCAAAATGTTTGACCAAATCTTTGTTCGTTTTCGGCTGAAAATGCTCGAACTTCGCAAAATCAAGTTCCGGCTCGTTAATTATCGTCGTAATCCATTTCGGGATTTCTGCCACGAGCAATGCCAAATACCCCAAATTCATTGATTTTTCGTGTGGTTTCCAATCGAATAAATCTTCGGAAATTCGCTCCAGACATTTCCGCGAAGCCGCCGTTTCCATTTCTAATTCTCTGATTAATCTTTGTCCGAAACTCATTTCACCGAAGAATTTCTCGTTAAATTCTTCGTCGTGTTCGACTTCCGACAACTGCGTTCTTCCAATCATAATTTTTTATTTATTGCCCTCGGAAAACGCTGAAATACGAAAATAAAATCCTAAAAATTTTTGCGACTTTCCATGATTTCTACGGGCAATGAGATTCTTAAATCAATTTGTCCGGCGTAACCGGAATTTCCCTGATGCGTTTTCCCGTCGCGTTAAAAATCGCGTTGACGATTGCCGCCGCGACTCCGACAATTCCGACTTCGCCGATGCCTTTGATGCCGAGTTTGTTGACGTATTCATCTTTTTCGTCAATGTAAATCGTCTGCATATCGGGAACATCGAGATTCGACGGAATGTGATAATCGCCGTAATTTCTTGTTACAAAATTTCCCCAGCGCGGATCAATTACCGATTCTTCGGTCAACGCCTGACCGATGCCCCAGATCGCGCCGCCGATCATCTGCGAATTTGACGTTTTAGGGTTCAAAATTCTGCCCGCGCCGGTTGCCGAAACAAAGCGTTTGACGCGCGTCATTCCCGTAGATTCATTTACCCAAACTTCCGCGAAATTCGCGTTAAATGCATTGGAAGAATATTTCTCGGCGATTTCCAAAGGTTTCGCGTCAACTCTTGTTTGATATTCCTTGAGATTTTCCGAAATCATCATCTGCGCGGCGGTCGGACGGACGAAAAATTGTTTGCCGGATTTTTGAATCAGTTCATCAGTAATTTTCTCGCAGCCGTCGGCGACCGAATTCGCAAAACTCGCCGCGCCGACCGAACCGACCGAACCGGCGGCGGGCGGCAGTGCGGAATCGCCGATTATTACGTCAATATTTTTTACGGGAATTCCCAAAGTTTCCGCCGCGACCTGCGTTAAAATCGTATATGTTCCCGTTCCCAAATCCGACGCGGCGAGTTCAATACGCGCTTTTACTTCATCGCCGTTTCTGTTTAATTTGACGAGCGTTGAAGTAGCGCGCTGACGCGACGGATAAACGCCGCAGCCGACACCGTAACCGATCAGATATTCGCCCTGCCGCATTTGTTTCGGTTCGATTTTCCGTTTGTTCCAGCCGAAAACTTCCGCGCCTTTTCGCAACGCCTGAACGAGCGACCGCGACGAAAACGGTTTTCCGCTCGACGGGTCTTTGTCGGGTTCGTTTTTGATGCGAAATTCGACCGGATCAATTTTCAGTTTGTAAGCGAGTTCGTCCATCGCCGATTCGAGCGCGAAACTGCCCGTAGATTTTCCCGGTGCGCGATTATAAGTCGGTAAAATAATGTTCATCGGCGCGA
>CBDUBY010000244.1:0-4958 GCA_965365505.1 uncultured Pyrinomonadaceae bacterium | reverse complement strand
AACGGCGAGCGAATCGAGTTGGATAAGAAATTTGAAAGTTTCAATCCGGCGGAGAAATCGCAGGTCATCGGCAGATTTTCCGATGCCGACGCGGACAGCGAAAATTTGGTGAATCAGGCGATTGACGCGGCGACCGAGGCTTTTAAAACGTGGCGCAATGTTCCCGCGACCGAACGCGCCGATTATCTTTTTCGCGCGGCGCAGATTATCCGCGAGCGCAAACATTATTATTCGGCGTGGATGGTTTTCGAGGTCGGCAAAACCTGGGCGGAAGCCGACGGCGATACTGCCGAAGCGATTGACTTTTTGGAATTCTACGGGCGCGAGATGCTGCGCTATTCGCAGAAACAGCCGATTGTTCCGATTGCTGGCGAAGATAATCGGCTCGAATATATTCCGCTCGGTGTCGGCGCGATTATTCCGCCGTGGAATTTTCCGCTGGCGATTATGTGCGGAATGACGATGGCGGCGGTCGTCTGCGGCAACACGACCGTTCTGAAACCTTCGCCCGATGCGCCGACGATTGCTTATAAATTTATGGAGATTCTGGACGAAATTAATCTGCCGAAAGGCGTGGTCAATTTCGTTGCGGGCAGCGGCACGAAAGTCGGCGAACTGCTCGTGCAGAGTCCGAAAATTCGTTTTGTTTCGTTTACGGGTTCAAAAGCCGTCGGGCTTCACATTTACGAAGAAGCGGCGAAAACGCGCGAAGGGCAGAATTGGATGAAAAGGGTTGTTGCGGAAATGGGCGGCAAAGACGCGATTATCGTTGACGCGGAAGCCGATTTGGAATCGGCGGCGACCGGCGTTGTCCAAGCCGCGTTCGGTTTTCAGGGTCAAAAATGTTCGGCGTGTTCGCGCCTGATTGTTGACGAATCGGTTCACGACGAATTGATGGAACGAGTCGTCGCGCTCACCAAAGAATTAAAAATTGGCTCGCCGACTGAAGCCGAAACGAATATGACCGCCGTCATCAATCAGAAATCTTTCGATAACGCGCTGAAGGCGATTACCAAAGGTCAGGAAGAAGGCGGCAAATTGCTGGTCGGCGGCAACGGCGACAGTTCGAAAGGTTTTTACATCGAGCCGACGATTATTGGTGAAGTCAAAGAAAAATCAACCGTCGAACAGGAAGAAATTTTCGCGCCGGTTCTCGCCGTTATCAAGGCGAAAGATTTCGACCACGCGCTTGAAATCGCCAACGACACGCAATACGGTTTGACCGGCGCGGTTTATTCGGCGAACGAAGCGAAACTGGAAAAAGCCAGAAACGAATTTCACGTCGGCAATCTGTATTTCAACCGCAAATGCACCGGCGCGCTCGTCGGCGCGCATCCGTTTGGCGGATTTAATATGAGCGGCACTGATTCGAAAGCAGGCGGGCGCGAATATCTTTTGCAGTTTATGCAGGGCAAACTCGTTTCCGAGAAAGTCGGCGCGACCAAAAGCGAAGACAAAGACGTTTTGACGGCTGGCGATACGAGCGCGAAAGCATTTTAACCTTTAAACGAACAAGGGAGATTATTTTATGAAGAATTACACAAAACCCACAGACGAAGAATTACGGCAGCGGTTAACACCGATGCAATATGAAGTGACGCAGAATGAAGGAACCGAACCGCCGCATCGGAACGAGTATTGGGACAATAAGGAAGCGGGACTCTATGTTGACATCGTTTCGGGCGAGCCGCTGTTTAGTTCATTTGAAAAATTTGATTCGAGTTGCGGTTGGGCGAGTTTTGACCGACCGCTCGTGGCGGAAAATTTTACTGAACGCACGGATAATAAATTCGGAATGCGGCGCACGGAAGTTCGCTCGAAACACGCCGATTCGCATCTCGGACATATTTTTAACGACGGTCCGACCGAAACCGGAATGCGTTACTGTATGAATTCGGCGGCGATGCGTTTTATTCCCGTTGCCGAATTGGAAGCGGAAGGCTACGGCGAATATCTGCACTTGTTTCAGAACAAAAAGTAATTGTTAAGCTGATTTTGCCCGCGAAACACATCGAACGAACGCAAAATTATTTTCGCGTCTTTCGTGTGCATCGCGGGCAAAATTTTTATAAATGATGGAACGCCAGCAAGATGCTGGCGTTCCATCGGCGACAAAAGGTTTTAATTGAATCTTGCTCGATTATTAGATTCTTAGAACTAAATCAATTTTATGAAAAATCGAATCTTCAAAAGCAATTTTCTTTTCGCTTTTCTGGCGTTGGGCGGATTGATTTATTTTCTGTCGCAAACGCCGAAATCGAATATGCAAACCGCACCGCCGAATCAACCGACAGTTGTGCAGCCGCCGTTTTCAACCAAACGTATTGAATCATCGGAAACGTGGCAGCGCGACGGCGAGGCGTTTGTCGAGCGCGGCAAAAATAAAAAGAGTTTCGGCAAGCGCGCCAAAAACGTGATTTTGTTCATCGGCGACGGAATGGGCATTTCAACTTTGACGGCTTCAAGAATTTTAGAAGGTCAATTGCGCGGCGAAAGCGGCGAGGAAAATCAGTTGAGCTTTGAGCAGTTTCCGTCGGTCGCGCTCTCGAAAACTTACAGCGTCAACCAGCAAACTTCCGATTCCGCGCCGACGATGAGCGCGATTATCTCGGGCGTGAAAACTGACGAAGGAATTATCTCGGTCAATCAAAACGTCGTCATCGGCGATTACAAAACGGTCAAGGGAAACGAAACGAAAACCTTGCTTGAGATGGCTGAACAAAGCGGCAAATCAACCGGCGTGGTCACAACCGCAAGATTGACGCACGCCACGCCCGCCGCTTGTTACGCGCATTCGGCGCATCGCGATTGGGAATCAGACGCGAATTTACCCGCCGATGCGCGGGAAAATAATTTTCCTGACATTGCCCGTCAGTTAATCGAATTTTCCTATGGTGACGGCTTGGAAGTCGCAATGGGCGGAGGGCGCACGAAATTTATTTCCAACCAAACGAACGACCCGGAATACATTGATAAAAAAGGCGAAAGACTCGACGGGCGCGATTTGCCGACCGAGTGGACGAAGAAATATAAAAATTCAAATTACGTTTGGAATCGGCAGCAATTTGATGCGATTGACGCGAAAAACACCAAACATCTTCTCGGTCTATTTGAAACTTCGCATCTGCAATATGAACACGACCGCGCAAACGATAAAGCGGGCGAGCCGTCGTTGAGCGAGATGACAAGCAAAGCAATTGACATCGTATCAAACAACAAGAAAGGTTATTTTCTGATGATTGAAGGCGGACGAATTGACCACGCGCATCACAACGGCAACGCTTTCCGCGCTTTGACCGATACGATTGAATTGTCGAACGCCGTTCGCGCGGCTCTTTCGAAAGTTGACTTGAATGAAACTTTAATTATCGTCACCGCCGATCACAGCCACACTTTTACGATGGCGGGTTATCCGATTCGCGGCAACAACATTTTGGGTCTGGTCAGAGAAGTCGGACGCGGCGGCTTGATCGAAGAAAAAGCGGCAGGCGATAAAAATAAAATGCCTTACACGACGCTCGGTTATGCGAACGGTACGGGTTATGTTGATATGCGTCCCGAACTTTCGCAGGCGACTGTTACAAATCCCGATTACAAACAAGAGGCAGCAATTCCTTTGTCCAGTGAAACACACGGCGGCGAAGACGTAGCGATTTTTGCGACCGGCGCGGGTTCGTATCTGGTTCACGGCGTGATGGAAGAAAATTGGATTTTCTATGTGATGAAAGAAGCCCTGCGCCTGAAAAAACAATTTTAGAACGCTCGTATCGGATTTATTTGAACAAGTATAAAACTACGATTGTTAATTGAGCCGCAGTTTCCCGGTCAGTTTATTTGTTAGGAGTTTTCGTAATATAATGCGTGAGAACGAAATCGGCTTGAAACCGGTTCGCGTGAAAGTTACCTATCTATATGAAAAAATCATTTGTAAAAACTCTAATTTTGAGTTTGTCCGTTTTAATTTTGCTTAGCGCGGTTACGGCGCAGAAAAGGCGACCGTCGAGAAATCAGAAGGCGAAACAGCAGGAAATCGTTTTCGCGGTGCTGAACGACGGGAAAACGCTTGAGCCGATTGGCGTGATTGACAAGGGAAATCTGGAAGCGACAGTCGGCGGCGATTCTGACGCGAAAGATTTGAACGCTTTCGTTAAATCGTATTACCAGCCGAAAACAACGTATCGTTTGATTTTCGGCTCGGCTGATGCCGGAACGGTGACAATCGTTAATTCCAACCAGAAAACCGACTGCGCGAAAAATATGGCGACCGTTACCACGCAGTCAGCCAAAGCGAAATTGGGCGGAATGGTGATGGGTTTGGCGACGAACGGAACAGTGGGTAAATTCGCTTCGGGAACGCGCCGCAAACCGACGCCAGCCGAACGCCAGGAAATCGAAACGCTCGTGCGCGAAGAATTCGCCAAGAACAACATCACGGGCAAGCCGCTGAAATATCATAATTTGACCGCGCTCGACGTGGACAACGATAAAAAAGCGGAAATGGTCGGCACGTTCTGGGTCGAGCCGACGGCGACGACACGCGCTCTTTTATTTTTTATCGCCGACAAAGGCACGAACGGCAAATACTCGTTCGGCTACACGGATTTCAGCAATTTAACGAACGATAAAGTAATGAGCAGCGACGTAAAAGACACGGACGGCGGCGTTTATCACGAGCTTCTGCTCGACGCGCTAGAATTTGACGGCGACACAACCGCCGAAATTTTCACCTACACGCAGTCGTTTGAAAGCGCGAACTTTAATGCTTATTCACGCGGCGACGGAAAATGGACAAAGGTTTTTGAAGGCAGCAATTATCACTGCGCTTTCTAAATTTTCTAAAAATAGGTTGGAAAATCTGCAAGCTGAGTTGGTAGATTGAAAACAACAAAAGTTTTCGGCAGAGATGTAAATTTTACGTCTTTGCCGTTTTTCTTTATGATAACGTGAGTTCGGGATAA
>CBDUBY010000243.1:0-5002 GCA_965365505.1 uncultured Pyrinomonadaceae bacterium | reverse complement strand
CAAAAATCAAAGGAGTAAAGCGAGTTTTGTTTCTTGTTTTTCTTGACCATCACACGTTCATTTGGTGCTGTGGATACCGCCGAAGTATGCGGTCTCGGCGGTGATGGGCTATTTGAAAGGAAAACTGGCAATCAGAATATTTCAGAGATATGAAAAGTTGGGCAGGCAGTTTTGGGGCAGGCATTTGTGGGGACGCGGCTAATGCGTCAGCACGGTCGGGATCGATGAGACGCGCATCCGCGAGTGTGTGCAATGGCAGGAAAACAAAGAAAGGGAGATCGAAAAGCTGCAAGGCAATTTGTTCGATGAAACAGAAGACTAGCCAGTGACGGCGCACCTTCTAGGGCAAAAAACAAAGCCACCGCCTCTGGCGGTAGTACTTTTACTTTGTTATGTCCCGCCGATAATTTCATTCAAGCCTTCGATAATTGTTTCTAATTCCTGTTCGCTTGCCGTGCCGATTTTCTTCCCAATCCGTTGGGTCGAAAGCGTCCGAATCTGGCTGATTTTTACCCAGGACTTTTTCGGCAACTTCGGGTCGGAAAGTTCAAACGTCAAGGGAAATTTCGCGCTCGGCTGCTGGCTCGTCAACACAACGGCGATAACTGTTCCCGAACGGTCGTTAAAAATGTCTTCGCTCAAAACTAGAACGGGGCGTTTGCCCGCCTGCTCGTGTCCAAGCGTCGGATCAAGGTCAGCCCAAATAATATCGCCTCTTAGTATTCGAGCCATTCTTCCGCCTCGGTTGCCAATCCCAA
Source organism: uncultured Pyrinomonadaceae bacterium (assembly GCA_965365505.1). Lineage (GTDB taxonomy): Bacteria > Acidobacteriota > Blastocatellia > Pyrinomonadales > Pyrinomonadaceae. Next base: position 4,244 of record CBDUBY010000243.1, on the reverse strand, counting down.
GTCGGCTAAAGATTGTTCTTCCATCTTGTTTAGTTTGGCGCATTCTCGCGCCAGACGATTATTGTCGAGGCGCGAAACTTTTTCTTCGACGGCAGATTGCACGGCTTGGCTGCGATTTGAGAAAACACGCTCTTTGACGAGGCGGTCAACTTTCTTTAGAAGATTTGATTCTATAGAGATTGTAACTTTTGCAACACTCATACAAAAAGTAATACTATTGTTCATACCAAAAGTCAATTCCAATTTCAAAGAACAAGGACATAACGTTTGAGATGACGCGGGCGCAAAGAACGTTGAATTTAAGAGAGGCGCTGTTTGCGCCTCGCGTTCATTGATTTGTCGGGCGGCGCTTTAATTTCAAGGACGATTTCCGTCATTTGAAGTTCTCATTTGTCCCTTCTTTATGTCTCAGCAGCTCGCGTCATCCACCGTTGTTCAGAAAGTCCGTCTGTGGCGATGAGTTTACCGTCAATATTGATGATTAATTTTGCCGCTATGTATGCTGGACTATGCGAAGCAGGGGAGAATCTACCGGTTGAGGTCGAAAATGCCTTTTTTACACTACTTAGAAAATAAAATTGCGCATAATGTGAAAATTTCTGACATTTTTAGTTCATATAATAAAAATTTCTCTCAATACCTCGAAAGGATAAAATTGAAAATTCGTAATGCTATTGATTTTTGAAATACGCAAAATTTTCTTATACTTTTGAAATACGCTAAGTTAGTGGACATCCCAACAAAGAACCTTTGTTAAATTAAACAAAAGCGCGGGCTGACGATTGCCGGGCGGCGCGTTGCATAATTTTCGCAACAATAGCGAACATCGTCGCCCAAGCCTCTTCGGTTTCGAGAGTGGAATGTTTGCCGAGTCTTTCCCGCAGCATTTCAAGCAAAGCCGCGCCGACAAATTCGTAATGTTCGTCTTGCACACCGTAATCGGCGTGAACACCGGCGACCGCGCCATACAAGTCGGGTCGCATTATCAATTTTTCGAGGTGAACAGAATGCTGGACTTCGACCGTGAGGCGGCGATGGGAATGCGTCTCAATATTCTCGCCGGCACGACGACGCGTTTCGAGCCGGGCGACACGCGCGAGGTGGAACTCGTCGAATACGCCGGAGCGCGTCGGGCAATCGGCTTCAACGATCTCGTCAACGGCAGCGTCACGAGCCTTGTCACCGTTGCGAATGCGGTCGAACGCGCGCGGCGGCTCGGATACAAGGGTTTGAAAACGCAGCAGCAAGGAGGAGAATAATGGCGCAATTTTCCAGAGAACATTACGTGACGCAGTTCGGTCCCACCGTCGGAGACCGTTTCCGGCTGGCTGACACCGAACTCATTTGTGAGATTGAACGCGACTACACCATCGGCGGCGACGAGCTGACCCTCGGGACATCCAAGAATGTGCGCGTCGGGATGGGTATGATGCCCGGAATGACGAACGCCGAGGGCGTGTTGGATTTGGTGATTATCAACGCCACTATCATTGACCCGATTCTCGGCGTCATTAAAGCCGACATCGGCGTCAAAGACGGGCGCATCGCCGGAATCGGAAAAGCCGGCAATCCCGACGTGATGGACAATATTGAACTGGGTTTGGTGGTCGGGACGGGGACCGAGGTGATTGACGGCACGAATATGATCGCGATGGCGGGCGTGATTGACACGAACGTTCACTATACAACGCCCGAACACGCCCATCACGCGCTTTCCAACGGCACGACGACTTTTGTCGGCGGCGGCACGGGTCCGGCAACCGGAAGCCTCGGCACGACCTGCACGCCCGGACCGTGGTATCTGGCGCGGATGCTGGAGGCGTTCGAGCGGATGCCGGTTAACGTCGTTCTGTCGGGCAAAGGCAACAGCAGCCAGCCCGCCGCCCTCGTCGAGCAAATCGAGGCGGGCGCGGCGGTTCTGAAAGTCCACGAAGATTGGGGAACGACTCTCGCGGCGATTGACTGCGCCCTGACGGTCGCGGACGAATACGGCGTGCAGGTCGCCATTCACGCCGACACGATGAACGAAACCGGCTTCGTCGAAGACACAATCAGCGCCATCGGCGGTCGCGCCATCCACACCTATCACACTGAAGGCGCGGGAGGCGGTCACGCGCCCGACATCATCAAGATCGCGGGCTTGCCCAACATCCTGCCGTCGTCAATTACGGCGACGGTTCCCTACACGATCAACACCACCTCGGAACTGGTGGAGATGATCGTCGCGGCTCACAACGTTGACCCGAACTCTCCCGAAGCGATGGCGCTCGCCGAAAGTCGCGTGCGGGCTGAAACTCTCGGCGCGGAGGCGGTTTTGCAAGACATCGGCGCGCTCAGTATGATGTCCTCGGACGCGCACGCGATGGGGCGCATCGGAGAAGTGTGCCAGCGGACGTTTCAGTTGGCGCACCACTGCAAAACGACGCGCGGCAAATTGCCGGAGGATTCGCCCGACCACGATAACTTCCGCGTGCTGCGCTATCTCGCCAAGCTGACCATCAACCCGGCTCTCACGCACGGGCTGGCGCACGAAATCGGTTCGCTGGAAAATGGGAAACTCGCCGACATCGTGCTGTGGAACGTGAAGTGGTTCGCCACGAAGCCTTCGCTGGTGATTAAGGGCGGGATGATTAACTTCGCGCTGATGGGCGACCCCGGCGCGTCCGTCACCACGCCGCAGCCGGTCATCCATCGCCCGACTTACGGCACGCTCGGCAAGGCACTGTCGCGCACTTGCGTTACATTTATGTCGCAAGCGGCGATTGATCTGGGCGTTCCCGCCAAGCTGGGGCTTGAGCGGCGCGTCCTGCCGGTCAGGAACTGCCGCACCGTGGGTAAACGCAATATGGTGCGCAACGACCGGCTTCCTAACATCGAGGTTGACCCGGAAACGCACCGCGTAATGGTGGACGGCGAACACGCCTACATCGAACCGGCGCAAACTCTTCCGCTCAGCCGGCTTTACTATTTGCTGTGAGATGAACGAGCGCGAAAACGATATGCTGCCCTTTCTCGGCAGTTTGCAGCTCACCGACTCGGCGTTTCCGAGCGGACTCTACACGCTGTCGCACGGGCTGGAGTCTTACGCGCAGGCGGGCGCGCTCGACGCGAACGACCTTGAGGTGTTAATCGCCGATCTGCTGCGCTTCGGCGTGGGACCGGCTGACGGCGTGGCACTCGTGAACGCGTACCGCGCCGCCGTCGAAAGCGAACCGGAACGTGCCGCCGAAGCCGATTTACGTCTGACGGCGACGAAATTAAACCGCGAGGCTCGCTTCGCGTCCGTCCGCACCGGCAAGCAGCTTTTAATCCTTGCGAATTCGCTGTTTGATCATCCACTGCTCGCGCATCACACCGGGCGCGCCAAACGCGGAGAACTGCCCGGCAATCACGCGGTTGCGCTCGGTCTGGCGAAGGCGGCGCTGGGAATTTCGCGCGAACACGCTTTGGCGGGCGAGTTATATGCCTTTTGCGCGGGATGCGCGAGCGCGGCGATCCGTTTGGCGTTGATTGATCATCGTGCGGCGCAATCGCTGCTGCACTCGCTCAAGCCCGTCATCGCCACCGTCGTCCGCGAAAACATTGACAAAGACGTGCGCGAGATCGCCTCGAATCTGCCGCTCGCCGACGTGATGGCGATGCGTCACGAACGCGCGGACGTGCGCCTGTTTATGAGTTAAGCAAAATGAGGAAATCGAAATGAATGTTATGACAAATCAAAGCGTATTTCGGCTGGGTGTCGGCGGTCCGGTGGGGTCTGGAAAAACGGCTCTCATCGAAGCCCTCGTGCCGCGCCTGCTCGCCGCCGGATACAAGCCGCTCGTCGTCACCAACGACATCTTCACGCAGGAAGATGCCGAACACGTGCGCCGCACCCTGTCGGGCGTTTTCGACACCGAGCGTGTGCTGGGTGTCGAAACGGGCGCTTGCCCGCACACCGCCGTGCGCGACGACCCGACGATGAATATGGCGGCAATCGAAGAGATGACCGAGCGTTTCTCGGACGCGGACATCGTGCTGGTCGAGAGCGGCGGCGACAATCTGACGCTCACCTTCAGCTCCGCGCTGGTGGACAAGTTCATCTTCGTGATTGACGTATCCGGCGGCGACAAGATTCCGCGCAAGCGCGGACCCGGCGTGCTTCAGTCAGATTTGCTGGTGATTAACAAGACCGATCTCGCCCCGTATGTCAATGCGAGTCTGGAAGTAATGGAGCGCGATTCAAAACGCTTTCGCGGCGAGCG
>CBDUBY010000242.1:0-5065 GCA_965365505.1 uncultured Pyrinomonadaceae bacterium | reverse complement strand
ATTTACCGAACCAGATTAAATCTTAGGGGAAAAACAGTCGGGAAACAAATCTCCGAGAGCCAGATTTAACTTACCGTGATTACTTCTAAAACTGTAATGAAAAAAACATCATTCATCTTAATTTTAGCGATTCTCTGTGTAAATGCTTTAACCGTTCGATCGCAAATCGCGCAATGCACGGGCTTGAAAACGACGACGCTGCCGCTCGCCGGAGATTACGGCGGTGTCGGGCAATTTAACGTCACGCGCCAGACGATTGCGAATCCCGATCCGGCTGCGCCCGCGCCGATTTCGGTTTTTATCCCGAGCAATGCGACCGCGCAAAATCGAGTTCCCGTCGTTTTCTTCGCACACGGTTTCGGCGGAACAAATTATGTATTTTACGAAACTTTGATGCGCCAATTAGCGAGCAACGGCTACATCGTTGTTTTTTCGCCATACACCGCAAATATATTTGCGACGCACACGGTTCGCTACAATCAGCTTTGGAACGGCTTTCTGACTGCCGTTAATCAGAACGCGGCGATTATGGACACGACCAAAATCGGTTTCGCCGGACATTCCTACGGCGCAGGCGCAACGCCCGATATGGCGCGGCGCGGTTTGGCGCAGGGCTGGGGCGCGAACGGGTTATTTTTGTTCGTGATGGCGGCTTGGTATAATTGGGGAACGAATTTGAACCAGATTCCGGAGAGCGCGAAAATGGTAGTGCAGGTTTATTGGGATGACGAAACCAATCAGCACCTGATTTCGCAAATGGACATCTGGGGTAAACTGCCGCAAATTACCGAACGCAAATGGCAGATTATCCGCCGCTCTCAAACCTTCTGCTCGTTGAATGCCGGTCATTCAGTTCCCGTCACCGACGGCTTGGGGCAAACCGCCGCGGCAACTGACGGTTATGATGCGTGGGGAATTTGGCGCAGACTGCACGCGCTTTCAGATTATACTTTCACCGGCAACCAGACGGCTCGCGGCATCGCATTCGGCGCGGACGCGGCGATGGGAAAATGGCGCGGCATGTTCGGCGTTCGGCAAATCGCTCCGCTCGAATCAACCGATTCGCCCGTTGTCAATTCACAAAGTGCGCCGACGTTTCTCTGGAGTCAGAAATGCACTTATGCTTTAGGTTCGCCTTGCCCGTAAAATAAATTTTTCCAAAGATGCGGCAATGGCGGTCTTTGACCGCCATTTTAATTTATGCTGATAATAAAGTTTTTCAGAAACACAGCAAAGGAAATACAAAGATGCTTGATTTACATTACGTCAGAGAGAATTTGGAAACAGTGAAAACCGCTTTGCAAAACCGCAACTTTTCGGTTGACAGTTTAGAGAAATTCGCCGAGTTGGACGCGACGCGACGCCGCGTTATCAGCGAAACCGACGCGCTCAATCAAACGCGCAACGCTTCGAGCAAGGAAATCGGCGCACTGATGCAGTCGGGCAAAAAAGACGAAGCCGAAGCGAAAAAAGCCGAAGTCGCCGATTTGAAACACAGGCAAGGCGAACTCGAAAAACAGCGCGACGAAGCCGAAGCGCAGATGCGCGATTTGCTGTCGCATCTGCCGAACATTCCGCAAACCGACGTTCCCGTCGGCGCGGACGAAGCGGCGAACGTCGAAGTCAGAAAATGGGGCAAATCAAAGGAATTCGATTTTGAAGCGAAAGACCACGTTGATTTGGGCGAAACTCTCGGCATTCTGGATTTTGAACGCGCCACGAAAATTACGGGTTCGCGCTTTGCGATTTTGAACGGCGCGGGCGCGCGTCTGAGCCGCGCACTCGTCAATTTTATGCTCGACGTTCACACGACCGAACACGGCTACGCGGAAACTTTGCCGCCGTTTATCGTCAACCGCGAATCGCTTTTCGGCACGAATCAACTGCCGAAATTTGAGGATGACTTATTTCATTTGAAAGATACTGATTATGCTTTGATTCCGACGGCGGAAGTTCCGGTAACGAATTATCACAGCGAGGAAATTCTCGACGCCAAGGATTTGCCGAAATACTATACGGCTTACACGCCTTGTTTTCGTTCGGAAGCCGGAAGTTACGGACGCGACACGCGCGGTTTGATTCGCCAGCATCAATTTGAAAAAGTCGAACTCGTAAAATTATCTCTGCCGGAAAATTCAAACGACGAACACGAAAAACTCACGCAGAACGCGGAAAGAATTTTGCAGCTTCTCGGCTTGCCTTACCGAACAGTTGTCCTTTCAACCGGCGATATGGGTTTTGGCGCGATGAAAACTTACGACATCGAAGTATGGCTGCCGAGCCAGCAAACCTTTCGCGAAATTTCCAGTTGTTCCAACTGCGGAGATTTTCAAGCCAGACGAATGAATCTGCGTTTCCGACGCGTGGGCGGCGCAAAACCCGAATTTGTTCATACTCTCAACGGCTCAGGTCTAGCGGTCGGGCGAACGTGGATTGCGATTTTGGAAAATTATCAGCAAGCCGACGGTTCGATTTTGATTCCCGAAATTTTGCAGTCGTATATGAACGGTTTGGAGCGAATCAAAAAATAATTAGCCACGAGGAAAAGCGAAAAAGGCACGAAAAGAACTTTTGATTCCTTTCGTGCCTTTTTAGCGTTTCCTCGTGCTAAATTTCTTATGCCGTTTTGCTTTTTACTTCTTCGGTAATCACTTTCTGTGCTTCGGTCGCCATTTGTTTGACCGTGCCGATTGCGTCCTGCGCCGCACCTGTCGCTTTTTCGACAACCTGGTCACGATATTCGCCCAGGTATTCGTTTTCCTTCGCCGTCAAAGGAATCGCAAAACCGACCGCCGCGCCGAGAGCCAACGCCACTGCGCCAACTGCCAATGGATTTTCTTCAATATAATGATCGTAATTAATTTTCACTTGTCCTCCTAAATCGCCCGCTTTTTCATACGCAAAGCCGGCGGCACTTGTCACCCCTTTATATGTTTTATCGGCTACGCTGCCAACGCCTTCGTATGTTTTGCCTGCCGCGCTGCCAATCCCTTCATAAGTTTTGCTCGCTACGCTGCCGAGCGTTTCATAAGCCGAACCTGCTGCGCTCGAAACACCTTTGTAAGCAGTATCAGCGACACTCGAAACACCCTCATAGGCTGCGCCCGCCGCATCAGAAACGGTTTCGTAAGCGGAACTCGCCGTGCCGCCGATACTTTTCCGCGCCGACTCGATAGACGATTCCCTTTGCGTCCGGTTAGATTCGCTTGTCGTCAATTCGCGACGCGAGCCGTCAGTGTATCTCACCTCATCGTCGCTCGAATCGTAATCGTAATTATACAAAGCGGCTTTTCTTTTCCTTTTGCCGTTGACCAGCAGACTGACCAGCAACGCACCGACACCTGTACCGATGAGTGCTAACGCTGTTGGATTGTCCTGTGCTTTTTTCGCTAAATCGGATTTGCCGATTTCCCGAAAACTTCTGCCAACGGTGTTCACAATCGCGCCCGCTTTGTCATAAAAAGCGTCTTTCGCCGTTTCGACCGCGCCGCTGATTTGCTCGGAAACCTGCGCCTGAACCTGTTCGGAGATATTTGAAAAACTCAATTTTTCCTGAATCGCGTCAATCGTTTCGCCCATCCCACGACGTGTTTCCTCGATTTTTTCGCGAAGGTGCTCGGTTTCGGCGGTTACTTCATCGTCTGCGTTTGTTTCGTCGTCTGTGCCTCTGTCATTAACAACCGATTCGGTTTCCGTCAATGCAAAGTCGTCATTCGGGCGAACCTGCAAACCTATATCATTTCTCGTCGCGTCTTCGGTCGAATCCGTGTCAATCATTTTTATCTCTTCTATTAGCTCACTTGATTTTTCAGCCATTCTGCATCCTCCTTCAAAGTTTCAACCGTCTGACGCGGTGCTAATTCCGTTTCCTTCAATTTAGCGAGCGCCCTCGTCACCAAAACGTATGCGACAATGCCGACAACCAACCCGACGATTGCCGCTGCAATCCATGCCGACGTAATGGTCTGCCAACCCGACAAATACGAAATTAACTGCGTTGAGCCGATAACGACTGCCGCTAAAATCACAAGCAGTGCCGTATAACCGACTGCGCCGCCCGCGACTAGAAAGCCCACATTCGTTCCGACCTTAGTTGCCTTTGCCGTCAATTCGGTTTGCGCCAACGCGACTTCCTGACGAACGAGCGTGCTGGTTTCAGAGGCAAGTTCGGAAAATAAATCACCGAGAGAGCGTTCTTCTTTTGCGATTTGTTGTTGCGCCATAAATCATCTCCTCCAATAAAATTTCAGCGAAATTTTCGGCGAATAAAAATTCATTCGCCGAAAACTCTGTTAATTTTAAGAACGTCTTGCCGCTGACCTTTTCTGACCTGAACTTTTCAAAAATCTGGCTGCCAGAACGCCGAGTGCGAAGGCGCCGCCGACGAATAAAAGCGGATTGCGTCGAGCGAACTGTTCTACATCGCGGGCGAGTTCGCGCAATTCCTTTTCGTCCAGATAGCTGGAAAATTTATCAACTTGAGCGGCGAGAGTTTCGCCGTATTTGCCTGCAAACGCGGCGACTTGATTGTTTTCGCCGGAATTGCCGAGATTTTCGCCGACCTGCCGAATGCTGTCGGCAACGCTCGCCACGCCCGACGCGAGCGTTGTTTTCTGCTCGCCCAAAACCGAAGCCGCCTTATCCTTAACCTGACCGACGGCATCGCCGGCAACCGCTCCGGCTGAGTCCTTAACTTGTGTCAAAGCATCTTTCGCCGCGTCCGTGACGCTGCCCGCTTGCGATGCGCCGCCCGACGACGCACCCTGGCTGCCCGTTTTACCCGGTGTGGAGGAGTTTCCCTCTTTCGCCTGTTGGGTCGAAGCCGCGCCGCTGCCGGTTGTTTTGTTGTCGCCCGACGATTGTTTATTTTCTGTTCCTGAATTTTGTTTATTATCTGCCATAATTCACCCCTTTTTCCTTTTTATTTTGTTTCTTAATTTTTATCAGCGCTTTTGTCTGCCTTTAGTATTCCAGCGAACAAAACCGCTTTTCATTTTTCTTAACTTATCGAAAACGTATTCTCTGATAACTGGTTTCTTATATCGAAGCAAAATTTATTCCACGA
>CBDUBY010000241.1:0-5076 GCA_965365505.1 uncultured Pyrinomonadaceae bacterium | reverse complement strand
TCATACCATTCGATTGTGCCTTCGATTTCTTCGCCATCCTGCAAAACAATCGTCATTTTTGTCCGCGCATCAATTTGTTTTTTGTAATAATAAGTTTCCGCATTTGTTTCGGTTGGCGGCGGCTGTTTTTTCCGTGATTCAGAACTTTCCTTCTGTCGTGTAAAGTTCCGCTCATTATAGGTTTCCCTCATAATATCATCCCTTAACTTTTTCAAACTAGATGAGGTTTAAAACTTGCAGACATCCAATGTTAATCAGCCTGCCGACGAATAAATGTCGGCACATTTATATCTTCCTCTTTTTTGTCGTCCGGCGTTCTCAAAGCCTGATAAACCGCCGCCGTCGCCGCGTAACCGTCGCTTGGAGCGTTGTTAGATGTGGTTTGCGGACTTACGGCTTCTTCATGATTATCGAAACCGGTGGCGATAACGGTTATTTTAACTCTATCTTCCATTTCTTCGTCGAAAACCGTGCCGAAAATGATATTTGCGTCTTCGTCGGCTTCTTCGTGAATCAGCGAAATAGATTCTTCGATTTCATCGAGCGGCATATTTTTTGAACCCGTGATATTGATTAACGCGCCGCGTGCGCCTTTGATCGAATTTTCTTCGAGCAGTTTGGAATCAATCGCTTCCTTCATCGCCTTGACCGCCGCGCCTTCGCCGCTGCCGTGTCCGATGCCCATTAACGCTACGCCCATTCCCTGCATTACCGATTTGACATCGGCAAAATCCAGATTGATTGTGCCGGAAACGGTTATCAAATCCGAAATTCCCTGAACGGCTTGCAGCAAAATGTCGTCGGCGCGGCGAAACGCATCCATTATCGAGATTTTTTCTTCAACTTCCTTGAGTTTCGAATTCGGAATCGTAATGATCGTATCAACACAGCCGCGCAGTTCGGCTAAACCTTCATCGGCTTGCTTCATTCGCTTTCTGCCTTCGACGGTGAACGGTTTAGTTACAACGGCAACCGTCAACGCGCCGAGTTCGATGGCGAGCGCGGCAATCACCGGCGCGGCACCTGTTCCCGTTCCGCCGCCGAGTCCGGTCGTAACAAAAACCATATCGGCATCCTGCAGAACATCAATTATTTTATCGGTATCTTCGATAGCCGCCTGCCGTCCGACTTTCGGATTTGCGCCCGCGCCCAACCCGCGCGTCAATTCGCCGCCGAGTTGGATTTTGATCGGTGCATTAGAGTTGTTTAACGCTTGAACATCAGTATTCACCACGATAAATTCGACACCTTTGATTCCGGCTTCAATCATTCGATTGACCGCGTTGTTTCCTCCGCCGCCGACTCCTATAACGATGATTCGCGCCCCGATAACCGGCGTTTCATCAAAGCTCATATTTAGTGTTTTATTTGTTTGGAGACTATTTATAGGCATATTTATGATTCCCTTTTTTTTGTAAAATTTAACCGTTAAAAACTATACGTGATGAATTTTGAGAAATTTAACATTTCAACAAGATATTGTGTATCTGGCGAATCAGCATACAACGATTTGGGGTAAAAAATCCAGTTGAGATGTTAAATTTATCTAAATTTTTCTCGAAAATTTTCAAACCATTCAGTAACTTTGCGGGTCGGCGAACGTCCGCCCGCGTTTTGTTCACGAATTTGCGAGCGCATCGAGGATAATGCCAATCCGCTCGCCACCGCCCATTCGGGACTTTGCACTTCGTCGAGCAAGCCGCCGAAGTGTTTTTCTTCTAAAAATCCGATGCGCGTCGGCGCGTCGAAAACCTGTTCGGCGATTTCGACCATTCCGCGATTCAGCGATCCGCCGCCGGTTAAAACTACACCGCTCGAAATTTGATTTTTCGAGCCGAAAACTTCGTGCGCGATGTGCTGCAAAAGTTCAATCGCCCGCGGCTGCATAATGTCGCATAAAATTTCCTTCGATAACTGGCGCGTTTCCTGTCTGCCGACCGGCGTTATTTCAATAATTTCCTGCCGTTCGTCGGCACTCATCAAATATCCGGCGACACAGCCGTAATGATGTTTAATTCTTTCGGCTTCGGGAATCGAAACGCGCAAACCGACGGCAATATCTTTGGTAAAGTGCATTCCGCCGAACGGAAAAATTTTTATATGCTGAACCGCGCCGCGCCCGAAAATCATCAAACTCGTAATTTCCTCGCCGACGTTGACCAAAGCGCAGCCGTATTCTTTATCATCATCGCTCAGAGTGCTGTTCGCCGCCGCCAGCGGTTCGAGCATCATATTTTCAATTTCCAAACCGGCGCGGTTAATGGCTTTAACCATATTCTGACCACCCGCGCTCGGACTCGTTACGATGTGAACGCGGCATTCAAGTCGCGCTCCGTGCATTCCAATCGGCTCAATTATTCCGTCCTGCCCGTCAATAATAAATTCCTGCGGCAGCCGGTCAACGATCTTCCAACCCGCCGGAAGTTGAATCGCGCTGGCGGATTCGACGGCTCGTTCGACATCTTCATTCGTAATTTCGCGTCCCGCACCGGCGACCGCGACGACACCGCTTTTGTTTTCGCCCTGCAAATGTTCGCCCGACAGATTAATCGTTGCTGAATGAACATCCAGACCGCTCATCCGTTCGGCATCTTCGACGGCTTTTTTGATTGACTCGACAACAGCATCCGTCGTCGTTACAATCCCGCGCCGCAAACCGCGCGATTCGGCTTGACCGACACCAACAATGCTCATCACGCCGTTGTCGGACGGTTCTCCGATAATGCACCGAACTTTACTCGTGCCAATGTCCAAACCGACTGCCTGTATTTCACGACTCATTTTTATTTAATTTCGTATTCCAATAATTTGGAATACAAAATTCATCACTTGACTCGAAATCCCAAAACTTCTTTCTGTCCATTTAAACTGACCGATTCGATTTCCTTACCTCTGCCGGCGATAATTTCCAAACTCTTTTGCAGACGCTTGGCGAAATTGTCTTTTGAAAGTTCAAGCATAACGGTTTCGCCGGAATCTTGAACAGTTACCTGTGGTGCTTGTAAATCCGACAAATCCACAACGCCGACACGCTTGGCGAGTTCAAGTTCCTGCCATTCATCAAGCATTTTCAAATAAATCTTGACGCGCTCCTGATTGTCCTTCGCCGCTTTGTCGGTTTTGCTCTCGTCCCAGCCTTTCATCACAAATGGCGGACGCGTTTCATTTTTCCCGACAAGATCAAACAGCACCGCGCCGTCGTCCGCCCACAAATCTCCTCTTTCGAGCCGGACAACCGCCTGCGGTTCGCGTTCGATTAAATTAACACGCAAGCCGTCGGGCAAAATACGCGAAACAACTGCCGATTTAACCTGCGTAATTCGCTCGACATCTTCCCTAATCGTTATTAAATCCGCGTTCCATACGCCCGATTTATCAGTTTGACGGCTGACGATTTTTTCGATGTCGTCTTTTGCAACGCGATTTATACCGCGAATATCAATGGTTTTGACATCAAAAAAGGTCGAAGCCGTAACCGTTCGATAACCCATAAACAACAAAAATCCCAGACAAAATAAAATACCGATGGCGAAAACAAACGGTACAATAAATTTTGCCGCCGCGCCCGAATTTTGTCCGCGCGAATTTGCGCCGCGTCTTCTTCTCGTCGCCGTTGTTCCCGTTTTACGTCGCGTCGTTCTTTTTCGTGCTGCCATAACTTAAAGTCCAAAGTCTAAAGTTCAAAGTCCAGATTCTGACATCTGAAATCTAACATCCGACATCATCTATTTCAGTTTTTCCAAAATCTCGTCGGAGAGTCCTGTAATACTTCCTGCGCCGAGCGTGATTACCAAATCGTCTTTTTGTAAATTTACGATTACTTTTTCGGCGGCGGTTTCGATGTCGCCGATGTAAGTAACGTTTTTGTGTCCGTATTGCCTAATGTTTTCGGTCAAAATTTTCGCTGTGATGCCATCAATCGGCTGTTCACTCGCGGCGTAAATATCGAGAACATAAAGCACATCGGCATTGTTAAATGCGAGTACAAATTCGTTCATCAATTCTTTCGTCCGCGAGTAGCGATGCGGCTGGAAAACGACGACGGTGCGTTTGCCGCCCGAACCGTTTTTCGCCGCCGAGAGCGTGGCAACAATTTCCGTCGGATGATGCCCGTAATCGTCAACAACCGTGATGCCTTTGGCTTCGCCTTTGAATTGAAAACGCCTGTCCGCATTCTTGAATTTCGTAAAGGCTTCGGCAATATCCGCAAACGAAACTTCAAGTTCCAAAGCGACTGAAATTGCCGCCAAAGCATTATAAACATTGTGTTTACCCGGCACCGGAAGATTTATTTCGCCCAAAACTTCCGCACCTTTCCAAACCGTAAACGACGAGCCGAAATTTTCACTGTGAATAATATTATGACCCGAAACATCTGCCTGCGCTGTCAAACCGTATGTTACGCGGCGACGCTTCAATTTTGGAATAATAAGCTGCACGTTCGGATCATCCAGACACATTACCGCCGCACCGTAAAACGGAACTTTATTGATAAAATCCGTGAAGCACTGAACAACATCGTCCATTCCTTTGTAGGATTCCATATGTTCCTTATCAATGTTGGTAACTATCGCCAATGTTGGATTTAACATTAAAAAAGAACGGTCGCTTTCGTCGGCTTCGGTTACAAACCAATCACTTTTACCGAGTTTCGCATTCGAGCCGAGCGTGTCAACGATTCCGCCGACAATCGTCGTCGGTTCAACTCCGGCGTGTCCCAAAATCGTCGCAATCATCGAAGTCGTCGAAGTTTTCCCGTGCGTTCCGGCAACCGCCACCGAATACGGCTTCAAAGTCATCAACTCCGCCAGCATTTCGGCTCGCGGAATAACCGGAATTTTATGTTCTCTGGCGTAAACTACTTCGGGATTATCTTCCTTAACTGCCGAAGAATAGACGACAACCTGCGCGTCGCCGACATTTTCCGCCGCGTGTCCTTCGTAAATTTTCGCGCCGAGTTTTTCCAGACGGTCGGTGTTTTTTGACTTTTTAATATCCGAACCTGAAACGCTAAAATTCAAATTGCACAAAACTTCGGCAATGCCGCTCATCCCGATGCCGCCGATGCCGATGAAA
>CBDUBY010000240.1:0-5164 GCA_965365505.1 uncultured Pyrinomonadaceae bacterium | reverse complement strand
GAATATAAGGCTGCGCTTGAACGTCAGAAAATGGTGATGGCGCGCGTCGTCCAACTCAGCCAGCGACTCAGTGAAGTCGAATCAATTGATTTATCAAAGATTCCGACCGACAGCGTTGCCTACGGCTCGAAAGTTGTTCTATATGATTTGGACACCGAAGAAGACATCTCCTATCGCCTCGTTACGTCGGAAGAAAGTGACCCGGAAAACGGTTTGATTTCGACCGTTTCGCCTATCGGTCAAGGTTTAATGGGCAAGGAAGAAGGCGACGAAATAAAAATAAAAACGCCGAAAGGCTGGCGCAATTTCGAAATTAAACGGCTGACGACAATTCACGAGCAGGGAGAAAATTAAAGGTAAAAGATAAAAGGTAAAAGGCAAAAACTGTTTCCGAATTTTTGCCTTTTACCTTTTATCTTTTACCTTGCGAAGCAGTGTTTGGAGCGAGCATCGGACGCGGGGCAATGCGAATCATCAATGCGATGGTGCGCTGGCTGGCATTCGGCGGAATTAATCCGAATATCCTGACCGTTATCGGCGTGACGATAAATGTCGGCTGCGGCGTGTTGTTCGGTTTTGGCGAATTTTTCTGGGCGGGAATCGTTTTAATCGTCGCTAACCTTTTCGATATGCTCGACGGCAACGTCGCACGGGTTTCGGGGCGCGTGACGCGCTTTGGCGGCTTTCTCGATTCGTCGCTCGACCGGCTGTCCGATATGGTTTCGTTTTTGGGAATCATAATTTTTTACGCCAGCAACATCCCGGAACATTCGCTTTTGAATGTGACTTTAGCCGGAATCGGTTTGATTGGCTCGGTGATGGTCAGTTATGCGGCAGCGCGGTCCGAAGGTTTCGGCGTGAAAGCAAACGTCGGATTTCTTCAGCGACCGGAAAGAATCGTTTTATTGATAATCGGCGCGCTTTCGACCTTTCCGAATTCAGATTCGTTTTTCGCCAACCGAATGCCGCAAGTGCTTTGGGTTTTAGCCATCGGCTCGTTGTGGACGTTTATTCATCGGATGTTTCACATCTGGAAGGAACTCAAAAAAATTGAAGCGCAAAGCTGATTTCAGATTTCACGATTGAAGTTTGAACTGGTGATTATGGATTTTTTTTCAGGAATTTGGAATTGGGTCGGACAGTTTTGGGAATCGCTGACGTGGGGCAGAATCGCTCTCGGATTGTCGTTCACGGTCATTACGATAATCGCCAGTTACGGATTAATCGTTATCGGAATGATAAAAATTCCGGCGAATTATTTCAGCTCGACTTATGTCAAAGAAATAAATCGTGATAATCATTTCTCGGTTCGCTGGGCGGCGTTTATTATTAAAAACACAATCGGTTTTCTAATGGTCATCGCAGGAATTATAATGATTTTCACGCCCGGTCCCGGCGTTCCGACAATTCTGCTCGGATTAATAATGATGGACATCCCGGGCAAACGACCGCTTGAAGCGAGGTTGATTCAACGCCCGATGGTGTTGTCGGCGGTCAACGATTTGCGCGCCAAATATAATAAGCCGCCGTTGATTATGGATTAAACGAATGGGATTGTTTGACGTTTTTAAATCGAAAAAAAAGGCTGTTTCGGAAACTGAACGCCGCGAGTTTTTACAAGCCAAAGGCAGAATTACTGACGGCACAATAGTTGAAAGCGAAACTTCCGAGAACGGCGACGAAATCGTTCATTATTATTACACGGTGCAGGGCGCGAATTTCGAATCGTCGGAAATTCTGACTGCAAAGCAGCGCGAAAATCCGCTGAAGTATGCGCCCGGCGCACAAGTCGGTGTGAGATACGATCCGAAAAATCATGGTAATTCAATGCTTGAATAGAATATGTTTGAAAAAATCTTAATCGCCAATCGCGGAGAAATCGCCTGCCGAGTGATTCGCGCCTGTCGCGATATGAACATCCGAACCGTCGCCGTTTATTCGGAAGCCGATAGAGATGCGTTGCACGTCCGAATGGCGGATGAAGCGTATTTTATCGGCGCGCCGCCGTCGGCGCAAAGCTATCTGCGCGGCGAGAAAATAATCGAAGTCGTGAAAAAATCGGGCGCGGAGGCGATTCATCCGGGTTACGGTTTTTTATCGGAGAACGCGGATTTTGTTCGTCTGGCGACGAAGGAAAACATAACTTTCATCGGACCTGCGCCCGAAGCTATGGAAGCGATGGGCGGGAAAATCTTCGCCAGAAAGATTGCGATTGAAGCCGACGTGCCGGTCGTTCCGGGAACGACCGAACCGCTCAAATCTTTTGAGGAAGCACAGAAAATCGGGCTGGAAATCGGTTATCCGATTATGTTGAAGGCATCCGCTGGCGGCGGCGGCAAGGGAATGCGTTTTGTGCAGACGGCGGAAGACTTAAAGTCGGCTTACGAAACGGCTCGCGGCGAAGCCCTCGCTTCGTTCAACAACGACGAGGTTTATATCGAAAAAGCCGTTGTTCGTCCGCGTCATATCGAGATTCAGATTTTCGCGGACAAACACGGCAACTACGTTCATCTCGGTGAACGCGAATGTTCGATTCAGCGACGGCATCAAAAAGTTATCGAAGAATGTCCGTCGCCGATAAATTCGGCAGACCTGCGCGCGGCGATGGGCGAGAGCGCGATAAAAGTCGCCAGGGCGGTTAATTATGTCGGCGCGGGAACGGTTGAGTTTTTAGTGTCGGACGAAACGCGCGAATTTTATTTTTTGGAAATGAACACGCGCTTGCAGGTCGAGCATCCGGTCACGGAATTAGTTACAGGCATTGACTTGGTGCGCGAGCAAATCCGCGTCGCGTTCGGCGAAAAACTTTCGTTCACGCAGGATGAAATCGAGTGGAAAAATCACGCCATCGAATGCCGCGTTTATGCCGAAGACCCGGAAAATAATTTTCTGCCGTCGCCGGGAACGATTACGCGGTTGCGAGTTCCGCAGGGCAACGGCATACGCGATGACGGCGGCGTTTACGAAGGCGCAGAAGTTTCGATTTATTACGACCCGATGATTTCCAAACTCGCCGTTTATGGTAAAACGCGCGAAGAAGCGATTGACCGTCTGCGCCGCGCTTTGCGTGAATACGAAGTCGGCGGCATCAAGACGACGATTCCGTTTTTTCAGGAAGTTGTCGAAGACGAAGAATTTATCAGCGGGAATCTCGACACGGGTTTTATTGGGCGTTTCAACGAACGAAAGCAGGCGCGTGAGGTTGATGAAACGACACGGGATTTAGCGATAATTGCGACGGCTTTAGCGCAGAAAGGAAAACAAACCGCGCCGAAAACAACCGAACAAACCGCCAGCCGCTGGGCTTTGGCAGGCAGAGCGGCAGCGCATCAAAATAGAATTTGAACGGAGAAAAACTATGGAAGATTTTTTGAAACAAATGATGGGAAAGCAAATTGATATTTCCTGCGGCACGAGTTCAACGGTCAGAGGCGATGTGATGGATGTTAAAGACGGCATTCTGTATATGCGCGACGAACACGAGCGCGTTGCGTATGTGGCGATTGAGAAGGTGGCGATTGTTTGGGAAGTCAAGGAACACCAAACTCGACCGGGTTTTGTCGTTTAGACAAAGCAGATTTACAAAATATAAGATTTTCGGAGTAGCTTCGAGCGCAAAAGAATTGTCAGCTTTTCCGATTATCATCAGATACAAAAAGTTCCGGGTTTATTTTTGAATAAACCCGGAACTTTTATTTTGCGCTGAAATAATTTTATTCAACCGAAAGGCGGCGAAAGCCGACGATACGTTTTGACCAGTAGCCGTCGAATGTAGAATAAGTCACGCCTTTGCTCGACGAAGCGTGGTAAAAACCTTTGTCGCCGACAACGATGCCGATGTGTCCGAGTCCGTTGAAAAAGACGAGTGTGCCGAATTTGTATTTATCATCGCCTTCGACCGCGACGGAATTTTGCCAGAGCGTGCGCGCGCTTGAGCGTTCAAAGGAAAATCCTGCGTCCTGAAAAACGCTCCAAACCAAGCCGGAACAATCATAAGAATTCGGTCCGTTCGAACCGTAGCGATACGGAATGCCAAGACGGTTTTGAATCGCCAGCAGCAACCTTTGATTGAAAACCGGGCTGTAATTTTTTACGATGCTTTTGGTTGGTGCTGCGTTTAGCGGCTGTGATGAGGCGGTTTTTTTAACGAGCGGTTTAGCGGGTTGAGCGATAACGATTTCGTTGGTTAATGTCGGAATTTTCGGGGATTGTGTTGGAGTCTTCGGAGGTTGATTCGTCGGCTGCGATTCAGTCGGTTGGTTTGGAACAACTCGCGGACGTTGCGATTGTTGCGAAAAAGCGTGGACGGAAAAAAGCAAAACGATTGACACAGAAAAACACAAAGACTTACACAAATTCATCGGCAAAAAACTCCAAATTTTATTTTTTTATGCAGGGAAAGTTTCGGGACGAAACGGATATTAAATTTCCGCTTCTATTTTTAAAAAACAATTAAAACAATAACAGTTCCTGAAAATCTATTTTGGATTTTTATTAAAAAGAAATGATTTGTCGGTTGATTGTTTAATTGCGAACTAGGTAAATTATGCCCACGCGCGGTGCGTCTGTCAAGCGAGTGTTTTTTAAGCAGCCGGTCGGCAGCGGCAGTAGACGGTTTCCTATTGTCTACTGCCGCCTCTTCTCCGCCTTTCGAGTTGTCCTTGTATAACATAAGAACATCTCCAATGGGCGACGACTTCCAAAATTACTTCAAAAATTACTTCTATCAAACAAAAATGGAGCGCTTAGATTTCGCGCTCCAAAAACTGCAATGGTAGATACTAAACGCAAATTATTTTAAGGGATATAGGCATTCGTAATTGGTTTGCCGGTTGATGCGCCGAATTGAATGCCGGTATCTTCGATTGCCGATTTTAATTGTTCCAGACCGACCAAGCTGGCGGTGCGGCATAAAAGTTAAAATCGCTTAAATCTTCGGTCACGCTAACGACTCGCTCGGCGAAAACGTAACGCTTTGACTGCACGCTGAAAATGTATGTCGCGCCCGCCGCGATTTCGTTGAAACGGAAAAAGCCGAAGGTGTTCGTGTGCGCCGCGCGAATACCGCCGTTGGTATCGGTCAGCCAAACGGTCGCGTTTCTTAAGCCTCTGCCGTCGGGCGTTAAGACTCTGCCGGAAACCGAAACGGTCGCGGCGGTCGGCG
>CBDUBY010000239.1:0-5207 GCA_965365505.1 uncultured Pyrinomonadaceae bacterium | reverse complement strand
CCGCAACCGCAATATATTCAACAGCCGCCCGCGCAAATTATACGGGCTATGGAATGTTACACCTGCGGCGGCAACGGGCAAGGGCTGGCTGATAAAACAATAATTTGTAAGGAATGCAGTTGGCTGCGACCGCTCGTTCCCGGTTATCAAGTTGACGCTTCCGCTTTTGAATGGGCAGCCGACGGCAGGGCGATGTCGGCTTTGCGTTCGATGAAAACTCTTAACGCCGTCGCCAAGACGGTTTCTGAAAAAGTCGGGCGGCGTTGGATTGAAGTGACTTTTAACGGCGTTCTGCTCGGTGAAAAACAATTGCCGCATATTTACGGGCAAGCGGTTCGGGCGGCGCGAATTTTGGGAATGTCACATATGCCGGACATTTATCTTTCAGGCGAAAGAGCTTGGGATTGCCTGACATTCGGCAGCGATAATGATTCTTTCGTCGTCATCGGTTCGGCTTTGGCGGGAAATTTTCAGGGAGCGGATATGTTATTTCTCTTGGCGCGCGAAATGGGACACTGCCGCGCCGGACACGCGCTTTGGAAAACCGTCATCAGATTTTTCCTCGGCGAACAAGGTCCGGGCAAAGGTGTGATGGCGGGCGGAATTTTTAATGCGATTTTAAGTCCGACGGCTTTAATCGAGAGCGCAATCGAAGCCCCGCTGCTCGGTTGGGCGCGGCAGGCGGAAATCACGGCTGACCGCGCCGGTTTGCTGGTCGTCGGCGAAGAAGAAATCGCCCGCCGCGTGCTGCTTTCGTGGACGCTCAAATCTTCACATCTTTATAAGCAAATCAATATCGAAGCGTGGCTCGAACAGCAAGCGGTTGACGACGACAGTTACTCGAAATTGTCCGAATTGACCACGACTTCGACTCCGTATATCACGCCGCGCTTGAAACTGTTAAGTCAATTTGCGAAAAGCCCCGAATTAAAACATTGGCGAAAAATGATTTCTCATTCGATTCAGCAAGCCGCGCCGAAAACTCCGGCAAAACCGAACGCCGCGCCGGACGTTATCAACTTAAAATGCGCGACCTGCAAATCGCCAATGCGCGTTCCGGCGAAAGTTTTCGCGGGCAAAGCGGAATTGCCTGTTAAATGTCCGAATCCGAAATGCGGAAAGATAACCCGCTTAAAAAGGAAAATCAAACCGGCGGAAAAAACTGCGGCTCCGAAGCCGAACAAAAACGAGGAGAATATGAATTATGGCGATTAAAGACCAGACAATGACGACCGATGTTGACGCTGACGGCAAAGAATTCGTTTCCGAAATAAACGCGACTTATACCGAAACGCTTGCGGACGGAACGCACGTCGAAGCCGAAATTACGACGACTGCCGACCCGAACGACCCGACGCAAATCGAAAGTCAGATGACGGTTACGGAAACAGCAGCCGACGGCACGGAAACGGTTACGGAAGTTGTCGCCAATGCGGACGGCACTTTTATCGTCGAAGAAGAATCGGCACTCGAAGAAATAGTTGAAGCCGCTTTCGGCGTTGAGATAGACGACAATCTCACGCCGATTACGTCCGACGGAGAAGTTGTTACGGGCGCGGAAACCGATGTCTACGAAGCTGAGTCCGATTTTGAAACGACCGGCGCGGATTTCACCGTCGGAGGAGAAATGTTCGACCCGAATTTTACGCCGACCGAAACGTCTGATGTTTTTGGCGCGGCTGTGCCGTTCGATTCAGGCTTCGGCACGACCGACGCAGCTTATTCGGCAGTGCCGATTGCCGATACGCCATACGAATCTCCGGTTGATGCTCAAATCGAAGCGTCTAATCTGGAAACGAGCGAAGCCGAAGCCGCTGAAATTGCCGGGCAGGAAGCGCACACCGCAGCGGCGACCGACGCGCAAAGCGCGGCTGACGAATTCATCGCTCAAGGAGATTACGCCGCCGCCGCCGAAGCGCGTGAAACGGCGGAAAACGAAGCGTGGGAAGCCGGCGACGATTCGATGCTCAGCGCGTATGATGCCGGAGATTTGAATCTTGCCGCCGACAAACAGGAACAAGCCGAATTTTACAATGAACAGCAAACGCAGTTTGCCCAGGCAGGCGATTACGAAGCGGCGCGCGATGCCGCCGACAAGTCCGCGTATGCGACTTACGAAGCTGATTCTTCGGCGGGCGGCGCAGACCACACGGGACAAGCCGACGCAGAAAAATACAATATGGACAATGCCGTCTGGCAGGAAGGAATAGCCGAAACGGATATGGAAAACGCCGCGTATTACGCCGAAGCCGGAAATTTCGATGCCGCCGAATCTTCGCTCGATTCCGCCGCCGCGCATCAGGCATCGGCTGACCATTACGGCGATTTGGGCGAACACGGCGGCGTGTCTGCGGTTTATGATTCGTCGAGCGAAGTGGCGACGGGTGGAACTTACGATTCGACTTATGATGCGACGTCGGTTGATACAGGATTCGATGCGAGCGTTGATATGAGCGCGACTTCTACTTACGATACGGGAACTGATGACATTTAAGTTCGTCGAAAAAAAATGCGGCTAGCCGGACTTTGTTTCTGTTTTTGATTTACATAACGAGCGTAAATATTTTCACCGTGTTTTAATGTCTCTATGTCAACGACGCTAACACATCAGGACGGCGAAGCGTTTATCGAAGAATTATCTCAGGGTCGCAGACGAATCCGCGTCAAACTAACCGACGACAAAATTTTCAGCCCGCAGAAAGAATGGGAAACCGCGTATCCGACGGATTTAATCAGCCACATTCTCAAAATCAAAGGCGCGGCTTGGGTGTGCGATGAAATAATGCGCGAGGAAGACGCGGCGTATGTCCGAAAATGTTTGGAAAACGACTTGTTCGCTTATCTCAATCCTGAAGATTTCAAAGGCAAACGCATTTTAGATTTCGGTTGCGGTTCGGGCGCGTCAACCGCGATTCTGGCGCGAATGTTTCCCGACGCGGAAATCGTCGGCGTTGAGTTGTTCGAGCCGCTGCTTTCAATCGCTCGAAAACGAATCGAGCATTACAATTTTTCAAACGCCCGTTTATATCAATCGCCCGACGGAACGAATCTGCCTGAAAATATCGGTCAATTCGATTTCGTCATTATGAGTGCGGTCTACGAACATCTGTTGCCGACCGAGCGAAAAATCCTGATGCCGAAAATTTGGTCGGCAATTCGTGACGGCGGTTATTTATTTCTAAACCAAACTCCGAACAGATTTTTCCCGATTGAAGCGCATACAACCCGTTTGCCGTTCATCAATTATCTGCCCGACCATTTGACGCGGCTCGCCGCCGTTAAATTTTCCAGGCGCGTGAATCCAAACGAGTCCTGGGAAAGTCTTTTACGGCAGGGAATTCGCGGCGGGAGCGTCAAAGAAATTTACAGAAGTTTGTCGGCAGACGAAAATTCCGTTCGGTTGCTTGAGCCGAAAAATTTAGGACTGCGCGACCGGATTGATTTATGGTATCTAACGACGAACAAGGAAAACCTGGGAGCGTTTAAAGCCGCCGCGAAAATCATTCTAAAAGGGCTTAAAACCCTCACCGGCATCGTGCTGGTGCAGGATTTGTCACTCGTTTTTAAGAAAACGAAGCGGGCTGAAAATTGACGACTTCGTTCTTCTAAGTGCGATGAAAGCCGCGTTCGATGTCCTTCATCGTCAAACGCAAAATCACGGGTCGCCCGTGCGGGCAAGTCGTCGGCGACGAGGTAATAAGAAGTTTATCAATCAGCCACTGCATTTTTTCGGTGGTGAGCTTCATATTGATTTTGACGGCAGCCTTGCACGCCAGACTTGCGGCGATGTTGTCGCGCAGATTCTCTCGCGCCGCGCCGAATTTTTCACGGTCAACCGTATCTAAAATTTCCGCCAAAAGATTTCTGACTTCCCGTGCGGGCAAATCGGTCGGCACGGCTTTGACGGCGATGGTTCTGCCGGAAAGTTTCATCAATCCGAAGCCGAGATTTTCTAATTCCGTTTCAATCAAATCGAACGCGACCGACTGCGCCGGAGTTAAATCAATCGTTTCGGGCAGCAAAAGATTTTGCGATTCGATGCGCCGCTCGGTTTCTTTTTTTCTGAATTTATCGAACAAAATTCTTTCGTGCGCGACGTGCTGGTCAATCAACAATAATCCTTCGTCATCAACGGCGATGATAAAGCTGTCGTGCAGTTGGCTGATTGGGCGAATTCTTGACGACGATAGATTTTCCGGCTCGATTGATTTCGGGATTCTCGCAGCGGAATCAACAGGCGGCAAAGGATTGGCGATTGGCGATTGACGATTGGCGATTTCGTCTCGGTCGGCTGACTCGATTTTTTGCGGCGGCGTTTCGCTCAAGCGCGTCTGGACTTCGCGCTCGAAATCGTTTGAATAAACTTCGGTTGTAAATTCATTTTGGGGCGCGTCAATTTGTTCAATTTTATCTTCCGCTGTTTTATTTTCTTGCAATTCAATCGGCGCGTTCGGCTGATTCGTTTGCGCCGATTCGTTCCACGCGGCGTTTTGAAATTTATCTTCTGAAACTTGAAAGTCTATTTTGTTTTGTTCGGCGAAACGGTTTTCGGTCGCCGGTGTTTGGTCTTTGGTCTGAAATCCCAAATTCGCCGTTTCAAAACCCAAATCATTTCGTCCGCTCGCTGCCGCAGGCGGTTCTGACAAAATTCCGGCGTTTCTCAGCGCGCCGCGAATCGCTTCGCTGATGACCTCTTTGACGGCTTCGCTGCGTCTGAACCTGACTTCGGTTTTTGCCGGATGAACATTGACATCAATTTCTTCAAAAGGAATTTCCAAAAACAAAAATGCGACCGGATAAACGCCGTGCGGCAAAACCGAGCGGAAACCTTCCAATAATCCGCCCGCGATGATTTTATCTTTAACAAATCTGCCATTGATAAAAAAATATTGCGCGTCGCGTGTCGAGCGGCGTTCGCGCGGCGCGGAAATATAGCCGCTGATTTTGGCAACGTATTCGCGTCCGCCGCTCACTTTCAAAAGACTTTCAATCATAGGCGCGCCGAAAATCTGATACGCCCGCTCGCGCAAATCTTTGGCGGGCGAAACGCGCAGAATGTCGCGCCCGTTGTTGGTTAAAGTAAAAGCGATTTCGTGATTGGCGAGCGCGTAATGCGTGACGATATTCGCCAGATGATAATTTTCCGTCGCTTCCGAGCGCATAAATTTTCGCCGCGCCGGTGTGTTGAAAAACAAATCTCTGACCGT
>CBDUBY010000238.1:0-5222 GCA_965365505.1 uncultured Pyrinomonadaceae bacterium | reverse complement strand
TTGACTATGACGGCGATGGCGACGCAGATGCGTCATTTCGGTTTGATTAACGCGCTGGCGCAAGACAAAAAGTTTGATGACGGCGGCGATGGCAGCGGAACTTATAAAGCTCTCGTGTGCGTCTTTTTACGCGGCGGCAACGACAGCAACAATACCGTCATTCCAAATTACGATGCGGGTTACGGTCAGTATTCGGCAGCACGCGCCGCGCAGGGTTTGGCGATTCCGCGAGCCAATCTGCTCCCGATTTCGCCGCCGGCGATGAACGGCAATGCTTACGGTCTGCATCCGAGTATGACGGATATGCACACGCTCTGGAATCAGAACAAGCTCGCCGTCGTGACCAACGTCGGAACGCTGATGCAGCCGCTCACGAGAGCGCAGTATCAATCGGGCGCGTCGCGTCCGATGCAGTTGTTTTCGCATTCCGATCAGGAAGACCAATTCAAAACGGCGATTTCCAGTTACCGCTCGGCAATCGGCTGGGGCGGACGGCTTTCCGACCGCACATCGAATTTAAATGTCGGCGCGGCAATTCCGATGATTAGCCAGATTTCGACGGGCGCGAATGTTTTCACCGTCGGCAATAACTCGACACCGCTCGTCGTCGCGCCTTCGCCGACACCGCTCAATCAGGTTTTGACTTTGAACGGTTTCGGCGACGCGGACGCGACGACCAGACGCAACGCGATGAATGCGATTCGCGCGGCTGATTTAACTTCCTCGATGACGCAAGCCGCCAGCGTTCTGACGCAGCAGGCGATAAACGTCAGCGCACAGCTTTCGACCGACCCGGTTTTGACGGCGACGTTTCCGAACACGACGCTCGGCAATCAATTGCGTCAAGTGGCGAAATTGATGAAGTTCCGCACGCAGTTGAATATGAGTCGGCAGGTTTTTTATGTTCAATTAACCGGCTTTGACACGCACAGCAGTCAATTAAATTCACACGCGAATTTATGGACGCAGGTCAGCCAGGCGTTGAAAGCGTTTTATGATGAAACGGTCGCGCAGGGCATCAGCGACGACGTGACGACATTCACGATGAGCGACTTTAACCGGACGCTCAATCCGGCTGGTTCGGGCTCAGGCGCGGGTTCGGATCACGCTTGGGGCGGACATCATTTCGTAATGGGCGGCTCGGTTCTCGGCGGCAATTTCTACGGCAGACCGACCTCGAACGGCTCAATTTTCCCGACGCTGGTCAACGCCGGTCCCGACGATGCCGAAACGCGCGGCAGAATTATTCCGTCGGTTTCCGTCGAACAATACGCTGCGACTCTGGCGCGTTGGTTCGGGCTTTCGAACACAGAAATCCCACTTGTCTTCCCGAATATCAGCATTTTCGGCAGCTCGGATTTGGGCTTTATGATGTAACAGAGAACGGCAGACGGCAGTTCTATTTTGAAATTAAATCGAGCGTTGGTAAAAGTGAAATCAAAACATTTGCCAACGCTCGATTTTCTGCCGAGTGCTTTTCCTCTTGTGATTTTTCAATCGTCCGTGTAAAATTTACTATAATGTAAAGATTCGATAATTTGGTCGAATCGAAATTTTATAGTTAAGGAGAAATTATTTTATATGGCAGCAGTAGCAGCACCAACAGTTGAAGTGAATGTCACGCCGAGTGCGGCGGCGGAAATCAAAAAGTTTATGATTAGCGAAGAGGATTTGCCGGAAACGGCAGGGCTTCGGGTTCGGGTCGTGCCGGGCGGCTGTTCGGGTTTTCAATACAGTTTGAATATCGAAGAAGAATCACGCAACGGTGATTTTATTATCGAAAAAGAAGGCGTGCGGCTGTTCGTTGATATGTTCAGCGGACAATATCTGAACGGAATCCAGATTGATTACACATCGAATATGATGGGTTCGGGCTTCACATTTGAAAATCCCAACGCGACTGGCGGCTGCGGCTGCGGAACTTCATTTTCGGCGTAAATCTTTTTCCAATGAAATAAAAGAGAGCGGCTATTGAACCGCTCTCTTTTATTTTAAATTCTTTTACTCTCGTCCAATTTACAGTTTTCGTAAAAGTGTAATTTCACTTACCGTATTCGGCTTTTTCCTGTTCGAGTTCGGCGAGAATATTTTTGTCCGACTCGCGTAAAGAATGGGCGTCTTCCAGCCGTCTGAAAATCGCCGTCGCTTTGTCAGCGAATTCGACGGCTTTCGATTTTTCACCTTTCCGGTTTCGCACCTGCGCGGCGAGCCGGTAAGCCATCGCCAAATCGTATTGATACATTGTGGATTCACGGTCGGCGGCAGCAATCGGCGTTAAAGTTTCAATCGTATTTTGCAAAACGACGGCGGCTTTATCGAATTGGTTAAGATTGATGTAAGCGCGTCCCGCTTCGGTTTCGTAAATCGCCAGATTGCGTTTGTATTCCAGATTGTCGGGTGATTTCGCGCTTAACCTCGACATCACTGCGGTCGCTTTTTCCGCCTGCTCGACGGTTTGCAGATACTCTTCCGCCAGCCGATATGCCCGCGCCGTGTTGAAATGCGAAATCGCTAAATCGTAAGCGACGACACCGTTTTCCGGTTCTTTGGCGAGCGCGGATTTCGGGAAATCAATCGTCGGCACACAAGTTTCGACTGCCTTCGCCCCGTCGCCTTTATCAATAAAAAGCTCGCAGATCATTGAGTTCGTCAGCCAGACGCTGCGCTGTACGCGGAAATCTTTTGGGAATTGAGTTGCCAGCTCGCGGCTGACTTCGGCGGCTTGCGTTAATCCGCGCAATGCGCCTTCGTAATCGCCCGTTGCGGTTTTTGGTTTGCTGATGATTCGCAAAAGGCGCGTCAGGGTTTTCTTAAAATCAGGATTGTCGGGTTCTTTCCCGCGCAGATTTTCGACGATAACCAATGCTTCATTAAACAGAGCGAGAGCTTTTTCGGTCTGAGAATTGAACGCCGGAATCGCGCCGGAATCAATCAGCAAAACTGCCAGCCGATTCTGCGCCTCGACCGAATCAGGCTGCGCGGCGACCAGTTCGCGGCGCAATTTCAAACTGGTTTCAAACGATTCTTCGGCTTCTTTGGTCTGGTTGTTGTTCCACAAAGTTCTGGCTGTCGTATATTGATTGTTAGCGAGTTTTTCCTTTGCTTCGAGGTTCCGGGAATTTGCCGCAAGGACGGCTTCGCGCAGTTTTTGCGCTTTTCGGTAGCTGTCCAAGCCGGCTTGGACGTTGCCTAAACTGGAATTATTCAACGCGCCCTGCACATCGCCGATTTTTTCATACGCGGTGGCGAGTTCGCTCTGCAATTCCAGATCGCCGCTCGCTTCGTTCGATAAACCGTCAAGGTATTCAAGCGCGTTCGTCAAAATTTTTTCACGCGCTTTGAGCGAACCTTCGAGATTTTCGATTTCGGGATAAACGTCAAAAATGTATGAATTCGCCAGTTTCCGCACGTCGTTAAAACGCTTTTCCGCCCGAACTCTTTCCGTCTGCGCGATTCCGGCTTGCCAGAGCGTCGCCACCACGCCGCCGATTGTCGCCAGCATAATCAACGCGGCGGCAAAAACAGATATGCTGTTGCGCTTAATAAATTTTTCGGCGCGATAGGCAAACGTATTCGGACGCGCCGTAACCGGTAAACCGCGTTGGTGACGGTGAATGTCTTCCGCCAGATTTTCGGCTGATGAGTAACGCCGCTCCGGTTCTTTTCTGAGGGCTTTCAGAACGATGTTGTCCAAATCGCCGCGCAGACTTTGCGAATTTAGTTTCACCGTGTGCGGAATCGTGCGACGCAATTTATTCGCGTTTGTGTCCGCATCGGAAGGAATTTTGTCCGCCAGCAATTCGGTTTTCGCGCCCGTCTGCATTTTGAAATCTTTTGCTATCGTGTCCGCTAAAGCCGATGGCGGCGGCGGTTCGTTTTCGAGAACGGCGCGGTAAATTTCCTTGAGGTCGCTTTCCCTGGTTTCAAACGGACGATGACCGCTCAGCAATTCGTATAAAATTACGCCGAGCGAATAAATGTCGGTCGCCGTCGTCACGCTTTTGCTTTGCAGTTGTTCGGGCGAAGCGTAGCTCGGAGTCATCACGCCGAGTCTGGTGACGGTCGCCGCGCTCTGATTTTCGAGGTCGGTCGAAAGGATTTTCGAGATACCGAAATCGAGCAGTTTCGGACTTCCCTCCGCGTTGACGAGAATGTTCGACGGTTTTAAATCACGATGCACTACCAAATTGCGATGCGCGAAATTAACCGCCGCGCAGACCTGACGAAATAAATCGAGCCGCGCCGCCAAATCCAAATTCTGCCGGTTGCAGAATTCGTCAATCGGCAAGCCTTCGACGTATTCCATCGCAATAAACGGAACTGCATCGTCAGTCGTTCCCGCGTCGAGCAGACGGGCGATATTCGGATGTTCTAAAGTGGCGAGAATCTCGCGTTCCTGCCTGAAGCGTTGGCGCAGCGCGGCGGTGTTCATCTCGCGCTTGAGCAATTTCAGCGCGACTTTTTGTTTAAATTCCCCGTCGGTGCGTTGCGCCAGATAAACCGCGCCCATACCGCCTTGTCCCAATTCGCCGACGATTTGGTAGACACCGATGGACTGTCCGATTAAACTGCTTTGCGCGTCTTCATCGAAAAAATCTCTTGAAAATTCGACCGCCGACAGGTGCATCAAATCTTCGGATTCTTCTTCAAAAGTCAACAGCGATTCGACTTCACTGCGAACTTCGGCACTGATGTCGGCGTTTTCCAGAAATTCGCGCCGCTCAGAGGCATCAAGATTGAGAGCTTCCGTCAAAACCGCCTTGATATTTTTCCAGTTTTCAGCTTGCATATTAAATTTTTGGTTGACTTGTTGAAATATGCGGATTTTTTAGGAAAAAGAAGACAAAAAAATTTGAAAAGTAAAATTATTTATTCAGTTCACGATACAGCCAGAGCCGCGCCGATTGCCACTCGCGCCCGACGGTTCTTTCGGAAATGTCTAAACTATCCGCGATTTCCCCGTTATTCATTCCGCCGAAAAAACGCATCTCGACGATTTTCGCCTGCTGCTCGTCTAATTTTTCGAGTTGGTCGAGAACTTCGTTCAAAATCAAAATCGCCTCGGCGCGCTCTTCAATTGGAATCTGCACATCATCAATCGAAAAATGAATCGGGTGATTGCCGCGTTTGTCGGCGGCGTGCAGGCGGGCGTGGTCAACCAGAATCTGGCGCATAATGCGCGAAGCAAAACCGTAAAAATGCGAGCGGTCGCGCCATTCGAT
>CBDUBY010000237.1:0-5236 GCA_965365505.1 uncultured Pyrinomonadaceae bacterium | reverse complement strand
GAAACTGGTTCAAACATTGCGGCTATCGAGTCGCATGATTCTGAGAATCGCTATAGTCTATTTTAAGCGAATTTTCTCTGTTATGAGCGGATTTTCTGTGTTATACGGAAAAAAAAGCTTGTTATGAGCGATTTGCATCTGTTATGAGCGATTTTTTAAATGGGCGTTTCGTCTTTACCTGGTGTTTCTGAAAATCACCACGTCGCTCGAAATCGAGCCGCGAGCGAGGACGAGCGTTTTGCCGTCGGGAGCGAGGGCGAAATCGAAAATTTCGCCGGAAGTGAAATGCGTCATTTGAACGGGCTTTGCGTCGCCTACGACGGCGACTCGAAATATGTTGTTGACGTTGTTGGCGTTGTTCAGGAAATACAAAAATTTTCCGTCGGGCGACCACGCGAGCGGGCGTTCCTGCGGATTGCGGAAAAAATTGTTGACATACGGCTTAATAATTCTGGGCGCGTCATTGCCGTTCAAAGGCAGCACAGCGATTTGCCAGATGCTGTTTGTTTCCTCGCCGGAGAAATTACAGGCGACCAATCGGTTGTCGGGCGAAACAACGGGGCGAACGCTCGTGGCGTTGGTCAGCGGCGATTCTTCGCCGCCGTCAAAAGATTTCCGGTGAACGGTTAATTTATTGCTTGCGGCGTTCAGCAGCGTCGAATAAAAGACTGAACGATTGTCGGGCGCGAGCGTCGGTGTAACGGCATATTTTGAAGAAACTCGTTCCAACACATTTTCGATTATATCAAAGCGCCAGATGTTCAATTCCTGCCCTTTTTTGTCGGCGTAAATCAAATAATGATTATCGCTCGTGAGTGTCGGAAAACTCGGATTAGCCGCACCGGTCGCAATCCGTTGACTATTCGTTCCGTCGCGGTTCATTAATGCGATGCCGCGTTCCGAGCCCGCTGCGGCGGTATGCAGAATTCGCCCGTCCTTCGTCCAATTTACGCCGTTAATGCCGTCCTGCCGGTCGAACGCGCTCGTGATTTGTTTCGTTTTCGATTCGTAATTTTGATTCGATTCGGACAGTTCAGCCGTCCAGATGTTAGAAACTTCGCTTATCTTCGTCGTCGCCAGAACCGTCGAATCAGCCGTCAAACTCACGCCCAAATAATCGGTAAAATCGTTGGTCAGGCGCGACACTTCGCCGGACGGGAAATCAACCGTCCACAATTGATGCGGCGCGGAATTGTTTTCGCTGGCGGAAATAACGATTTCCTCGCCATTCGCGCGCCACGCCGTCGCATTTATCCGGTCAAAATCCGCCGCGCCGAGGCGCTCATTCACTTTTGTTTCAAAATCATAAACGTAAAGATTGATGACTTCTCTATTGTTCTCAATCACGCTGCGCGGATAAGCGAATTTTCTGCCGTCGGGCGCAAAAGAAATGCCGCCGGGAAAATAATTCGGTAAATCGAGGACGAACAGCGTTTCGGCGGATTTTATATTTGATTTCTCGTCGAGTTCGGCGACGAATAAGCTGTGCTGTTTATTATCTGAATTTTGATGGTCATAAACTATTCGCCGCCCGTCGGGAGATATAGCGAACAAATTATAGACGTTAGTCGAAACTTTTTCCGGCACGCCGCCATTCACCGAAATGCGGTAGAGAATTCTATCGGCTGCGCGCCTGACCCGATAATAGACGCTCTGACCGTCCGGGGAAAAACTCAACTCGCTGTAAAATACATCTTCCGGCGCGACGAGTTGTTTCGGATTATCCGAATCAACCGGACGCAGCCACAAACTTTGCCTGGCTGTTTCCTCAACAATATAAACGATGTTCGTGCCGTCGGGAGAAATCATCGCTTGCCTGGCTTTGCCCGAAGTCGTCAGGCGTTTGAGATTCATTGTAGAGGCAAAAGTGTTTTTCCAGCGCTGGCTCGGCGGCGTGTCGGATAAATCAATCGTCGTATGAGTGACGATTTGATACATCAGGAAGCCGACGAATAACAAAATACTCGCCGCCGCAGCGTATTTAAGCGATTTCGGGACAAGCCGATTCGAGTCGCCTGTTTGAGTTGAAATCTTCGCGCCGGTTTGATTTGAATGATAAACAGCCGTCTCACGCGACGAAAATAAAACGTCGAGATTCGGCGATGAATTGCCAGCTTGATGCGGCGCGAATTTCGGTTCAAAGAAAAAAGCGTAAATGATGCGGATCAAGCCGCCGCCGAAAGTGAGCAAAAAAACTAAAAACAAATGAATCGGCGTGAGAAAATCAATTGACGCGACTAAAACGACGAGAATCGGCAGCAGCAGAAAACTGACAATTATTAAAAACGCGCCCTGTTTAATTCCGGCGCGGCGCGACGAAACAATTTTTTCCGTCGTCGGCATCGGTATTGTTTCCGCCGTAAAAATTTTGTTCGACGCGGAAGCAATATGCGCGGATGTTTTCGACGCTTGAACGCGCCGCAAAACTTCGATAAAACGCGGCTCGTCGCGCAGCGCGTCGAGCGCCGGTTCGACCGCCAGCCAAACCAGCCAGCCTTCGCCGTCCGCCAACGCCGCTTCGAGCGCGTCGAGGGCTTTTTCCGTTTCCCTTAAATAACAATAAACGACCGCGATTTGATACTTGGAAACATATTGAATTTTCTCGTTCGTTTCGATTTGCCGTACCGTTTCGAGTGCCTCGTCGCGCCGTCCATCAGCCGCGAGCGATTGCGCGAGATTGAACGAAACGTAAATCGCGCCGTTCGCGGCGGCGACGGCTTTGCGCGAACTTTCGACAGCTTCCGCCGTGCGTCCAAGCGCGCGCAGACTCCAGCTTCGGCTGGCGTGGACGACGCCGTGCAGCGGAAACTTTTCAATCGTGCGGTCAATCTCGGCGAGCGATTCCTCGTAACGACGCGCGAAATAAAATCCGGTTGATAACGTGCGGTAATTTTGATACGTCAGCGGGTCGAGTTCGACCGCGCGGCGAGCATGTTCGAGTCCTTCGTCGAAACGCGCCGCCGTCATCAGCAGAATCGCCAGCCAATTATGAGCGACCGCATAATTCGGATTCAAAAACAACGCGCGGCGAATGTCGCGTTCGCTCTGCGCCCAATCGTATTCGCCGAGCAGACGCGCGAAGCCGAGCGCGGCGTGCGCTTCGGGAAGCTGCGCGTCAATCTCGACGGCGCGGAGCGCGGACTGAATCGCCGGTTGATAAGTTTCTCTCGGCGGCAAAACGCCGAAAATGCCGAGCCAAATATAATAATCGGCGATTCCGGCGTGCGCCAGAGCATAATCCGGGTCGTGAGCAATTGCTTCGTGATACGCGACGAAGGCTTGCGCGAAACTCGTTTCGGTAAATGTATTCCAGTGATAACGCCCGCGCAGATACGCTTCGTAGGCTTTCGCGTCGTCGGTTCCGCGCTTTGCCAGATTTTTCAATTCGCCCGTTGTCATCTGCGGCACGATTGATTCGGCGACGCGCATCGAAATAGTGTCTTCCAAAGTCAGAACGTCAGTGAAATCTTCATCAAAACGTTCAGCCCAGACAATCGAGCGGTCGCCGACTTTTAATAACTGGACGGAAACTCGAATGCGCGTTTCGGTTTTGATGATGTTGCCGTCCAGAACAAATTCAACGCTTAAATCTTCGCCCGCCGCGAATGAATCCGCCCCGATTGCGCCGTAACGCAAAACTGAACTTGTCGGGCGCACGACGAGCTGCCGGACGTTCGACAGCCGCGCGATCATCGCGTCCGCCAAACCGACTCCCAAAAATCTACTGCCGTTCGTGTCTTCGCCCGAATCTTTATTCAAAATCTTGAAGGGCAGAACGGCGATTGATTTTTGATTACTGTTTGTCGCAGGAATAATATGTTTCCGGGCTGTCGCCAACACTGCTTTTTCGCCTGTGAATGATTCGGCGCGCACCGGCTCGTTTTTCAAGAAGCGTTCGATGTCGGCGGAAAATTCTTTGACCGACGCATACCGCTCCAGGGGATTTTTCCGCAGGGCTTTCAAAACTATGCGATCGAGTTTCAAACAAAAATCCTCATCTAAAATCAAATCGCCCGAAAGCATTTTCCCGAACTCGCCGCTCGACGGTTCGCTTGGTATTTCTTCGCAGATAATTCTGGCAATGTCGTGCGGCGAGCGCGACGGAAATTTATACGGACGCGCTCCGGTCAACAATTCATAAAGCAAAACGCCCAAACTGTATTGGTCGCTCGCCGTTGTGATTTCATCGCCGCGCACTTGTTCGGGCGAAGCGTATTCGGGCGTCATCAGCCGCATCTGCGTCGCTGTCGGCATCACCGAATCGTGAATCAAATCAGGGTCGAGAATTTTGGCGATGCCGAAATCGAGCAGCTTCGGTTCGCCGTCGTCGGTTACTAAAATGTTGCCCGGCTTGATGTCGCGGTGAATAATTTGTTTATTGTGCGCGTAACTGATTGCCCGGCAAACTTGCAGGAAAAGATTTAACTTCTGCCGCAGATTGAGACGTTTTGTTTCGCTGTATTTGAAAAACGGTTTGCCGTCAACAAACTCCATCACGAAATACGGCAAACCGTCCGAGGTCGTGCCGCCGTCGAGCAGGCGAGCGATATTCGGATGATTTAACGTCGCGGCGATTTGGCGTTCGTGGCGAAACCGTTTGACGATAAAATCCGTGTCCATTCCGCGCTTAATAAGTTTGATGGCAACGCGCTGGTGAAATTCGCCGTCGGCTCGTTCGGCTAAATAAACCACGCCCATTCCGCCTTTGCCGAGTTCCTCGGTCAAGCGATACGCGCCGATTTGTCTGCCGATAAAAGGTTGCTTTTCTTCGCGGGCAAGCGGTATTTCGCTTTCCAATGAATGCGCGATTTGCTGTTTGAGCGACGGCTGCATCAAAAGGCTGTCTGTCCAGACGGGCGATTCGAGAAATGATTCTTCGGCTTCGTAACGGGCGATCAATTTTTCGACTTCGCGGCGCAACTCTGCGTTATCGCCGCATTCCGAGCGCAAAAATTCCTCGCGTTCGCCGCCCGCTTTCAGGTCGAGCGCGGACTGAAAAACGTCTTCAATTTTTGCCCATCGTTCTGGATTCATTTATAAGGAAAAAGGAAATCGAACTAAAAATAAACGACTTGGATTAAGATTTCTAAGTAAATGGTTTTCCGCAAATTTATCCGCTAATCGCTTCTGCCAGCCACGCTTTTGCCATTCGCCAATGGCGTTTGACAGTAATTTCCGACACGCCCAAAACTTCCGCCGTTTCCTCGACCGAAAGACCGCCGAAATATCTGAGTTC
>CBDUBY010000236.1:0-5245 GCA_965365505.1 uncultured Pyrinomonadaceae bacterium | reverse complement strand
TGGCGGTTTTCCCGACTTCATCCAAATCGTTATGCTTGCCGCCCGCGCGGATGCACTTCTGCGAACTCGTGGCGCGATTGTAATCGCGTTTTTCCTGTCCCGTGAAAACGTCTTTGAATTGATTCATTCCCGCGTTCGTAAATAAAAGCGTCGGGTCATTTGCCGGAAGAAGCGGCGATGAATGGACAATTTTGTGTCCGTGTTTTTCAAAGTATTCTAAAAATTTTCGTCTAATATCGTTGCCTGTCATCATAAAGTTAAATAAATTCGTAATAAATTAAAGAGCGATTTTAACATACAGCAAATAATAAAGGCACGACAAACCCAAAAATGCCGGACGTTTTTGGTGAAAAACGTCCGGCATTTTCAGTTCAAAAAAGGAGATGAATTAGAGTTATAATTTGTTTTATCATAAATAACAAAACAGATTATCGCTCAACGCAAAGCTAAAACAATTTAGCTTCACAAAATAATATTCGGTGAGAAATCAATATCGGATTCATAAAAGCAAATTTTATATTCCAATTGTTTTGGCAAGCTGCGGCGTAATGGAAAATTTATCGTAGAGCGGTTTACGCCGTTCGATAAGGGCAAGAATTTTGTGCGTCGTGCTTTGATAGACGTTCGAAAATTTTGGGTTACGTCCGAGTTTTTCCAAAATGCGGCGCAGGGCTTCGTTAATGCTGGCGGCGAAAAGTTTCGCGTTGATTTGCTCGCGCACGGTGATTTTGCCCATTCGGTAATCGAAAATGCCGGACGCCGGATTTAAGAATGGGTAGTCGCCGGAAATTTCGGTTCTGGCTTTCTCAAACGCCAGTGTAAATTCGAGATTCGCTCCGGCGAGAGTTTTATCAATTGCGTTGAGCAGTTCGGCGGTCAGATTCAAAAGCATTTGCCAATCCTCCGCAGGCAGATTCGTCTGTTTGGCTCTGGCTTCGAAGTTGTTGCTTAGTTCAAACGGAAATTCCGGCGGCTGCGCTTTTATCTGCGGCAAATTTGCGGTAATAATCGCCGCCTCGATTTCAGCGGTTTTATGATGTCCGTTTTTATGATTTTTGTTTTGAACCGGCAGTTTGGCGGCGACGCTGAGAACTTCTTGCTGCGCTTCGAGCGGCATCGGTTTTTCTTCGATTGGCTGAACCAGTCTTTCGACAATCGGAACAGGTTTTTCAATCGGCGGCTCAATTTTCTCTTCGGCGACGGCTTGATAAACGTTGATAATTCCGCCCGGTTCGCGGGCGCGAATCAACAATCTTTGCAGCGCTTCCTCGCCTTCGGAAATTCTTCCGGTGATGCGGTCGTGTTCGCGAACGCGCATTTCGTTCGTTGCGGTGAGTGAAACGTCGGCTTCGTAGCCGCTTAGTTCGACGCGGATGTTTCCGGCAAACTGTCGGCGGCGCAGATAGCGCACCAGTGCCGACAAATTGACATACGAAGTGTCTAGATTTTCGTGAATCGGACGGTTATTCATTTGTTTGGAAAAAAGGTAAGAACCGGAAAAACTTGAATCGCTTTCAGGTTTTACGGGCTTAAATATAAAAAATGACTAATTTCTCCCGATTTCCATTGCATCTTTTTTATTTTTCGTTCAAAATTCGCAAACAACATAAATGGTCTTAGGTTTTAGGTTTTGGGGCTTGGAAAAGCTCAAACTGATTTTAGTACCAAAGACCTGATACCCAAGACTTAAGACCAAATTATGAAATCATTATTTCGCAAAAAATCCATCGCCCAAATCCAAGCCGATGCCGCCGCCGGTTTTGCCGATGCGGAAACCGTTCCAGGCGACAACACCGGCTTGCGCCGTTCACTCGGCACATTCGATTTGACGATGCTCGGCATCGCGGCGATTATCGGCGCGAGCATTTTCGCAATGGTCGGCAAGGCTTCGTTCGACGGCGGACCGGCGGTAATTTTTCTTTTTATTTTTTCGGCGATCACCTGCGGCTTCTGCGCTTTGTGTTACGCCGAATTCGCCTCGAAAATTCCGATTGCGGGTTCGGCTTACACTTACGCCTACGCGAGTTTCGGCGAGCTTCTGGCGTGGATTATCGGCTGGGATTTGCTGGTCGAATACGCCATCGGCAACATCGCCGTCGCTATTTCGTGGAGCGAATACTTTACCGGATTATTGAGCGCGAACGGCATCAACATTCCGTTTAACTACACGATGGATTACCGCACGGCGCACGCCGGATACGACGCGGTTCAGACGGCAATCGCTGACGGCAAAACCTTTGAAACACTGCAGACGGCTTGCAAAGCGAAAGACGCGATTGTCAACTGCGCCCAACTCGACGCGCACGCGGCTTGGGCAAACGCGCCGCAAATCGGCGGACTTCCGATTATCGCCGATTTGCCCGCGCTCGGCATCGTTGTTCTGATTACGGTTCTGGTTTATATCGGTATCCGCGAATCGAAAACAGTTTCCAACATTTTAGTCGCGCTCAAACTGGCAGTGATTCTTTTGGTCATTGTGTTGGGAGCATTTTATGTCAAGACGGAAAACTGGACGCCGTTCGCGCCGAACGGCTTCGGCGGAATGATGGCGGGCGTGGCGGCGGTTTTCTTCGCTTACATCGGTTTCGACGCGCTTTCGACAACTGCTGAGGAATGCAAAGACCCTTATAAAACTTTGCCGCGCGGAATGATTTACTCGCTCATTATTTGCACGGTTTTATATATTCTGCTCGCGCTGGTTTTGACGGGAATGGTCAATTACACGCAGCTTAACGTCGGCGACCCGCTTGCGTTCGTGTTCGGAAAAGAAGGCGGCGTGAATCTTCCGTGGGTCGAAGGCATCGTTGCCGTCAGCGCGATTATCGCCATCGCCACCGTTTTGCTGGTTTTCCAACTCGGTCAGCCGCGTCTCTGGATGGCGATGAGCCGCGACGGTCTGCTGCCGCGAATATTCTCTTCGATTCACCCGAAATTCCGCACGCCCTGGTTTTCGACGATTGTGACAGGCTTTGTGGTGGCGATTCCCGCGTTGTTTATGAATCTGTCGGAAGTGACGGATTTGTCGGTCATCGGGACGCTGTTCGCATTCACCATCGTCTGCGCCGGCGTTTTGGTTAAAGACAAAGAATTCGCCGGAGAAAAACGCTTCGTGCCGTATCTGAGTTCACAGTGGATTGCGCCGATTTTGTTCGTCGTTTTAATGGGTTTGATAATTTATTTTAACGGCGACGCGGTGATACGTTTCTTCACCGATTACACGCCTGCCAAAGACGAAACCACGTTCGACGCAGTTCTGCACAAAGTTCCGTATTTCGTATTTATAATTTTCGCGCTCGTGATGACGGCGTTGTGCTTCGTGCATCGCCTTTCGCTGATTCCGGTTTTGGGCGTGATGTCCTGCACTTATCTGATGACCGAACTCGGCATTACCAACTGGATTCGGTTCGGTGTCTGGCTGGCGGTCGGTTTGGTGATATATTTTCTTTACGGCTATAAAAACAGCAAACTGCACAACCGCGAAGAAGGCGCGGCAGAAGTTGTGGCGGAAACTTGAAAACTTTAGCTTAAGCAAACGGTCGTTCTTCGCGTCAAAGCGTTTGAACTTTTCAAACTTAAATCTCTGGAGTAAATAGTTATGAAAAAGAAAATCATTTTAACAACGATTATTTCGTTATTATTGGCGGCGGCGGTTTCAGCGCAAACTGCGAAATCGAATTTCACGGGTGATTGGACGCTCGATGTAAGCAGATCAATATTACCCGAAACAATGCCGATTGAATCATTAACGCTGAAAGTAACCCAAACACAGCAGGAATTAAATATCTTTAGCCTGACAAAAATGGCAAAAGGCGACGTGCGCGGCGCGGCACGTAACGGCGGCGGCGCGCAAGCCGTAGCTTACAATCTCGAAGGCAAAGATACGATTGTTGACATCGGCAGCGGAGTAATGGCAGGCAAGGAAACGCGCAAAGCCGTAGCGATGGCGGACGGCAAATTGAATCTGACCGTGACCAGAGTTTTCAATAATGAAATGGGCGGTGTCACAATAAAAATCAACGAGATTTGGGAATTAATTGATGAAGGCAAAACTTTGAAGGTGCTGCGGTATATGGAAACGCCGCGCGGCGCGGTGAACGCAGAGATGTATTTTACAAACAAATCGTCAACCGGATTGACGGTTCAAGGAGATATGGACGTGCCGGTAACTAATACAGGCGAAATGCCGAAGAAAGTTTCCGGCGGCGTTCTAAACGGCAAAGCAATCAGTTTGCCGAAACCCGAATATCCGGCAGCGGCGAGAGCCGTTCAAGCCAGCGGTGCGGTCAATGTTCAGATAACAATTAACGAACAGGGCGACGTTGTTTCGGCGAGTGCCGTTTCAGGTCATCCGTTACTTCGTCAGGCGGCAGAACAGGCGGCGCGAAGTTCTAGATTTGCGCCGACGATGCTGCAAGGCGTTCCGGTCAGCGTGACCGGCGTTCTGGTTTATAGTTTTATGCCCTGAATTAATGCGAATCGCTCTGAAATAAAAGCAAGGGTTTCGACTCTTGCTTTTATTTTTGCCCGTTGTCTTTTTTGCGTTTCCCCACGCAAACCTTGTATGTTAATCAAGTATGGAATATCCGTTGTGGGCTTGGATTTTTTTCTTCGCAGTCATCCTTGTCGCGCTGTTTGTTGATGTCGGCATTGTCAACCGGCATTCGCACGCGCCGACCCGACGCGAAACTTTAGCTTGGAGCGCGGTTTGGATTTCGCTCGCGCTGCTGTTCAATATTTTTCTTCTCTGGCAGTTCGGCATTGGTCACGCCAAATTGTTTTTCACCGGCTATTTGGTCGAACTCTCGCTTTCGATTGACAACCTGTTCGTCTTTCTTTTGATCTTCAACTTTTTCAAGGTTCCGAAAAAATATCAGCATCGCGCACTTTTCTGGGGAATTTTCATGGCTCTGGTGCTGCGAATGGTGATGATTTTTGCGGGCGCGGAACTGGTCGAAAGGGTTCATTGGATTTTGTATATTTTCGGCGCGTTTCTGATTTATACGGGAATCAAAATGTTTTCCGACGACGACGAATTTAACCCCGAAGACAGTTGGATTGTTAATTTGACGACTCGCTTTATTCGCATCTCAAAACGCTATGACGGCGAAAAGTTTTTCGTCGAAGTTGACGGCAAACGCACCGGAACGCTGCTGCTGCTGGTTCTTATCGTAATAAACGTCGCCGACATTGTTTTCGCGGTTGATTCGATTCCGGCGATTTTCGGCATTACGACCGATAAATTTAT
>CBDUBY010000235.1:0-5357 GCA_965365505.1 uncultured Pyrinomonadaceae bacterium | reverse complement strand
ACCGCGCCGAACGCCGAATTTTCATTCGACGAACCCATCGCAAACTCGTCCATATTCGTCTTGCCGACGACGACCGCGCCCGCGTCCAACAATCGTTCAACGGCGGTCGCGTTATACTGCGGACGAAATGCGCCCAAAATCCGCGAGCCGCAAGAGGTTTGCGAAAACTTGGTGCAGATATTGTCTTTAAGGGCGATTGCCACGCCTTTCAACGATTGTTCCGCGCCGTCGTTTTCGACTTCGGCGGCGCGATTCATCGCGTATTCGCGCTCAATTTTTAGAAAAGAATTCAATTCGCCGTTTAGACGCTCGGCGTTATCCAGAGTTTTTTCGATTGCTGTTTTTATCTCGCTCATTCGTTAAAAAATTTTATTAATCAACCACTGACCGTTTTGTTTTACGGCTTCGACTTTGATTTCACGCTGTTCGCTGCGCGCGTCGTCTTTCCAAAAAAACACGATTTGGAAAATCGTCTTATTCGCCTCGCTCACCTGACATTCGCCGATGCGAAACGCCTTCGGATAATCTTCGGTCAAAGTAAAATAATCGTATTTGCCGCGCAAGTTTTTCGACACGGAAATTTTCAAATCGTCGGTCAGAAATTTTTTTCTCTTTTCAAGATACTGTTCCGACGGCTGCATATCATTGCCGAAATGTACCGAATAGAATTCCTTAACCGCCAGCCGCGCTTCGGTGCATTCGGGCTCTTCCAGATTCGGAACGCTGCACGCGGCGAAAGTGAAAAGTGAAAAGTAAAAAGCGAAAAGTAAAGACCGCCTCGCGCCGTGTGGTTTGAATTTAAGAATCAAACTCCGAAACCTGAAACCTGAAACCTGAAACTTAAAACTCATAAAACCTTCGGCACTTGAAAATGTCCGGCGACTTTCGACGGTGCTTGGTCGAGAGCCTTTTCCTGTCCCAAAGATTCGTGCGGCGCGTCGCTGCGAATCGTTTGGGTCGCTTCGCCTTCCGCGGTCAAACCGCCGAGCATCGGCTCGACATTTTCCGTGTCGAGTTCGTTCAACTGCTCGACATACGCGACGATGTTCGCCATCTGCGGCGTATAAAGCGCAACTTCTTCGTCGGTGATTTCCAAGTGCGCGAGTTTGGCTATTTTTCTTACGTCCATAAATTATAAAGTTATTTCATTCTCTTTTTCCGCGCCAGACAACTGCCCGCCGCGAGCAAAAATTGGTAACGCAGATTGTCGTCTTTAATCGCGTCCGCCGATTGCCGCATTTTGGGCGTGACTTCTTCGAGCGCGATTTCAACTTGTTGCGCGTCGGTCATTAAACTTTTTCGATGTTTGGCGCGTTCCGCATCGAGCGTCGCTTCGTCAATCCGAAACTCGATAAACGTCACAATCGCTTGTCCGAGCGCGGAGTTTAATTTGAAAATCATCTGCCCGCTTAAAGTTTCCAAGTGTCGTTTCCACATTTTATCGGCGACCGCGATAATTAGATGTTTGTTGAACAGTCGAAACGGAATGGTATGTTCCGAAAGGCTTTCTCCCGCGATTTTGCGCCACGCGGCAAACACGACCGCTTCGCGAACATTTTCGTTGTCCTCGAATTCTTTCAGAAGTTTTGGCAGTGCGCGAAAAAGGTCTTCCATTGGTTTGCCGGACAAAATTCATTTATCATCGAACAAGTTATAAATGTAAATGCTTCGGGGAAAATGTTCAATGATTAAACTTCCGAAATTGATTTTAGCCTCGGCAAGCCCGCGCCGCGCCGAGATTTTAACGGCAGTCGGTTGGGATTTTGAAAAGGAAAGCGCCGACATAGACGAAACCGAGTTGCCGAATGAAACGCCCGAAGATTACGTGCGTAGATTGGCGCGGGAAAAAGCCGAAGCGGTTGCCGTAAAATATACGGACGCTTTGGTTTTGGGCGCGGACACAACAGTCGTGATTGAAAATCAAATCATCGGCAAGCCAAAGGATTTAGCCGACGCGCGAAGAATGCTTCGATTGCTGTCGGGAAACTGGCACGAAGTTTTGACGGGCGTGGCTCTGGTAAAAGTCGCGGAAGGGAATTTAGAAACGAAAATTGATTTGCAGCGAACACGAGTTAAATTCGCCGCGCTCGCCGACGCTGAAATCGAATTTCTAATCGAGAAAGGCGAACCGCTCGATAAAGCGGGCGCGTATGCTGTCCAGGCACAAGCCGCGCTTTTCATCGAACAAATCGAAGGCGATTACTGGAACGTCGTCGGCTTGCCGGTAAGTTTGGTTTATGAATTATTGAAAGCTCTCTAAAGAAAACAGGCTGAACAATTTAATTGTTCAGCCTGTTTTCTTTATTAAAATCCTGCTTATAAAAGTTTTTCAATCGCCGCCGCAATCGGTGTGAAAATATCGCTTTTCGGGTCAATGCCGCCAAAGGCTTCGGTCGCCGGTTTGCCGTCTTTGCCGAGAATTACGAACGAAGGCAGTTGGTCAATCGCATATTTTTTCAACGTCTGTCCGCCGTCTGAATCGCGCAAAACGGAAACGGTTAATTTATTTTTCGTTACGAAGCCGTTTAACTCTTCGTCGCTCGCATAGTTTTTCGATTTTTGCGAAGTCGAATCGGTGGCGACGAAATAAATCACGACATCTCGACCGGCGAATTTCTTGGCAAGACGATTGGTGATGACCGCTTGCTGTGCCGAGAGCGGCAGCCAGCTTGCGCCGATTGACAGCACGACGACTTTGCCGTCCTGGTTTGACACATCAACTTTTCCGCCGTCAAGCGCAATCAAATTTTGCGCCGAAGCAAATAACGAAGACGCGAATATAAAACTGAAAATCAAGAACAATGATTTAATGTTTTTCATATATTTTTGAACTTCATAAACTTTTTGAAGCTCATTTATT
Organism: uncultured Pyrinomonadaceae bacterium; assembly: GCA_965365505.1. Taxonomy (GTDB): domain Bacteria; phylum Acidobacteriota; class Blastocatellia; order Pyrinomonadales; family Pyrinomonadaceae. Next base: position 2,497 of record CBDUBY010000235.1, on the reverse strand, counting down.
TAGATGCAAGTTTGCTGCCACTGATTGCATCTGCCGGGAAGTTTATAATTTGCGGTTGATAACCGTATTATCAATTAAACGAATATTGCCGAAACGCGCGGCAACGGCAATCAAAACGGCGTTTTCACCGATTCTTTCGATTGATTCGAGCGTGTCGGCATCAACGACGGCGACGTAATCGAGTTGGGCGAGCGGCTCGGTTTCAATCTTTTCGCGCACGAGTTCAGCGATTCGCACGGCATTTCGTTCGCCCTCTTTAACGGCTAGTTTCGCCTTCCGCAAAGCCTGATAAATAATCGAAGCCTTTTGTCTTTCTTCGGCGGTCAAATGCGTGTTTCGTGAAGACATCGCCAAGCCGGATTCTTCGCGGACAGTGCGCCCGACAATGATTTCCGTATCAAAACCTAGATCGCGCGTCAGCCGTTTGATGACGGCGACCTGTTGCGCGTCTTTCTGCCCGAAAAAAGCGTAGTCCGGTCGAATCGTGTTAAAAAGAATCGTGACGACGGTCGCTACGCCGCGAAAATGTCCGGGACGCGACGCGCCTTCCAAAGTTTCGGTCAAGCCTTCGACATAAACATAAGTCGAAAAATCCTCCACGTAAATTTCCTGCTCGTCGGGTGCGAAAATATAATCAACCTGATATTCGGTCAAACGCTCGGCGTCGCTGGTCAAATCGCGCGGATATTTATTAAAGTCGGCGTTTTCATTAAACTGCGTCGGGTTGACGAAAATCGAAACGATGACGACATCGCACATCTGACGCGCTTCTTCGACCAAAGACAAATGCCCTTCGTGCAGCGCGCCCATTGTCGGCACGAAACCGATGGTTTTATTTTCGCGCCTGAGTTTGCGCGTCAGCGACGACATTCTGGCGCGGCGGTTGATAATTTCCATAAACTAAGAAGCCTTTGTTTTGAAGCTCTCCGTATCAACGTCTTTCGGCATTCCGTAAGATTCTTTATCGCTCGGATACGTGCCGTTTTTCACGTCTTCCGTCCAATTCTGAATCGCTTTGGTCATCACTTCGCGGATATTCGCGTATTGTCTGACGAAGCGCGGCAGCCTGCCGAAGCTCAAACCGACCAAATCGTGAAGCACTAAAACCTGTATATCGCAATTTGCGCCCGCTCCGATGCCGACCGTTGAAATAGTTAATTCGTTCGTGACAATCTCGGCAATTTCACGCGGCACGAGTTCTAAAACGATGGCAAACGCGCCGGCTTCTTCGAGCATTTTAGCATCTTCGATTAAACGCTGCGCCGCGTCCGAAGTTTTTCCCTGCACGCTGTAACCGCCGAGTTTGTGAACCGATTGCGGCGTTAATCCGATGTGCGCCATCACGGGAATTTCTTCGTCAACCAATCTTTTTACCAGTTCGACACGGTTGCGCCCGCCTTCTAATTTGACGGCTTCCGCGCCGCCGTCTTTCATCAAAACCAGCGCGTTTTTAACGGCGGTGTTTTCGCCCGTGTGATAACTTCCGTAGGGCATATCGGCGACAATCAGAGCGCGGCTCGAACCGCGTTTGACGGCTTTGACGGCTGATAAAATTTCGTCCAAAGTCACGGGAATCGTATTGCCGTAACCGTGAATCACGTTGCCCATACTGTCGCCGACGAGAATGATTTCCACGCCCGCTTCGTCCACGATTCTGGCTGACGGGTAATCGTAAGCCGTCAGGCAAACAAGTTTTTCGCCGCGCTCTTTTGCCGCACGAAGCGCGGGAACATAGACTTTTTCGGGTTTATCGGGTTGTAGATATGCCATATTCGATTTTGGATTTTGAATTTTGGATTGCGGATTGCGGATTCCAGCGTTTGACCGTTGAATCGTCGGCGCACGAATTGAGAATTTCCTGCACGGATTCATTTAGGATCGGATGAATGCAGTGCGGCGCGAGTTCGGCGAGCGGAACTAAAACAAAGCGGCGTTCGTGCATTCGCGGGTGCGGCACGGTTAAAAATTCTGTTTGGCATTGACGGTCGCCGTAAAGCAGTAAGTCAAGGTCAACCGTGCGCGGCTTGTTCAGATTTTTGTCACGCCGACCGAGCAGATATTCGATTCTAAGCATTCGCGCCAGCATTTGCGACGGCGAGATATTTGTAACATGAATCTCCGCCACCATATTTAAATACGGCTGGTGTTCCTGCGGATTTTCAACGCCGAACGGCGCGGTTTCGTAAATGGCGGAAAGTTTGCAGACCGTAAAGCTGGCTTCCATCAACCCGCGCACGGCGAGCAAAAGATTACTCGCCCGGTCGCCCAGGTTTGAGCCGAGTCCGACGTAAGTTGTGATGGCTTGCGTTTCCACTTTTTCCGAATTGTTGTAGTTGAAATCAAAAGAACGAGATTAGTTTGCGAGAAATCGAGGAAAATCGCAAATGAAATTAACAAAACACTAAATCGAGAAGCGTCGAGCGAGCGTGAAATCCAGCAAAATCAGAACGCCGTCATATTTCGGCAATCTCACAGGATTTTTATCAATATAACAATC
>CBDUBY010000234.1:0-5409 GCA_965365505.1 uncultured Pyrinomonadaceae bacterium | reverse complement strand
AACGAAAAACGCGGCGCAAAATTCAGGTTGTCTTTGATGTTTGTTTGATTTTCGTAACGCAGACCGAAGCCCAAAGTTAATGCCGGGCTGACGCGCCAATCGTCGGTGATAAAGGCGCCGACATCGTAACGCGAAACATTTGCCAACGGCTCGCCCGTCGTAATATTGAACTGCGTCGGGTTAAAACGCGCGTCGGTGTTACCCAAAAGATTTTGACGATACTGCTCAAGCGGACTGAGCGTCGTTCCCGTAAACGTCGTTCCGTCAGCCAAAATTACCGGCGGCGTAACCAATGTTCCGTCGGCGTTGCGGCAAGCCGTTCCGTCACCATTGAAGCAATAAGAAAATCCAGGAAACGTAAAACTGCCGCCATAATTAGATTCCGAGCGGTCTTTGATGGTCACGCCGCGAACTCGCGCGCCGAATTTAATCGAATGCTGCGAGGCTTTGCCCAAAGTCGTCGTCGTGTAATTAGACAACTCCCAATTGTTATTGTTGTTGAAATTCAACCCGATTTGCGCTCCGCCGCCGGTGAACGCTGACGGAACGACGATGCTTGGAATGGAATTGTCGCCCGTCTGCTCGCTGCGCTCGATTTCATACTGGAACCGAGTTTCGTTGATAGTTTTCGGATTGATAATCATCGTTTCCGTAAGACGAAAATCGTGTTCGGTGTTTCTCGACTCGTAAGCGCGTGACGGTAAAGAAGTGTCGCCGATACCGAGATTGTCCGTCGTATTGCGCGAAAAACTGTAACGCGCGATCAGCGTGTTGTTTTCATTTAACTGGTAATCAACGCGCGGGCTAAAGGAAAATCGCCGGGTCGGAATTCCGTATTCTTCCTGAAAATTTGTGTAATTAAAAGTCGGGTCTAAAATGAGCGCGTTGACAACTGTCGCGTTGTCCACTTCGCGGTTGTTAATGTCCAGAAAAAAAGAAGATTTCCCTTTCTGAATCGGACCGCTGACGCTGCCGCCGTAATATCTAAACTGACTCGAAGCGCGGTTTCGGGAAAACGGATTTCGTGAATTCAAACTCTCGTCGTTAAAATTCAAAAACGCCTGCCCTCGCCAGCGGTCTGAGCCGGGTCTGGTCAAAATCTCGATTCGACCAAAACCCAGGCGCTCAAATTCCGCCGAAAACGGATTTTGGTTGATGCGGATTTCCCGAATTGCTTCTTTCGGCGGAAGTCTGCCGCCGGTGAAACCATCAATGTAAATCTGCCCACCGTTCGGTCCCGCCGATGGTCCGGCTAACGCCTGCAAAGCCGCTTCGAGTTCTGCCGGATCATCGGGCAGGGCTTCTAAATCTTTCTCTTTCAAAACCGTCGCGCTCGCGTTATTTTCGTTGTCGGTGCTGACGCCCTCATTCACCGAAACGTCCACGTTTTCCGTTGCGGCTTGAACCGATAAAGCAACGATCAATTCTTCGCTCTGCCCGGACTCGATTGTAACTGCTGTGTTTTCATAAAGACCAAAATTCGTCGCAGTCACTCGAACAATGTAACTGCCCGGCGCCAGTCCCGTGATTGTAAACTCGCCCTGATTGTTTGATACGGTGCTTTTTTCCTTACCGCCCGCGTTAACAGCGATAACCGTTGCGCCGACGACGACCGCGCCGAGACTGTCAACGACTTGCCCGCGCAGACTTCCCGCCGTTTGCGCGAGTGTTACTGAATTAAAAAATAATGTGATAAGTCCGATAAATAAAAATAATTTTATCTGTTTCATATAAAAAAATGATTGAGCGTTTCTCAATCGGCTATCGCCTGTAAATTAAAAAATCACTAAAAAAGCGGACAAGGTAAAAACGCAAAAATGAATAAAACTTTCGCCGATGCTCTGGCTTTATTCATCCTGTGTTTATGATGTTTTGTCTTTTAATTAAAACCCGCCGCCTTCGAGTCCCGGAATGCTGAATCCCGAATCTGCGCCGCGCCGTCCGTTGTTATTACCGGCAGTTTGCGGTGCGGCTTTCAAAAACGGCTCAACGCCGGATAAAAGTTTTATCGCCGTCACGCGGTCGGCGTTTTCATTCTTCGAACTGGAAAATGCAATCATCTCGCCGACTTTCAAATCTGCAATCGTGATTGTCGGAAAGCGCTCAAGCATTTCATCAATTCCGCCCGCGCCGCGCATTCCACCGCCGCCCGGTCGCATTCCGTTTGGCGCTGTTTGTCCATTCGGCGGAGCAGTCTGCGAGCTCTGATTATTTCCCTGCGGCGGGCGCATTCCGCCCGGAGGCTGCATGCCACCGCCCGTTTGAATCGCTGCCATTCTTTGCGCCGCTTCAGCCGGAAATTGCTTCAAAACCGAATTCTGCCCGACGACAATCGTCACCGGCTTTTTAGTTTGAATGTTGCTGATTGTAATTTCGTTTTTCGCCGCGTCAATCGCCGTAATCGTTCCGCCGATAGTTTGAAATGAGCCGCTGATAATTTCCTCGGCTTTGAAGGTCGTGCCGTCCGCTGATTTATCGCCGAGCGCGCGAATCATATCACCAACTTTTATTTCATCAAGCGAACTGGTCTTTGCTTCATCATATCGAACCGAATCTTGCGCGTAGCGACGAAACTTAGCGTTATTATTCGGAGTGAGTAGTGTCTTTATTTCGCCCATCATTCCGCGCGTCGAAACAGTGATTTCTTTAGTTTGCGCGTTAACCGCCGCGACTTGCCCGGAAATTCCGCGTGTTTTCCATTGCTCTTGGTCTTTGGTTTGTTTGCCGGCGATGTCTGCTTTGGTCATCAGATAAACCGCCCGCGCCGGAATTGATTTTTTATCTGCCGCCATAATTCCCGTGACGATAACTTTATCGCCCGCGCCGATGTCGGCAAACGTCGCGGCGGTCGCGGTTTTCAAACTCGGATTCTCCGGCGAAACTCGTTTATATTCGGTTTTATCAGACAAGATTGCCGACACTGCGCCGTCTTTTGTCTGCAAAACAATTTCGCTGGCGGACACCGATGAAACTTCGCCCGGCACAACACTCGGCTTCATCGCCTCCTGCGCTTGCACAAGCAATGTCGCGCTGGCTGTAAACATCAATAAAGTCAATAAAATTAGTTTCTGACGCATAATTTTTCAGTAGTTTTGTTTGCTGGAATTAACAAGCAACCGATGAAAATAAAGTTGCCTTTTCGAATCAAATATACAGACGTAATTTTGCTGTTAAAGGTTTGTTTGTTTTTGTAAAGAATTGTAAGCAGTTGAAATGACTTTAAGTTTTTTGCCAGCCGCTAGTTGCGCGGGCGGTCAGGACGAGTCCGAAACTGGCAGCAGTGAGAATAATCAAGACGAAAACCCACAAATACGGAATTGAAAGCAATACCGTCCAGACAAACGCGCCGATTAGGAGCGCGAGCGTTTCCGATTGTTTACTTTCCGGTAAAAAGTGTTTCTGTATTCGTTTTCCGACGCTTACCTGCAGAGCGACACGCCCGAAAACGAAACTCAAAAGCAGCAAAACGAACCACATCAAAACCACGATCGTATAAACGTAATTTGGCAGATAACTCAAACTCGACATAACGACCGCGATTGTGATGATAAATCCGACTGACCCGAAAGCGAAAACTTTCAGCGCGGAAAGCTGAAATCTGACAACCGCGCGACTGACCGCGCCGGGCGCAATCGTCGTCAGAGCCAAAGATATAACGAACCAAAAGAGAAGCAGTAAAATCCGTTGCGCTAAAAACCCTAAAGTAAAGCTCGGGGAGAAAATCTGTGAAGGATTTTGGGCGATATGGCTGAATTCTTCTTCAAATATCGCGAAGACAATCGTTTCCTTTGCGGCGTTGCGGAGCGGCGTTTTGCTTTCGGGATGATACGCGCCGCCGAAAACTATCACGTCGCCGCTGATAGAAGCCGTTTCTTTCTGAAAAATCGAACCGCCGATAACGGCAACATCGCCGTCAACCGCGCCTTCGATAACGGCATTGCCGCCGAAAACCAGAATGCCTTTGGCGTTGCCTTTGACAATGACGTTTTTGCCGAACGAATAAATTTCGCCCTGCGGTTCTGCGATGGTTAAAGTATTTTCGTCTTGCGTGGTAATGCTCGGCGATTGGGCGTAAATGGCGCAGGCGGCGAGCAGAATAAAAACACTAACCGCCAACATTTGCGCCGCCGCAGTTTGAAAATTCGCGTAAATGTTTGTGCGGAGGTTTGTCTGAATCACTTTTCCCGAGTATGAATTTTAGATTTTAGAACGATTCAACCGTGTCACGACACGCGCCAGAAAAACCAGAGAAATAAAAAAGCAGCCGATTAATACGGTATAAGATAAATTTGCATTGGAAACAATTTGATGACTGAGCGAGCGCAAAATAATCGCCGCGCCGATTGCGACATCATAAATCAAATTCCAGATAAAACCGCCGACGACTAGAAACTGATCAGCAAATTTGGCAATGGTATTTAGAACTGTTTTCGTTTCTCCGCCAAAACTCAAAAGCACCAGCAGAAACAACGCGACGCAAACAAACAACGCTCTGGTTCGTTCCTGCGGTCGGCGCAGACCGCTGACCTTGCTTTCGGCATTGGCAACGACGACGCGTGTGAAATTGGCGGGCAGTTCGATTTCACTTTCGTCTTCCAATGCGTAATTTAATGTTTGAAGAAGTTTTTTCTGTTCATTTAATTCCTCACTGCAACTGACGCAAGTCGCCAAGTGCATTTCCAACTCAAGTTCCTTCGCAGGCGACAACTCACCGTCAATATATGCGGCGAGTTCGCTGCGATGCGAACAGAAATCTTCAATGCGGGCGGTTTGCGGATTCATCTTGATTATTTCAAAAATTTAATGGTCAGCGGATACTCCCAGAGTTCACCATTGTTGGCTTTTACCGCGCCGATAATCGGGAAAACGACGCTCATCAATCCGACCGCGAGGATGCCGAAAAAACCGATCACGACAAGCATCAAAATCGCCGATACGACAAAATAAATAAATGATGAAATCAGCCAGTTAGTAATCATTTTGCCGTGCGCGTCGAGCGCGGGCATTTTGTCTTTTTGCGTTTGCCAAAGCACAATCGGGACGACGATTCCGGCAATCGGAATAAACAGATTGAGCAGTTGCGACAGGTGTATAATCAAGCCCATCTGCTTCTGCTCGGGCGTTTGAAGATTCATCGGCGGCTGATACTGCATTTGATAATTTTGATTATAATTCATCGTTTTTCTCCTTTTATAATCCGGTAAATCCGCGTTCGACAAACATATCGCGCATCATTTCACGCGCTCTGAACAGACGATTTTTCACCGTGCCGAGCGGCAAATTCATCACTTCAGCGATTTCGTCGTAGCTCAAATCCTGCGTGTGTCTGAGCAGAATCAATTCACGATAAACCGTCGGCAGACATTTGACGACCGAATCAATTTCCGTGCGCCATTCGCTGCGTTCGCG
>CBDUBY010000233.1:0-5436 GCA_965365505.1 uncultured Pyrinomonadaceae bacterium | reverse complement strand
TTATCCCGAACTCACGTTATGATAAAAAGTTCGTTATGAAAATAGTTTTTATGGGAACGCCGCAAGCGGCTGTGCCGAGTTTGGAAAGAATTTTGCTCGACGGACACGAAGTCGTCGCGGTTTATACGCAGCCCGACAAACCTTCGGGGCGCGGCAATAAGATTCAGTTTTCGCCCGTCAAAGAATCGGCACTGAAAAACGATTTGCCGGTTTTTCAGCCGACGAAAATCAAAACGCCCGACGCGCTCGAAACTTTCAAATCGCTGAACGCCGATGTCGCCGTCGTTGTCGCTTACGGTCGAATTTTGCCCGAAACTTTTTTGCAGGCGTTTCCGCGCGGCGCGATTAACGTGCATTTCTCGTTGTTGCCGAAATATCGGGGAGCCGCGCCGGTCAACTGGGCGATTGTCGGCGGCGAGGAAAAAACCGGCGTGACGACGATGCAGATGGACGCGGGCTTAGATACGGGCGGAATGCTTTTGCAGCGCGAAACGGAAATTGGAGCAAACGAAACGGCGATTGAGTTGATGCAGCGATTGTCTTACACAGGCGCGGATTTGCTTTCGGAAACTTTAGCGATGTTGGACGAGTTGGTCGCGCAGCCGCAGGACGACTCGCTGGCGACGTTCGCGCCGATTATGAGAAAAGAAGACGGCTGGATTGATTGGAATTTACCGGCAGCGGAAATTGTCAATCGCGTTCGCGGATTTCAGCCGTTCCCGACTTCGCACACGAAATTTCAGGAAAAGAAACTAACCGTTTGGAAAGCCGTCGAATTTGAAATTTCAGATGCCGAATTTCACAACGCCGGAGAAATTCTCGAAGCGAAAGGCAAACTTCTGGTCGGCTGCGGCAACCAAACCGTTTTGCAAATTGACGAACTGCAAATCGAAGGCAAGCGGCGAATGACGACGAAAGATTTTTTGAACGGCGTCAAGATAAGCGGCGGCGAAAAGTTCGGCTAGAAATCGAGTTTATGAATTTTCAGATTATTACATTTTATGAATTTAAGCGTCTGGCGAATTTGCCGGAAATCAAAGCGACGCTGAAATCCGCGATGGACGAACTTTCGATTTTGGGAACGATTATCATCGCCGAAGAAGGTTACAACGCGACGGTTTCCGGCACGCCTTCGGACATCGAAAAATTCATTGCAATTCTCGAAAATACATTTGCGACAACTCTCGTTTACAAAACTTCTTTTCACGCCGAACGACCATTTTTGAAGGCGAAAGTCAGAATTAAAAAGGAAATCGTTTCATTGAGGAAGTCGGTTGAAATTGAAAAAGGAATCGGAACGCACACGAAACCGGCTGATTGGAATCGGATAATTTCCGACGAACAGACGATTGTTCTCGATGCGCGAAACGATTACGAAGTCGAAGTCGGAACGTTTCGCGGCGCGGTAAATCCGAACATCGAAAAGTTCAGCGATTTGCCGCGATTCGTGGCGGAAAATTTCGACCCGCAAACTCATAAACGGATTGCGATGTTCTGCACGGGCGGAATTCGCTGCGAAAAGTTTGCGCCGCTGATGAAGAATTTGGGCTACGAAGAAGTTTATCAACTTGAAGGCGGAATTTTGAAATATCTCGAAGAAACGCCCGCCGAAGAAAGTTTGTGGGAAGGCGAATGTTTCGTTTTCGACGACAGAATAGCTGTGGACAACAGTTTGCGGCAGGGCATAACCGAGGACGCCAGACCGCTGACGATTAATCCGCCGCAGAAAAAAACGCAGAAATGAAAATATCGCCCGCCAGAATCGCCGCATTTGAAATTCTCTTAAAAATCGAAAAGGAAAAGGCGTTTTCGTCGGTTCTGCTGCCGCTTTACGAAGAGAAACTTCCGCCGAAAGACCGAGGTTTGTGCCACGTTTTGACGCTCGGCACGCTGAGGAAACAAATTTATCTTGACCGCGTAATCGAAAAACTCACCAATAAAAAAACGGGGAAATTGGATTCGGCGGTTTTAATAATTCTGCGAATCGGGCTTTTTCAATTGCTTTTCCTCGATAAAATTCCGGCTCACGCGGCAATTAACGACGCGGTTAATCTCGTTGTAAGGGCGAAAAAGAACTCGGCGAAAGGTCTTGTCAATGCCGTTCTGCGCCGCGCAACCCGTGAAACAATCGAACTCGAATACGCTGATGAAACGGACAAACTGGTCGTTGAAACTTCGCATCCGCGCTGGCTGATTGAAAAATGGGCGAAGCAATTCGGCTTGGAAGAAACGGGAAAACTGGCGGCGGCAAACAATGAAACGCCGGAACTTGTTTTCAGATTGACCGCAAAATCCGACGAAAATACGATTGAGATATTTAAAAAACTCGGCTTGGAAATCCACGAATCCAAAATCGTTTCAAACGCCTGGAAAGTTTCCGGCGCAAATGAAATGCTGCGCCTTTACGCCGCCGAAGGAAAAATCTATTTTCAGGACGAAGCCTCGTTAATGGTCGGGCAAACGGTGAATTTAAAGATAAGTGAAAGTTTTTTGGATGTCTGCGCCGCGCCGGGAAGCAAGGCGACTTTTGTTGCAGAAGAGGAGAAGAGGAGAAGAGAAGAAAAGGAAAAGGGAAAACCAGGGAAACAAATTTCGACTTTTTTGGTTGCCGGTGATTTTCACGAGCAACGGGTAAGGTTTTTGAAAGAAAATTGTCTGAAGCAAGGCGCGAATTTTGTAAATATCGCGCGCTACGATGCCGAAGCCTCTTTGCCGTTCGCCGAAGAAACTTTTGATGTAGTGCTGGTTGACGCGCCGTGTTCGGGAACGGGAACGATTCGTCATAATCCTGAAATTCGGTATTTCCTGCGCGAAAATGATTTTGTTGAATTGGCGGACAAACAACTTCGCATCTTAAAAAACGCATCAAAGGTTTTGAAAAAAAACGGCAGATTGATTTATTCGACTTGTTCGCTCGAATGGGAAGAAAACGAATCAATTGCCGACAAATTTTCGATTGAGAATAAAGAGTTTGAGCGAGTCGCGCCGCAAATTGCGGAAAGATTTTTAACGGTGGAAGGTTATGCGCGGACGTTTCCGCAAACGGATAACGCGGACGGATTTTTCGTCGCCGTGTTTGAAAAGAGGTAGCTTTTTGGTAAAGTCTTAAAAGATTCTTCCCCGAAAAGCGTTTTAAGCTTTCAACTTTTAAGCCGCTATTTATGTCGGCGTTCCAAATAAAAAAATGAGTTTTGTCAAAAAAGGCGCGTCGGCGTTTGGAAAATTATTTATTGTCATCGCGCTTGCCGGAGCGTTCACGGTCGGCGCGGTCGGCGTGGTTTATATGTCGTTGCAAGGCGAAGAAATGAAAGTGCCGGAAATTGTCGGCAAAGATTTGGTCGAGAGCGAAAAGGAACTCGCCTCGCTTGGGTTGCGGATTAAAAAACGCGCCGACCGATACAGCACGGAAAAGCCGAATACGATTTTGGAGCAGTTGCCTAAAGCCGGCGATACGGTAAAAACAGGGCAGATGATTCTGGTCGTTACCAGCAAGACGAATCCTGAGGGCGAAGAAGTTCCGACAACACTCAAGAAAACCACGAACGAACAAGACGACACCGAGAAAATCGAGGAATTAATTTCGGATAAGCCGAAAAAGACAAACAAGACCAACACGAATACGAATAAGAAAAAAGAAACGACCCGTGACGTAATTAGCAATAACTCGAACTCAAATTCAAACTCGAATTCGTCAAACAGCAACAATTCAAACAGTAATAAATCAAATTCCAATTCGGGCACGAACAAAAACGCGCCGGTTAACACTAATAAATCAAATTCGAATTCGACGAAATCAGGCGCAAATAAAACGGCAACCGGCGTTGACGTGCGCCCGCGACGAACGACGCAGCCCTAAAGACAAAGCAACGGGAAATTTTGTTTGTGCAACCAAGTAGAGAGAAAAAATCAGAAAGAATGTTTGAAATAGCTCCTTCAATTTTGTCGGCGGATTTTACCAGATTAGGCGAAGAAATTGCGGCTATTGAAGCGGGCGGCGCCAAAGTTTTGCACGTTGATGTGATGGACGGCAGATTTGTTCCGAATATCACGATTGGCTTGCCGGTCGTCAAGTCAATTCGCCGCGTGACCGATATGACGATTGACTGTCACCTGATGATTGTCGAGCCGAACCGATACGCCGCCGAATTTGTTAAAGCCGGAGCGAATATGGTTTCGGTTCACGTCGAAGCCGATCCGCATCTTCAAAGAACTTTGACGGCGATTCGGGAAGCGGGCGGAAAATCGGGCGTGGCGATAAATCCGGCAACGCCGCTGTCGAGTCTGGAAGAAGCCTTGCCGTTCGCCGATTTTATTTTGCTGATGTCGGTTAATCCAGGTTTCGGCGGACAAAAATATATTCATACTTCGACCGACAAATTGCGCCGTTTGCGGCAGATGATTAACGAGCGCGGGTTGCCGACCCGAATTGAAATTGACGGCGGCATTGACGCATCGAATATCGCGAAAATTATTGACGCAGGCGCGGAAATCATCGTTTCGGGAACGGGAGTTTTCGGCAAAGGAAACGGCGAAGAAGGCGTAAAGGAATTGATTGACGCGGCGACGGTTTGGGTCTAGGAATTTTTGATTTTTGATTTTTGATTTGCGATTGAAAAAGGATTCGGCTTGCGCCGAAAAGTAAAATGAAAATTCTTGCCAGTCAAAAATCAAAAATCAAAAATCAAAAATCAAAAGTTAACACTATGTTTTTACAAAAAAATAAAGCAATTATTTTAAGTTTGTTTCTCTTAATCGGTTTGGTCGCGCCCGCTTTGGCGCAACAGCAACCGCCGAAAAACGACGGGCAGGGAACTGTCCCGCAGCGGTTGGAAGTGATGCGGCAAAAGCTGGAAACGATGCGGCGTTCGTTGTCGAGCGCGGCTTCGGCTTTAAAGGGTGACGATAAAGAAGATAAATCGAAAAAGGACGATAAAGCAAAATTAGAAACGCCGCTCGGACGACTTCGCTCGTTAGAAAAAGAAGCGTCGTCTTTACACTCAGAGGTTAACACTTTGCGCGGTAAAACCGACCGCTCGGAAAAATATGAAGCCTCGGAAGTTGATACTCTCGAAACCGCCGTCAGCGAATTGCAGGTTAGAGCCGATAATGCCTTGACCGAAACCGCCGGTTTGCGGGCAACTCCGACTTCGGACGTCGGAACGCCGCGCGAGAAAAAGAAAAAGAAAAAGTTTCTGGGAATTTTCGGCGGCGGCGGAAGCGATGAATTTGAAGAGTTAATCGGTACCGTTACGCCGGGGCGCGACCGCGAGCTTTTTATCGTGGCGACACGCGAGGTTCGCAAAGGCAACTTTGATGTCGGTCGGCTGCTTTTTCAAACGATTATCACGACTTATGCCGAATCGCCGTATTTGCCGATGGCGAAACTCGCCGTTGCCGATTCGTTTTATCTCGAAGGCTCGACCAGCGCGCTGATTC
>CBDUBY010000232.1:0-5497 GCA_965365505.1 uncultured Pyrinomonadaceae bacterium | reverse complement strand
AGCAGCGTTTCATTCGCCATCTTAAAATTGCTTTCGTCCGAATCAGGCGCGACATTTCGTTCGTCGCCGAAAAAGAAAAAACCGGATTTCCAATCAATCTCGTCTTTAAAATCATCGCTCGCCAGCAACTGATAAAGCGTCTTCGGTGTCGAACCGCCCGCCAGCGCGACGGTGAACTGCCCGCGCTGCTCGATTGCTGAGGCAGCAATCTCAGTGAATTTTTCCGCCGCGTAGCGGTTTAACGGCTCGGCATCAGTGAATATCTTTACCATTTAATTATTCAGTTTTGGCAAATCTGAACACGGATTTGCCAAAACGAGATTCATTTTTGCCGTATCCGAATCCATTTCTACCTAAAATGAATTTGGATTGGTCATAAATGAATCTGGATAAGTCTAAAATGGATTGCATTTGGGATGAAATGAATACAAATTTACCTTATCCGAATGTCTAAATTAACGATTGACATTGAATTAAGTAATTCGACAGATTTATTTTCAGGAAATTTAGCCACAGATATTCACAGATAAACACGAGATATTTTATGACTCTAAACTGCATTTTCATATCGCTTCTTATCATCCGGGTTCATCTGTGTAAATCTGCGGCTAAATTCTTTTCTTAAATTTAATGCGTGTCCGACTACTTAATTTGTCGTGTTTCTCCATTTGCGCCCGTCTTTTTTTAATAATTCATCCGCGTCAACCGGTCCCCAGCTTCCCGATTCATAATTCGGAAAATCTCTCGCCGGAATCGCGTTCCAAACGTCGAGAATCGGCGACACGATGCCCCAACTCGTTTCGACCATATCGGCGCGTTGAAACAAAGTCGCGTCGCCGGTCATACAATCAAACAGCAGCCGTTCGTAGCCGGTTGAAATCTGCTCGCCGAAATGGTCAACGTAATTGAAATCCATTTCGACCGCGCCCATATTGACAATCGGACCCGGAATTTTCGCGCCGAAATGCAAAGTGATGCCTTCGTCCGGCTGCACCTGAATAACGATTCGGTTCGTCGTCAGCTTTTCGACGGACGTATCGCGGAACAACACAAACGGAGCTTTTTTGAATTGAATCGTTACGTCGGTGCGTTTCGTCGGCAGACGCTTTCCGGTGCGAATGTAAAACGGCACGTCAGCCCAACGCCAATTATCAATCGAGAGTTTCAAGGCGGCATAAGTTTCCGTGTTTGAATTTACATTGACGTTCGGCTCGGTGCGATACGCGGGAACATTTTCCTTGTCCGTTTCGCCCTGGGCGTATTGCCCGCGCACGGCATTGTGCAAAACGTCTTCAGGCGCGAACGGTTGGATTGCCTGCAAAATTTTCGCCTGTTCGTCGCGCACCGCGTCGGCTTCAAACGAAATGGGCGGCTCCATCGCGGTCAAAGTTATCAGTTGAAAAATATGATTCGGAATCATATCGCGCAATGCGCCTGCCGTGTCGTAATAACCGCCGCGCATTTCAACGCCGAGTTCTTCGCTGACGGTGATTTGAACGTGGTCAATAAAATTTCTGTTCCAAATCGGCTCGAAAATACTGTTGCCGAAACGGAAAACCAAAATGTTCTGCACCGTTTCTTTGCCGAGATAATGGTCAATGCGGTAAATCTGTCGTTCGCGAAGAATTTTGCCGAGTTCGTGATTTAATTTTTTGGCTGATTCGAGGTCGCGCCCGAAAGGTTTCTCGAAAATAAACCTGCGCCAGTTGCCGTTTTCCTCTTTGCCGAGTCCGTTTTTGTAAATCTTCCCGGCGACGTTGGCGAAAAGCTGCGGCGGCGTGGCGAGATAATAAAAAAAGTTTTCGGGAATCTGATGTTTTTCGCAAACTTCGCCGAGAAGCTGCTTTACATCCTTGAACAACTTTTTGTCGTCGTCAAAATCGCCGCCGGTGTAGTAAGTCCGTTCTTCAAACCATTGGATTAATTTTTTATCCGGTGCTTCGATGAACTTCTTTAAATCGGCGAGGATTTGACTGCGGAAATCCGCTGTTTCGAGTTCCTGTCGCCCGACACCGATGACAGCAAAGTTTCCCGGCAAAAATCCGTCCTTCGCCAAATTATAAAGCGCAGGGAAAAGTTTGCGCTTCGTCAAATCGCCGGTCGCGCCGAAAATCACCATCACGCACGGCTCGGCTGTTTTTTGGATGTTGTTCATAAATCTAAATTCCGAGTTTATCACGAAGCCGCAGCTCTCTGCCGTTCATCTCACCGTTGTCCGTTTCGTGGTCGTAACCGCAGAGATGCAAAATTCCGTGCAGAACCAGTTGCTTAATTTCAATTTCAAACTGAAGATTATTTTCCTCTGCCTGCCTCTGTGCTTGTTCGAGGCTGATGACGATATCGCCAAGATAGATGGACTTGGAATTTGGAATTTGAAATTTGGAACTTTCTTTTTTATCGTCAGTCAGTTCCAAATCTTCAAATTCCCAATCTGATGATTCATCGGGAAAGGAAAGCACGTCGGTTGTACTGTTTTTACCTCGAAATTGGCGGTTGAGTTGGCGCATCTTCGCATCTGAAACGAAGGCGACGGTCAAAGATTTTCCGTGCGCTTCGGCGATTGCGTCCACCGCTCGCTCGACGAAACCGCGAAAGGCGGCGGCATTAAACTTAATTTTTCGTTGGCGATTGACGATTTCAATCTGTTCATTTTTCATCCGTTGAACTTTTTCAAAAGCAATTTATTTTTAATGATAAATGCAAAGCGTCGCAGTGAAAAATTGGGCAAGATGATTTTTTTCGTCAATCTTAACGGCTAAGTTTTCACTTCTCTTCTTGCTTTATTCCTATTCTTTCATTAAAATTCATCACAATTAACGAAATAGTTTCCCGGCAACAAATTGACTGCATATCTGATTGTGCTGGAAGATGTTGCCCAAATATACCGGCTTTATACTTTTGAAACAATTTAACCAAATAAGTTTTCCACTTCCCGTAAAGTCGGTTCGTCGTGCTTTCCAGTTTTTGAACTCGAAAGCACATTTCAAGTATCACTTCAAACTTTAAGGAGAATCCGAAAAATGCGACTAGTAAATAATACAGCAAACGGTTGGCGTTCGACCACGGCTACTTTCAAACGCCAATTTTCAAACTTAACAGTTTTTCGGGCAGTGCTAATCTTCAGCCTTTTGGCTGGCTTGGCACTGTCTTTTAGTTTTATTTCAAATTCCGCAACGACCGCTCAGGAACGAAAACCTGAAGTTGCGGCGCAGGATTTGAGTCTGCCTGAAGCCGAATCGAGAGGCTTGATTAAAGCCAGCGATTTAGTTGCGTCGGTTGAGCCTGTTTTAGATGCTCCCGAAGGCGGTTCCTGCACCTGGAATGCCGCGCCTGCATATCCGATTACCATTCTCGACCAGGCGACCGCCGGTGTCGGCAACAATCTTTACGTTTTTGCCGGCGTCAGCACGGCTCTTGTCGCGTCAGCCCGAAAATTTGACGGCACGACCTGGACTGACATCGCGCCTTACCCAACGGCGGTCGAATTTCCGACGGCGGCTTCCGACGGAACGAATGTTTATATTGTCAACGGAGTAGCCACCGGCAGTGTTTACACGACTGCCCTCAATCGCTATAACGTGGCGAGCAATACTTATACGCCGTTAGCTCCGACAACCGTCGGCACGTGGAATCAGGCGTTAGTTTTCTCGAACGGAAAACTTTATAAATTCGGCGGCACGACCGCTGCCGGAGCGACTGCCGTTCTGGAAATCTACGACATTGCTACAAACACCTGGACGACCGGCGCGCCGCTTCCGCTGGCAACCAGTTTCCCAATGGCATTTGCCAATGGTGGATTTATCTACAGCGTAGGTGGTCTGCAAGGCACACCGGCGGCTGGTTCAGCTAAAACCTACCGCTATGACCCGGCAACCAACACGTGGGACGACGCGGCGATTGCCGATTTACCGGCAACTCGCTGGGGCGCGGCTTCTGCTTTCTTCAGCGGCGGCGGCGTTGTGGCTGGCGGTTATGTCGGCGGCGATTTGACCGCTAATATCTCGACTTCCGTTATCGAATGGAATCCGTCATCAAACACCTGGACACCTTTACCGAATATGCTGGCGGAACGCGCCCGTATGACCGGCGCAGTTGCCGGCGGTGCCTTCCACGTGATCGGCGGACGTTCAATCGCTTCGTCGGCTTTCGTCGGAACGAACAACAACCAAAGATTACAGTGCGTCAGCAATCAGGCGGTTCCGGTTGCCGGAGCGGTGACCATTACTTCGGAAAGCTGCGGAACGCCGAACGGCGCGCCGGATCCGGGCGAAACTTTAACGGTGACATTGCCGATTTCCAACACCGGCGATATTCCGACGACTAACTTGACGGCGACGTTGCAAGCGACCGGCGGCGTGGTTGCGTCAGATACGCAAACCTACGGCGCGATTCCTCCGGGCGGAACGCCTGTCACGAGGACGTTTACATTCCAGGTTGCTCCGGGAACGGCTTGCGGCAGCAATGTTACTTTGACGTTCACCGTGTCTGACGGCGCGACGAATTATGCGAATGTCACGCAAACCTATACGACCGGCGTTCGCTCGACTATTTTGAGCGAGAATTTCGACAGCGTAACCGCTCCGGCTCTGCCCGCAGGCTGGACGACCACGCAGATTTCCGGCACGGCGATTAACTGGGTGACTTCAACAACGACTCCAAGTTCGGCTCCGAACGCGGCATTCGCCAACGACCCGGCAACGGTTAATCTTTCGGCTCTGACCAGTCCGGCGGTAGCAATTACCTCTGCCGACGCACAGATCAGTTTCAAAAATAAATACACCACCGAAGCTAACTTTGACGGAATGGTATTGGAGTTTTCAACCGACGGCGGCACAACCTGGGCGGATGTGATTACCGGCGGCGGAACTTTCGTTTCCGGCGGCTATAGCGGCACGCTGAACACCGGCTTTGCCAATCCGCTTCCGGGCAGAATGGCTTGGACGGGAACATCACCGGGTTCGGGTTATGTTGACACGGTGGTCAATCTGCCTGCCAGCTTAAACGGACAAACGGCTCGCTTCCGCTGGCTGATGGGTTCTGATAATGCTGTGGCTGCGACCGGCGTTTGGGTTGACGACGTAAAAGTTCTCGGCGCGCGAGTTTGCAATACTAATTGCGGAACTGCAGTGTGTCAATTCCAGAAGAAATTCGATTACGACGGCGACAGCAAAGCTGATATTTCGGTCTACCGACCGGGTGCGTCGGGCGCGTGGTATTTGCTGAATTCCGGTTCGGCTTCGACTTCGACTGCCTTCGGCACCACCGGCGATGTGCTGGTTCCGGCTGATTATGACGGCGACGGCAAAACCGATATAGCTGTTTATCGCGGCGGAACCTGGTATCTGCAAAGAAGCACCGCCGGATTCACCGGCATTACCTTCGGCGGAGCGGGCGATATTCCTGAACCGGCAGATTTGAACGGCGACGGCAAAGCCGAATTGATTG
The DNA here is from genome assembly GCA_965365505.1 of uncultured Pyrinomonadaceae bacterium. Classification (GTDB taxonomy): domain Bacteria; phylum Acidobacteriota; class Blastocatellia; order Pyrinomonadales; family Pyrinomonadaceae. Next base: position 52 of record CBDUBY010000232.1, on the reverse strand, counting down.
TCTTCCGACCGTCAACCGGCGTCTGGTATACCTACGATCTGGCGAACGGCAC
>CBDUBY010000231.1:0-5576 GCA_965365505.1 uncultured Pyrinomonadaceae bacterium | reverse complement strand
TATTTTATGAATTCAGCGGTCTGCCGGACAACGGCATCATTCAGAATTACGGGACGCTGACCATTACCAACACTTCGATTTTCGGAAACAATTCAAACAATTCCGTCGGCGGCATCGCCAATCACGGAACGCTGACCGTGACGAATTCAACGATTTCCGGCAACGTGGTTTTCGTTGACTCGTTCGGTGTCGGCGCGATTCAAAACTTTAGCGGCACGACCACGCTGCTCAACTGCACGATTGCCGATAACGGCGGCGCGGGCGGCAACACCGGCGGCGTGCGGCGCGACGCTGGTTCGGTCAACATCAAGAATACGATTATTGCGGGAAATTTTTTAAATACCGGCACGATGTTCAGCAATGACGTGAGCGGCTCGCTCGATTCGCAGGGCAATAATTTAATCGGCGATACGACGGGCGGAACGGGTTTCGTCGCTGCGGATTTGCAAAATGTCAATCCGCAACTCGGCATTTTTGCCCACAACGGCGGCGCGGCTGACACGCATTCGTTGCTCGCCGGAAGTCCGGCGATAGATGCGGGAAACAACACCGGCGCACCGGCGACTGACCAGCGCGGCGCGGCGCGTCCGCAAGGCGCGGCGGTTGACATCGGCGCGTATGAATCGGGCGTGACGATTCCGGCGTTCGGCAAAATCATCTACGAAAGCACGCAGGACGGCAACCGCGAAATTTATTCGATGAACGCCGACTTCACGAATCAAACCCGACTGACCAATAATTCCGCCGAAGACCGCGCGCCGAAATGGTCGCCCGACGGCACGAAAATCGTTTTTCAAAGTCGGCGCGACGGCAACCCCGAAATTTACACGATGAATGCCAACGGCTCAGGTCAAACCCGACTGACCTTCAACACGCCGCCCGACACTTTGCCCGATTGGTCGCCGGACGGCAGCAAAATCGTTTTTGTCAAAGGCAGTTCTTATCCGTCGGAGATTTGGACGATGGACACGACCGGCGCGAATCAGACGCAGATTTCGGGCGGCACTTTATTCGGCGAAACCGAACCGGCGTGGTCGCCCGACGGCTCGCGCATCGCCTTCAGCGCCAGTCCGACTGACGGCGGAACTTACGAACTGTATGTGATGAATGCCGACGGCACAAATCGAATCCGGCTGACAAATAATTTCGATACCGACTCTTATCCGGTCTGGTCGCCCGACGGCAATTCGATTGCTTATCTGAACGACTTCAACGGACGGCACGCTTATTTGATAAATCCGTTCAACTTAAACATTCGCATCATCGCAGACATCAACGACCCGAGCGAAACGGCTCCGGCGTGGTCGCCGGACGGAACGAAAATCGCTCAATACGATTCGGCGGGCGACATTTATTTTACCAACGTCGGCGGCAGCGCGCGGTTTGCGGCTCAAGCGCCGGAAGGAATTTTCGTCAGTCCGCAGTCGGATTGGTTTGGATTTAACACGCCGACCGGCGCGAATGTGACGGCGATTTCCGGCACGACTTCCGTTTCTTTTACGAGCGTTTCAAATTCGGGAACGACGACCGGCTTGCCAATTAACCCGGCGACCGCGGGAACTTTGCCCGGCGGTTATTCGCTCGGCGCGGGTTTTCCGGCTTTTGAAATTACGACGACGGCAATTTACACCGCGCCGATTACCGTTTGTCTGCAAGTTCCGAGCGTGACCAGCGCGATGACTTTCGCTTCGCTGCGAATTCTGCACAACGAAAATGGGACGCTTGTTGACCGCACGATTTTATCGCCCGATACGCCTGCGCCGAACTTTGCGGCGAAAACGATTTGCGCGCGAGTCAATTCACTTTCTCCGTTCGTCGTGGCGAGCAACGCGCCGACCGCCGCGCAGGTTTCCGTCGGCGGGCGCGTTAAATTTTCAAACAAACGCGGCGTTCATCTCGCCCGCGTGTCATTGACCGATTCGTCAGGCGCAGTCCGAACGACGCTCACCGATTTTTTCGGATTTTATCAATTCGGCGACGTTCCGGCGGGCGAAACCTATATTGTTTCGGTCGCGCACCGGCGTTACCAATTCGCCGACAATCCGCGAGTCGTGACGATTTTGGAACAAATCGGCGAACTCGATTTTGCCGCCTTGTCGTTTCTGCCGGATTAAAAAAATCAGTAAAAAGCCAAAAAAACCTCCAGACTTTTTGCGGCGATTCTGGAGACGATCAATTTGTCGGCAATTTTCAGGTTTATCAATCGAATCAATTGTGTTTGCGCGGCGAGCGGAAATTCAGCCGATCAGCTGACGACTCGCTCGCAGATAAACAGACGCGAAATCCAGACGGATTGAAAATTCTCATCCGGGAAAATTTCGCCCCAAAATTCAAAGGAGAAAAACTTATGTCTATCAATTCAACAACTAATTTTATCAAAGCATTTTTCACTGTCGTTGCCGCGATTTTCTGCACGACGCTAATTACAGCGAGCGGGCAGACGATAAGTTTGCAGCAGCAGAACGACTACACGGTCGGCACAGCGATTAACACGCCGCGTTTCGCCGTCGGCGATGTCAACAACGACCGTCTGCCCGATCTGGTCACGATGAATCAGAGCAATCTTTCGAGCATCGGACCGATCAGCGTTTTTCTGAACAACGGTGCGGGCGGTTTCGGCGCGCCTTTGAATACGCCGAATGTCAGTCTCAGCCCGACCGAAATCGCCATCGGCGATTTTAACCGCGACGGCAACGCGGATTTGGCGGTTTCGCAAACCGGCATCGCCGACGGCATCAACATTCGTCTCGGCAACGGCACGGGCAATTTTTTAACCGGCACTTCCATCGCCGCCGAACGCGGCTCGCCGGGAATTGCCTCTGCCGATTTCAACGGCGACGGCAACCTCGACCTCGCCATCTGCAACAACGTCAACGAACTTCGCGTTTTGAACGGCACCGGAACCGGTACGTTCGCGGCGGCGGCGAGTTTCCCGACCGCCAACGTCTGTCAGGATATAAAAACCGCCGATTTCAATGTTGACGGCAGACCCGACTTAGCCGTTTCGATGCGTCTTGCCGCGTCCGACCGCGGAGTGCAGACGTTTATTAACAACGGCGCGGGCTTTAACGCCCCGATTAACAATGCTGCCGCCGGCGCAACCAGTATGGTGGTGGCGGATTTCAACCGCGACTGCATTCCCGATTTGGCGGTTTCGCAATTCGCCAGCAGCATCCTCAATACGCCGATTTTCATAATGCTCGGTTCAGGCAGCGGCAGCGTGACGACCGCGACGACCGTCAACGTCAACAATTTTCCGCAGCAGATGACGGTCGGCGATTTCAACCGCGACAAAAAAGTTGATCTGGTACTGCGGCGCAACGTCAACGTTAATCCCGGAGGAAACAATTTGACGATTCTGCCCGGCAACGGCAACGGCACGTTCGGCGCAGCTTTCGAGCAATCAATCGCCCTTCCGACCAGCACGACCGAGATGCAAATCGCAACGATTGATGCCAACCGCGACGGGAAAGACGATTTAATTATCGGCAGGTTGGGCGGCTTTCTGCTTTATCACGGCAACAGCCAATTATTTACAAAAACCGAAATGGATTTCGACGGCGATTTGCGAACGGATGTGAGCGTCTTTCGCCCGTCGAGCGGAACGTGGTTCGTCAATCGTTCCATCACCGGCAACGGAGTCATCGCGCAGCAATGGGGCGCGGGCAGCGACCGGCTCGCGCCCGCCGATTACGACGGCGACGGCAAAACTGATTTCGCCGTTTATCGTCCGGGCGCTCCGTCGCTCGCCGCATTTTACATTTTGAATTCGTCTACCAATACGTTTCGCACCGAGCAGTTCGGTCAGACGGGCGACGATTCGTCAGTCGTCGGCGACTTTGACGGCGACGGCAAAGCTGACCCGGCAGTTTATCGAGATTCGGCAATCGGCAGTCAAAGTTATTTCTTTTATCGCGGCAGCTTGAACAATCCAAACGGCACGGTTACATTTCTGCCCTGGGGAACGGCGGGCGACCGCGCTGTGCGCGGCGATTTCGACGGCGACGGTCGGGCTGATGCGGCGATTTTCAGACCTTCGACCGGAACGTGGTTCATTCTGCAAAGCTCAAACAATCAAGGTCGGACGCAAACTTTCGGCTTATCAACCGACCGCCGCGTTCCGGCGGATTACGACGGCGACGGCAAAACCGACATCGCGGTCGTCCGTTCACCGAACAGCGATTGGTATATTTTGAACAGCGGAAACGGATCGGTTGTCCACCGGCAATGGGGCGCGAACTCGGACGCACCCGCGCCGGGCGATTACAACGGCGACGGGCGAACCGAATTTGCGTCTTACCGCGCCGCTGAAGGCAATTGGTATATTCCGCAATGCGGCGTAACCGATCAAACGGTCACGAAATTCGGCGCCAGCGGCGATGTCGCCGTGCCTTCTTCATTTACTCCGTAAAAGGATCTCACCGGGGCGGGCAAAACAACTTTCAGGTTTCAAGTTGAAAAACGAGGAACCTGATTCTTTTTTGAAACGAGAATTTAATTTTCTATCTGAATTTCAAAAACCGCGAACTTGCCGTTACAGTTGCTGCTAAAATTAACCGTTTTCCGTCTTTGAAAAATTGCGGCGCGGCGGAAGCCGCCGTGCGGGTTAATCTAAGCGGAACGCTTGATACAGAGTTCGGTTCGGGCGGCATTCAGACCACCGACATCGGAACGAACGCTCGCGCCAGTTCCGTCGTCATTCAAACAGACGGCAAAATTATCCTTGCCGGAAGCAGCTTTAATTTGAATGGAGGCAACTACGACTTGACGACTGTTCGCTACAACACGGACGGCTTACTGGAAAACGTTTTGTGGGACGCGGGCGGCATTGCGGTCACAGATTTCGGCGCGACTAATGATTTCGCTAACGACATCGTGCTCGACGCGGACGGTAAAGCGATTGTCGCCGGACAAAACGACAACAAAATAGCGTTGGCGCGTTACCAGACCATTTTGCCGCCAACGGCTGCCTATGTTTCAATCGGCGGGCGTGTCAGAACAAAAGGCGGCGCGGGCATTCGCAATGCGGTCGTTGGTGTTGACAGGCGGCAGTCTGACCGAGCCGCGTTATGCTATAACCGGCAGTTTCGGTCATTACCGATTTGCAGATGTTCCTGTAGGCGAAACATATTTCTTGACGGTGCATTCAAAACGCTTTACTTTCGCGCAGCAGACTATGGTCGTCAATCTGACGGAAGAATTGACGGACACGAATTTTGTCGGCTATTGACATAATTTTTTAGGCAATGGCGATTTTGTAAAAGGCGAAATACTGCTGCGGTCACTGCCGAAAACCATTCGCTAACCCGACTTTAGAAAAGTGCGGCGTTGTTTCAACTGTCAAATTTCTGATTGAGCAGAGAATATTTGCGCAGATTGCGTTTGACCGGTATTCAAACAAAGCAAGCTACTCTTACCAATTTTTTCAAAAATACCGATACAACTTTGTTCGCGCCGGTAAAACATATATTCTAATCGCTCATAATTTATTATCAATTCGCCAACCACTCGCAAGTTTCAAGTGTCTTTGAAGAAAATGAGCAGCGTAGATTTTACAGTACTTTTATAGTTTAAGG
>CBDUBY010000230.1:0-5583 GCA_965365505.1 uncultured Pyrinomonadaceae bacterium | reverse complement strand
CAGCTTGCGACGCTTGCTCCCGGCGTAACTTCTTCTAATTCATCGCAAATCGGTTTCGGCGGATTGGCGGTAGTTCAGATTTCCATTAACGGCGGTCGCACCTCGGCTATTAACTGGCTGGTTGACGGTTCACGAAATGTTGATTCGGGTTCAAATCTGACCTTATTGACTGTTCCGAGTGTGGATGCCATCCAGGAATTTACCGTTTTGACCTCTAATTACGCGCCGGAATTCGGACGTAACGGAGGCGGTGTAATAAACGTCGTGACGCGCCAGGGAACAAATGATTTTCACGGGACTCTTTATGAATTTGTCAGAAACGACGTCTTGAATGCCCGCGACCCGTTTATTACAACTCGGATTCCGGGTCTTGGTTCAGCGACCGACCCGCGCTTTAAACAGCCGCTTCGCTACAACGATTTCGGCGGAACAATCGGCGGTCCGGTTTATTTCCTGAACTTCGGGGAAGGCGGTCCCAAAATCTATGACGGTCGAAATCGCACCTATTTTTTCTTTTCGCAGGAGTTTCGCCGCGTTCGTTCAAGCAGCATTCCGGTCGGAACGGTAGCCACAAACGCACAGAGAAACGGTGTTTTTACGACACCTATTATTGACCCATTAACCGGATTGCCTTTCGCCAATAATACAATTCCGCAAAATCGGTTTAATCCGAATTCGGTTGCTCTTTTGAACTATATTCTGCCTCCGAATGAAGGAACAAATCAGTTTCGCCGCATAACGCCGGTTGCCGGAAACTTTCGCCAGTCAATCATTCGTTTTGACCATAATTTCACAAGTAATTCAACTCTGACGCTCCGATACATTCAGGACAATTTTGAACGCAGCGATCCGGGCGGCAATATATTTTTAGACCCGTTTGTTCTGACACAGGTGCAAGGGACGTTATTCCCTAATGTCGCTACGCAGCAAACCTCGACACCGGGCAAAAACTTTGTCGCTTCGCTCAAGTTCGGACTTTCTCCGACGGTGATTAACGAAGTCGCTTTTGATTACGCTTATAATAAAATTCAAAGCACTTTTACAGGCACCGGACTTCGCTCGAACACTCCCGGATTCACATCGCCGGAACTTTTCCCGGGTAATTTGCAGGGCGCGCTACCGGGCATTACTATCAGCGGCTTGCAGGGACTTGCTTTCCAAAGCCCGCAAAATATCGAAAACCCGAGTTATACCGTGCGCGATAATTTAACGTGGGTTCGTGGAAATCATACACTTAAGTTCGGCGCATTCTTAGCAAAGGAAGAAAAAAATGAGAACGCCGGAAATGCTCTTAACGGTTCGTTCTCGTTCAATGGAACAAGAACAGCCAGCGCTGCCATTCCGGGAAGCGGCAACGCTTTCGCCGATTTTCTGCTCGGTTTGCCTTCACAATACTCTGAAGCGCAAAACGAGATTCGTGTTCAATTGCGTTACAACACATATGAATTTTACGCGCAGGATTCTTGGAAAGTTACTCCGCGCCTGACTATTGATTACGGCGCAAGATATTCGATTTATGAAAACCCGATTGAAGTCAGTAACTATTTGATTACCTTTTTGCCGAGACTGTATAATCCGAGCCAGCAAGTTACCTTAACAGCCAACGGCAATTTTATTGATCTCACTGCCGGCGGCAACCGCTTTAACGGCATTGCTTTCGCGGGTGAAAATTCGCCCTACGGACGCAGGGTACAATCAAATCAATACAACACAATCGGACCGAGAGTCGGGTTTTCCTACAATGTCTTCGGCGACGGGAAAACCATTGCCCGCGGTGGTTTCGGAGTTTATTACGATAGAACCTTAACCGGCATCGTCGAGCAAAACGCTTTTCTCAATCCGCGAGTTGCCCAGACACAGGTGATTGATAATCCCGCAACCATCAACGACCCTCGGACGGGAACGCCGAATAATTCTATCGGTGTTGCGGCTTTAATTACGACGGGCGATGAGTTTAAACCGCCGCAAACCATCCAGTATAGTTTGGGACTCCAGCGCGAGCTGTTCAAAAATACTTTTATGGAAATCGCTTACGTCGGAAACAGCTCCCATAATCTTTTGCGACAAGTTAATATCAATCTTCCATTGCCGCGGTTTGCACGAAACGGAGGTACATTGGCGCGGAATTTTTATCGTCCGTTCAGAGGCTACGGCAATATCAATGAAAGACGCACCGATGCGGACGCAAATTACAATTCGGGACAGTTTACATTAACGCGCCGATTTACCGACGGATTGCAGTTCGGAGTGGTTTATACTTTCAGCAAAAATGTTACTGAGTCCTCGACTGATCGTTCGGATACGATTCAAAACCCGCTTCGTCCAGACTTGGAAAGAGCGCTTTCGCAATTTGACCGAACACATGTTTTTACCGCCAACTTCCTGTATGAATTACCGTTCGGAAAAAACAAAATGTTTAATCTGGGAAGGGTCGGTAACGCAATTTTGGGCGGTTTCCAGTTTGCCGGAATTTATACCCGGCAATCGGGAACTCCGTTAACCATTCAACAAACTGCGGGAACGTTTAATGGAATCACAACTCCGGTTGACCCGTTTGATCAAGGATATACGGGAGCCACCGTGCGCCCGAATCTGATTTGCGACCCGACTCTTTCAAGATCGGAACGCTCGGTCAATCGCTGGTTCAACACAAGTTGTTTCAGTCCGGTATTGGCTGGCGCGACTTCTTACGGCAGCGCCGGGCGCGGAGTCGTTCGCGGCCCCGGTATTAACAATCTGGATGTTTCGTTATACAGAACATTTCGCTTTACTGAAAGTATGAATCTACAGCTTCGCGCTGAGTTCTTTAATGTTCTTAATATTACGCAATACAACAATCCGGTAACTACACTTGGCTCTGCGAACTTTGGTTTTCTAACCAGCGCGCGCGACCCGCGTATTATCCAGTTCGGAGGGAAATTTAACTTTTAAAGTTTAACAATCCAACAGTTGAATTGTTACTAAAAACGCCTGTATCGGATACAGGCGTTTTTAGCAGAAATTATGAGAAAAGATGAAACCAAACTGAATTCCTTATTGATAAATGCAAAAGTCATTGATTCAAAAATTAAACAGGACAATGCTTCATTGTTATTGGAAGGTGAGTTCATAAAGGAAATTTTTGTTCGCGATGATTCGCTAATTCCTACAGGTGCTGAAGTTTTGGAGCTTAAAGGAAAAGCGATAATGGCAGGATTTATAGACATCCACAATCACGGCGCGGTCGGCGTTGATGTTAATACGGCGACGGCGGAAGGTTTGCGGAAGGTCGGAAAGTTTTTAGTTGGCAAAGGCGTAACAGCGTGGCTGCCGACGCTCGTTCCCGACGCGGACGAAAATTACCGGCGGGTCGTCGCGGCGATTGATGAAGTGATGGAAACACAATCGGGCGAACCAATGGCGCAGATTTTGGGCGTTCATTACGAAGGCGTATTTGCCAACGAAAAAATGTGCGGCGCACTTCGTCCGCAGTTTTTTAAATGTTTTAAGAATGGCGATGAGATAGAACATCTGCCGAAATTAAAGCGCGGCGTTTATTTAACGACGCTCGCGCCCGAAGTCGAGAACGGCATCGAATTGATAAAAGAGTTAATAAAACAAGACTGGATAGTTTCAATCGGTCATACGAAAGCCGATGTCAAAACTTTGGACAAAGCATTGGCGGCGGGCGCGAAACATTTGACGCACTTTTTCAACGCGATGACCGGCTTGCATCACCGCGAGGTCGGTGTCGTCGGTTGGACGTTGACCAAAGAAGAAACAACTTTCGATATTATCGCCGACGGCGTTCACGTCGCGCCGCCAATTTTGAAGTTTGGCATTGAAAGCAAAGGCGCGGATAAAGTTTCGCTGATTAGCGATTCGGTCGCGCCGACAGGCTTGGGCGACGGCGATTTCCAGCTTTGGGGCGAAAAAGTATCGGTCGTCAATGGCAAAACGCGCAACGAGCGCGGCGGCATTGCGGGCAGCGTGATCACGATGCTCGACGCGGTGAGACAAGTGCGCGAACTCGGATTTGCAGATACTGACATTTCAAGAATGGCGAGTGCCAATCCCGCCAAACTTCTGGGCATTGAAAAAACTCACGGCACAATCGAAGTCGGCAAACGAGCCGATTTGGTTGTGTTTGATAAAGACGGCAATTTGAAGTTAACGATTGTTGGCGGTCAAATAGTCAGCGGCAGTTAAAATTCCACTTTTGAAAACTCTTTGACGCGAGAAAGCAAAAAGAGTTACGCAAATTTCCATTTTCCGCCGCGTCCTATCGCCGCAACCAGCCAAACAAAAATTTATAATCTGAAATTAATTTTTTAGAACGGAGGTTAAAATGGAATCGAAACTGAAATTGATGATGTATGCCCGCAGTATTGCCAATTCATACGTTGGAGTGCAGGCTGACGGAAAAGTGCGGGATTGGGAATTGTTAAAAGACATCTACGATGTGGCGATGCAGTCGCCGCCAAATTGGACTGCTGAAGGCGCGGACGGAAATAATCTAACGGCAATTCAGTCGGGCAAATGGCTTCGCAAAGACGGCAAGCCGGGCGGAACAAAAATCGCCGCCGAAGGAATTGCGTGGTGCGGCATCTTTGCGACTTATTGTATGCGCGGAATCGGAATTAATGCGAAGTGGAAGGCAAATTATGGTATCTATCCGCGCGAGGGAATTGTCGAATTATGTTCTTACGCCAAATCGAACGAAATCGAAATTGGTGACATTTGTGTCAAAGGAACCAATCAGCATCACTTTATAGTCCACAAACACGAGGCAAATATTTTGCATAGCTACGACGGCAATCTGGATGGACAGAATATCGCGGAGAGAACTTACAACATTACCGATATGAAGAACGAAGCCATCAAAGCCGATAAAGAAGTCGCTCAGAAAATGAAAGATAAAACGTATGTGCCGGGCAGTTCAAAATACAATTTCTATTTCTACCGGCTTTTAGTTTGAATCGGCGCGACGAAAAGACTTTTATAATTTTGAAATAACTTCGCGCTGGCGTTTGCGCGTCACTAGAAAAACGCCCGTGAATATCAAAGCCATCGCTAAAAAGATGCGCGGTTTCCACGTTTCGCCGAGCGCGAAAATCGCTAACAGCGTTCCGATAAGCGGCTGCAAATATGTATAGACGGCGACCATTGAAGGCTCAACGCGCGCCAACGCCCAGGTGTTCCAGTAATACGCGAGAATCGTCGGAAACACGATGACTGCGGCGAGCGCGAGCCACGGCTGCCAGCCAATTGCACCGACATCAATGCTTGAGAGCGCATATAAACCGAGCGGCACATTGACGATGCTGCCGAACAGGAAAACCCACGCGATTGATTTTAGCGCGCCGTAATGCGTGACCAATTTTTTGGAAACTGCCACGTAGGTCGCGTAAAACATACTGTTGAGAATAATCATCAAATCGCCCTGCGTCGTTGCGGACGAAAAACTTGCGTTCGCCGGGTCAATCAGATAAATCACGCCGCCCGCCGCCAAAATCGTGCCGACGGCTTTCAGCCACGTAAATTTGTCGTTGCCGATAATGACGCTGACGAGAATCGCAAAAATCGCAATCATCACGGCGAGCA
>CBDUBY010000229.1:0-5616 GCA_965365505.1 uncultured Pyrinomonadaceae bacterium | reverse complement strand
CGCCTGCCAGCAGAACGCCGAGCTGCAAGCCGAGAATCGTGACGACCGGAATCAAACCGTTTTTCAAAACGTGCTTGTAGATGACTTTCCGCTCGCTCAGACCTTTTGCCCGCGCCGTGCGGACGTAATCTTCACCGAGTTCTTCAATCACGCTCGATCTGACCATACGGGTTAAAATTGCCGACAGCGCCGCGCCCAAAGTGACGGCAGGCAAAACGATGTCTTCGATATTCGCGCTGCCGGTCACTGCAAACCAGTTCAGTTTGACGGCGAACACATAAACCAAAAAAGGTCCGATGACGAACGTCGGCAAACTGATTCCGAGCAGCGCGACGAACGACGAAGCATTGTCAATAATGGTTCCTTTATTCGTTCCGGCAAGAACGCCGAGCGGAATGGCGATGCTAATGGCAACGAACATCGAAGCGAGCGCGAGCATAATCGTTGACGGATAGCGCTCCAGAATCAAATCCAAAACCGGACGGTCGGTGCGAAACGAAGTGCCTAAATCGCCCTGCACGAGTCCGCTCCAATAATCCGTGTAACGATTTTTCGCGCCGTGCCATTTAAAGCCTTCGTCGTTGTATGAAAAGAAAAAAGCCGGTTTGTCGAGCCCGTGTTTCTGATTGAAATCATTGATTTGCTCGGTCGTCGCCTGGTCGCCCAAAATCGCGGTCGCCGGCGAGCCGGGAACTAATTCGATAAGCAGTGTGACGAGCGACACGACCGTCCAAACGACGAGCAGCAGCAAGCCGATTTGACGCGCAAAACTTAGAAGTTTGTATTTCATCCGTAAAAATTTTGCGGGAATGAAAAGTTTCGTCGAAAAAACTGTTTATTTTTTTGTTCCCGTATGAATTGCGGCAACGCCGCCCGTTAAGTTTTTATATTCTACATTGTTGAAGCCGGTTTCGCTCATCATCGAGGCGAGATTTTTTTGGTCGGGAAATCGAGAAACCGAATCAGGCAGATACTCATACGCGCCGCGCGAGCCGCTGACCGCGCCGCCGATGCGCGGCAGAATTGTGGAGAAATAAAATTGGAACGCCTGGCGAAAGCCGGGAATAATCGGCGTCGAAAATTCGAGAATGACAAGTTTGCCGCCCGGTTTTAAAATACGGTGAAATTCGCGCAAGCCGTCCTGCCAGTTGGAAAAATTTCGCAAGCCGAAGGCGATTGTCACCGCGTCGAAAGTTTCGTCGGAAAATGAAAGGTTCATTCCGTCGGCTTCGATGTAAGGGATTTTCGCCGCGTTTTTATTGTTTTTGTCAAAGGCGATGGCGAGCATCGGACGGCAAAAATCCGTGCCGAAGATTTTCGCATTGGAATTTTTTTGCAGTTCAAGCGACAAATCTCCAGTTCCGCAGGCGACATCTAAAACGAGCGCGTTCGGGTTTTCAAGAACGTCTTTTAATTTGCCCGCGACCAATCTGCGCCAACGCTTGTCAATGTTGAGCGAAAGGAAATGATTGAGAAAATCGTATTTCGTCGCAATGCCGGAAAACATTTCGCGCACGGCGCGGGCGTGTTTCAATTCGTCGGCGGTTTGTTTTTCAAACATAATTCGAGCAGACGTGCTGACGTTTAAGCGGACTTGTATAAAAGAGTTTTGACCACTGCTTCTTTGCGCCAGCGTTCCAGAACTTTCTGAGTTTCGGCGAGCGTGGCAGACGGCGCGTCGAGTTTGATTTGAAACGAAGCGGCATCGAGCCACAAATCCATATTGCCGCTGCCGGAATTTTTCGCCAAATTCGCTTGAGCCGTTTGAAATTCTTCAGCGGTAATGTCCGCAGCCAATAAATCCTGCACGTAATTAAGAAAGTTTTGGGGCAGCGATACATCTTCGCCCGCGAGCTTTAGCGAACTCGCGTCCCAATTGGAAAATTTAACGACGACCAAACCCGGCAGAAAAAAGGAATTCTGGCGCAGCGAAACTTTGTCGCCGTCTTTTTTCTGCAAACGATTTTGCAAAACTTGAGTTAAAATCTGCGCGGCTGGAAAATCCCTGTCACGGCGCGACGCGGCGCGAAAGGCAAAGCGCAGTTCGCTCGCGCCGTCCGTTTCGGTTTTGATCAGATAAAATTTCGTGTCGGGTGCTTTCGGCTCGGCAAACGTTGCCGGAACTCGTCTGTCTGATTTTTCCCAGCCGCCGAAAAGCTGACGGGCGATTTTGAAAACATAATCGGTTTTGATGTTGCCGCTGACGGCGAGCGTCGCGTTGTCGGCAGTCATAAATCTTTGTTTGGCGAGCAGCAAATCCGCAAAGTCAATTTTCGCCAGAGATTCGGCAGTTCCTTCCGCGCTTTTTCCGTATGGGTAATCGCCGAACAGACGTTGAGCCACTATTCGGTCGGCAATATACGCCGGATTTTTTTCGAGTTCCTTGATTCGTGCCAGTCGCGCGGCGCGAACTGCGGCAGTCGTTTCCTTATCAATCTGCGGTTTGGTGACGGCGGTGGCAATGGTTTCCAAAATGGTTAAAATCTGGCTTGAATCGCCAATCGCGGTAATTTGAATAAAATCATAATTACTTTCGACGGTCAGGCTGCCGCCGAGTTCTTCGCGGAAAAATTCACTCGCCGTTTCGTTCGGAAACAGCGCGTCGGCGAGCAGTGCCATCGTGCCTTCCTTGTTCAAGGTGTCAAACGCCGCGCCGCTGTGAATGCGTAATTTAACCGTCACTTTGTCCGTCGTCGGTTCGTTCCACATCAGCAATTTCAAATTGTTGAGCAGTTTTTCCTGACGCGGCTGGTTCGGTTTTTGCGCGAGCGCGAAGTGAGCGGTCATCAGCACAATCAAAGCCGACAGCGTAAATTTTGCAAAATAATTTTTGGTGTTCATCATTTTTTATTGCCGAATTATTAGTAGTTTATTATAAATTATTGATTGTCAGTCGTTAGTTGCGAATCAAGCATTTTTCGTTGGAATTGAAAACGAGCAGTGCCGACCGGCGAGCGATTAATAATTTACAATGAACGATTAGCCCTTAAACCGCAACGAATCTAAAATTTTAGATGTCCGCAGGCATCGCGTCAAATTGTTACGGCATCTATAAAAATGTCGTATTCTATGGAATGTTCAGGGGAGGTTTCCCGAACGCTTAACATCTGCAAAAATCGCGTTTATACTAAGAATAGTTGAGGAAACTCTTTCAGAAAAGAGTGATTTTGATTTGAGAGGTAAGAAAGATGGGAAAGATTGTAAAGCATTGTGCCGCTTGTGATGAAAGTTTCGCCGAGAAGTTCGCTTTTTGCCCGAACTGCGGGCAGGCGATGACGGCTTTTGAGATGAATCCGGTCACTCAACCGCCGGTTTCCGAAACGATTGAAACAGAGCCGATTGTCGAAGAGCCTGTAATCGGAAAACCGGTCTTTAAAACGTCCGAACCGACTTATAAAAAATCGCCGGTCGTCGAAACCGCTGCCGCGTCCGTCATTCAAACGCCGACATTTTCCGATGAAGCAGAAACCGAAACCGCCGCGAACATTTTAACCGAAGACGAACCAATCGCGCCGAAAACTTTCGCCGTAGCCGCCGGAGCAAACGGCAATGGCAACGGAAATTATCCTCAAACTGTGAATGCTGATATTAGCTCAATCGCTGCATCGGACGACGATGAATTTCACGTTACCGTCATCGAAGAGAAAAACGGCAAACAGCGCAACGGGCTGCTGCTCGCTTCGATGATTGCGATGTTGCTGATAACCATGGTCAGCATGGGCGTTTCGCTTTTCAATAAAGAGTATGGCGTTGGCGCAGTCGGCGACGAGGGGCTTTTCAGTTTGGTGGTCGTTGACGACGTTCCGATGGCTATGGAAGAACCGCCCAAGGAAGAAAAAGTCGGTGAAGAAGGCGGCGGCGGCGGCGGCGGCGGACGTAAAGATAACGAGCCGGTTTCAAAAGGCACGATTCCTCCGCAATTTAAGGAAAGATTTTTAACTCCGAGCAAAGAAGATATTTCCGTTACCGATCCGGCGATAAAGGTAATGAGGGCAACCAAAGGTCCGAACGACATTATGCCCAAAGACCGCAGCACCAGAAACGGCGACCCGAATTCGAAGAACAATAATCCTTCAAACGGATTTGGTCCGGATGACCTCGGAATGGGACAAAACGGTTCCGGCGGCTTCGGCAACAACGGACGTGACGGTCAGGGAAGCAACGGCGATGGCGGAATAGGCAACGCGCCGGGGGGCAACTACGGAAACAATCCTGGCGGACCTGGAGGCAGAACTCCGGCACCGCCGCCATCTGCACCAAAAGCACCTGTCGGTGTAACGACAAAGTTAAGAATTATTTCAAAGCCGAAACCCGGTTATACGAATGAAGCGCGTCAAAACAACGTGACTGGAACGGTTCGGCTGCGCGTCGTGTTTACTGCTTCGGGAACAATCGGCAGCATTTCGCCGGTCAGCGGATTGCCGAACGGCTTAACCGAACAGGCAATCGCCGCTGCCAAGGGAATTAAATTTGAACCGGCGATGGTAAACGGTGTTCCGAAGACCACGCAGACAACCATCGAGTATTCTTTTTCAATTTATTAAAAATCAGCCGAGTATTCAAAAAAGCGTGAGCCGAAGAAATTTGGCTCACGCTTTTTGTTTATCGAATTTGATTTAACCCGAAGAATTTTTTGATTGAGTTAAAGACGCTCGCTTTGTTTTTAATTTTCATCTCTTCTGTTTCGGCTTCGAGTTTGCCGAACGCGAGCCGGCGGCGTTCGATGATTTGGCTTAAAGCGGCGACGAGTTCGGGGTTTTCCTCCAAAATCGGTTTCAGGCAAAGATTGTTGATTTCCAGAACTTCGGTTTCTTCTTCAGCTACGACGGTTGCCGTGCGCGGTTCGCCGGTCAGCAATCCCATCTCGCCGAAAAAATCGCCTTCGCGCAGTTTGCGGATGGATTTCATTACGCCTTCTTCCTTAAACTGCACGTCAACCGCGCCGCGATGAATGACGAACATTGATTTGCCTTTCTGACCTTGCCGGACGATTGATTCGCCGGGCGCGAAAACTCTGGCGAGCGCGGCTTCCGCCAATTTTTGAGTTTCTTCATCAGACAGCGGCGCGAAAATCGGGACGTTGTTCAGGCGTTCAAATATGTCGTCGCTCGTTTCGATAAATACGCCTTCCTGCGGTTTGGTTTCGACGTGAATTGTCCGCGTCGGATAAGCGAATTCGATTTGTTCGCGCTGACACGCATACCAGATACGCTGGCGAATGAGCGCGTCCGTGTCGTTGTATTTTGAATAATCTTCAAGCCAGTATTTGACCTCGTAATCCAGCCCGTTGTCGCCCAACCTTCTCACGCGCACAATAGGACGAATTTTCGGCGAAACATTCTCGACTTGACGCACGACATCGCGGACGATTTGGATAGTTTTGGCGGGCGAGTTGGCGTAGAGCGTGTTAAAGAAAACAACCCGCGCGTTGAGATTGTCGCGCGGCGCGACTTCGACGATTTCTTTGCCGAGAACCGAGTTGCTGATGACGATTAATTTGTTTTGAAACGTGCGAATCTGCACGCCGCGCCACGAAACATTTTCGACCACGCCTTCGCCTTTCTGGTCAATCCTGATAACGTCGCCGATTTGAAACGGCTGGTCGGCTTGAATCGC
>CBDUBY010000228.1:0-5648 GCA_965365505.1 uncultured Pyrinomonadaceae bacterium | reverse complement strand
CCGCAAGTAATACTTAATTATTACTTTGAGAATGTTGTCGGCGTTGACCGTCCGCTTAATGAGATAAAAATGTTGCTGCTCGGTGAAGGCGAGGTTGGGAAAACCGCGCTGGTACATCGGCTGGTTGATGGTGAATTTGTCACAAAAGGCAAAACCGAAGGCATTGATATTCATAAATGGTCGGTCGAAGTTAAAAAGGACTGCAACATTCAAATAAATATCTGGGATTTTGCCGGGCAGGAAATAACGCACGCGACGCATCAATTTTTTCTGACGAAACGAAGTCTTTATCTGCTGGTGCTGGCTTCGCGCGGCGACGAGAAGGCTAACCGTCTGGAAGAATGGCTCAAGATTATTCAAAATCTCGGCGGCGAGTCGCCCGTTATTATCGTCTGCAACAAATCCGACGAACATCGAATGAATTTGGACGAACGCGCTCTGCGTGAGAAATACCCGAACATCCGCGAAATCGTCAAAGTTTCCTGCAAGAAAGGCACAAATATCAAAACGCTAAAACAAATCATTTTTAGAGAAATCAAACAGCTGCCGCACGTTTTCGACCCGTTTTCAAAGCGTTGGTTTAACGTCAAGCAAAGGCTCGAAGATTTGCAGGAAAATTATATTCCGTTTGAAAAATATTTGGAGATTTGCGACGAAGAAGAAGTCGTCGAAGATATAGACCGCGAAACGCTGATAAAGTTTCTGCACGATTTGGGCGTGGTGCTGAATTTTCTCGACGACCCGCGCGTGAGCGAAACGAGCGTTCTCAAACCCGAATGGATAACCGAAGGCGTTTATAAAATCCTGACGGCAGAAATGCTCGACGACGCGCACGGCGTTTTGACGCTGGAAATGGTCGGGAAAATCCTCGACAATCGCCGTTATCCGAAACACAAACACCGCTTCATCGTGCAGATGATGGAAAAATTCGAGCGATGTTTTCCGCTTGAAAAAGACAAAACTTTTCTCGTTCCCGACCTTTTGCCGAAACAGCAGCCTGACTTCGCGGATTGGAAACCCGAAGAAACAGGCTTGGGTTTTCAATACCGCTACGAAATCGAGCCGGGAAGTTTTATCACCAGATTTATCGTCAATATGAACGAATATATTGACGGCGACACCTACTGGCGCAAAGGCGTGGTGCTGACCAATGGCAAAGACAATCGCGCACTCGTCAAAACCGACCTCGCTGACAAAATAATCTACATCTGGATTGACGGCAAAATGGAAACCCGACGCGGTTTTCTTTCAATGATTCGCCGCCAATTCGAGAAGATTCACGAAACTATGTCGAATCTGAAAGTAACCGAATATGTTCAGCACGAAAAAGGTTTGATTGCTTACGAATCGCTTTTGAGATTAGAAGAAAAAGGCATTAGAAAACATTATTTCCCTGATATAGATGCAGAGGTAGATGTTACCGAAATGTTGAATGGAGTTGAAACGCCAAATGACAGAATGAATCGGATGATTAGAAAAAGCGTATCTGCTTCCAAGTTTCACAAAGATTTGTTGAGAGAAAACGAAAGCATACATATGCAATATGAAGTTGCATTGAGTTTTGCAGGCGAAGACCGTGAATACGTCGAGAGAGTTAAAAACGAATTAAAAAGAAACGGCATCAGCGTATTTTACGACCAAGATGAAGAAGTAGAACTCTGGGGTAAATATGGCATCGAGGCACTTGATGAAATTTATGGCAAACAGTCGAAATATGTAGTGGTCTTCATTTCCGAAAGCTACGCGGAAAAAATGTGGACAAATCACGAAAGACGCAGTGCTTTGTCGAGAGCGATTAGAGAAAACCAGGAATATATTTTACCCGCACGTTTCGACAATACGGAATTACCTGGATTATCGCCCGACGTTTTTAATATAGATTTGTCGAAAAAAACGCCCGAAGCATTTGCTCAAATGATTATTAAAAAACTCGCAAAGTAGCAATTAATTTATCAAAATAGACGAAGATGTGAAGTCCTGTTAAAATCTCAATGGCTTGAAACACATTACATATAAAAGAGGAAATCAATTTTGCGCGTAGCCGTTTTATCTGCGGAAGCAGTTCCATATTCAAAAACCGGCGGGCTGGGCGATGTCGCGGGCGCGCTGCCCAAAGCGTTGCGGCAGGTCGGCGTTGATTCGGTGTTGATTACGCCGCTTTACCGGCAAACCAAAGAGAATTTGCTTGACCATTTGGCGATTGACCGTTTGGCGGTTGATTGGCGCGGGCGCGACGTTCACGCGCAAGTTTATTATTCGGAAGCGAACGGTTCGCCGACGTTTTTGATTCACGCGCCGGAACTTTTTTTCCGCGATTCGATTTACGGTTATCGGGAAGATTACGAGCGGTTCGCATTTTTTAATCACGCGGCGATTCGGTTGCTGCGGCATTTGGATAAGCCGGTTGACATCGTTCATCTGAACGATTGGCACTGCGGTTTTGCGGCGGTCGAGATTGCGAAGCTCAGGCGTTGGGATTCGTTTTGGTGGGGAACGCGCACCGTTCTTTCGATTCACAATATGGCGTATCAGGGCGCGTTCGGAATGGAAGAACTGTGGAAGCTCGGTTTCGGCGACGATTTTAGCAGAAACGCTTTTGCGGTTGACGGTGCGGCTTCGGCTTTGAAAGCGGGCTTGGCGGATTCGGATATGCTCTCGACTGTTTCGCGGCGTTACGGTTACGAAATTCAGCAGGCGGAAAACGGTTACGGGCTTGATTGGCTTTTGCGTCAGCGAAGCGACCGGCTTTTCGGCATCGTCAACGGCGTGGATTACGATGTCTGGAATCCCGAAACCGACCCGGATTTGCCCGCACATTTTAACGCGCAGGATTTGAGCGGCAAACGCGAGTGCAAACGCGCGCTTTTGAATAAATTCTTTCTGCCTGAAAATTTAGATAAACCGATTTTCGCCTCGGTCACACGGCTGACTTCGCAGAAAGGTTTTGAGTTGATTCAGCAATCAATCGGCGAGATTTTAGCGACGGGCGCGTATTTTATCGCGCTCGGTTCGGGCGAGCCGTCGTCCGAGAATTTCCTTCACCGCTTAAAAGCCGCCGCGCCGAATCAAGTCGGCATTTACGTCGGTTATAATGAAGCGTTAGCCCATCAAATCGAAGCGGGCGCGGACATTTTTCTGATGCCGTCGAGGTTCGAGCCGTGCGGTTTGAATCAGATGTATAGCTTGCGTTACGGCACAGTTCCGATTGTCCGCGCCGTGGGCGGTTTGGACGATACGGTGGAGAATTTCGACCGCGTGAGCGGCACGGGCAACGGCTTCAAATTTAACGAGTTTCGCGCCGATAAATTCGTCGAGAAAATCTACGAAGCTCTTTTCGCTTATTACGAGCCGGAAACGTGGCGGAAAATTCAGTGGAACGGAATGACCGTTGATAATTCGTGGGAAAATGCGGCGCGGAAATACGTTCAGCTTTATCAAATGACAAAGGCGTAAATGATTAAAACTCTCGTCAAAAAAATAATTCCCGCTTCGATTCTCGAACGGCGCAGGCGGAAACTTTCGGCTGAAAATCAGCGACGGTTCGCAGACAAATCCGTCGCGGAAACTTTCAGCGAGATTTACGAAAAAAATGCCTGGGGCGGCAAGTCTGGCGAGTTTTATTCGGGCGACGGTTCGGGCGAAGAATACGCGCGCATTTACGCGGAAACGATTCGCCGATTCATTGCCGAAAATCGAATCGAGCGCGTTGTAGATTTGGGTTGCGGCGATTTTCGCGTCGCTTCAAAATTCGTTTCTCCTGATTTTCATTACACTGGCTGCGATGTCGTTTTCTCGCTGGTCAAACATCTTAACGAAACGCACAAAAACGACCGTGTTGAGTTTCGCTGCGTGAACATTGTCGAAGATGAATTGCCCGACGGCGATTTGTGTTTAATCAGACAGGTTTTGCAGCATCTTTCCAATCGGGAAATCGAACGGGTTTTAGAGAATGCTCGGAAATACAAATTTCTAATAATCACGGAACATTATCCGAATCCGCAAATCGAATTTGAGCCGAATCTCGACATTCCGCACGGTCCGAGCGTTCGCGTGCAGTTCGATTCGGCGGTCGTGTTGGACGCGCCGCCGTTCGATTTGAAAAATGTCAAACTTCTGCTCGATGTCGAAGCGGAAGAAGGAACGCGGATTAAAACATTCGTCGTTAAAAATTAACCAATTTATGATTATTGTTATCATCGGCGCACAATGGGGCGACGAAGGAAAAGGAAAAGTTGTTGATTTGTTAGCCGACCGCTTCGACATCGTGGCGCGTTATCAGGGCGGGCACAACGCCGGGCATTCGGTTTATGTCGGCGAGCGGGCGTTTGTTTTGCGCCTTCTGCCGTCGGGAATTATTCACGAAGACTCGACGTGCGTTCTCGGCAACGGAATGGTCATTGACCCGAAAGCGTTTTTCGAGGAAGTTGACCAGATGACGACGCAGGGAATTTCCATTACGCCCGAACGCTTGAAAGTTTCGAGCCGAGCGCATTTGATAATGCCTTATCACCGCGCGTTAGACCACACTTCGGAAGAACGCTTGGGCAACGAGAAAATCGGCACGACTCTGCGCGGCATCGGTCCCGCGTATGAAGACAAAGCGGGCAGGCGCGGAATTCGTGTTGCCGACGCGCTCGTGCCGGAAGTTTTGAAATTGCGCGTCGAGAGAAATCTCGAAGAAGCCAACCGCATCATCGTTCTTTACGGACAGCAGCCGCTTCGCGCCGATGAAATTCTCGAAGAACTCTCGCCGCTCGTCGAACGTCTGCGCCCGTTCGTTTGTGAGGCTTCGCACTTTCTCGCTGAAGCGCGCAAAGAAAACAAAAAGATTCTGCTCGAAGGCGCGCAGGCGACTTTACTCGACGTTGACCACGGAACTTATCCCTATGTCACATCATCGAATCCGACGGCGGGCGGCGCAGCAGTCGGCGCGGGAATTCCGCCGCACCACATTACCGGCGTTCTCGGAATTGTCAGAACTTACGCCACGCGCGTTGGTGAAGGTCCGTTTCCGACCGAGATGTTAGACGCGGAAGAAGAAACGGCGAATTTAATCAGGCAGCGCGGCAACGAATACGGCTCGGTGACGAAACGCCCAAGACGCTGCGGTTGGTTCGACGCGGTAGCGACGAAATATGCCGCCGAACTCAACGGATTTAATTCGGTCGCTTTGACCAAACTCGACGTTCTCGACGCGCTCGATGAAGTAAACGTTTGTGTCGGTTATGAAATTGAAGGCGAGCGAGTGGAAACCTTTCCGGCAGTTTCGCAGGATTTATTGAAAATCAAACCAATCTACGAAACGCTGCCGGGCTGGAAATCGGAAACTTTGGGTGTAACGCGAATCGAAGATTTACCGGCAAGGGCGCGCGAATATGTCGAATTTCTATCAAACTCAATCGGCGTGGAAATCGGCTTAATCTCGACCGGACCCGAGCGCGACCAAACGATTATTTTACAGAATTCGGTGATGGAAGGTTGGTTTAAAGGTTAGCAGGCGCGAAAATTTTCGCCTCAAACTTGCCAAGTCAAACTGCAATCTGTAAAATCTAAAATTCGGCTTGTGGATAAGTCAAATAAACTTTTCCCGTGCCGCGTGGTCCGATAGCTCAGTCGGTAGAGCAAATGGCTTTTAACCATTGGGTCGA
>CBDUBY010000227.1:0-5781 GCA_965365505.1 uncultured Pyrinomonadaceae bacterium | reverse complement strand
CACGGATTAATTATTTTCGGAATCGGCGGTTTGCTGAAACAAGATTGGGACGTGATTGCGGTTGCTTCAAACGCCAACGTCGGCGGCGCAACGAGTGCGCCCGTCTGCGCGGCAAGTCTTGGTCGTCCAGATTTGCAACTGCCCGGTTTGCTTGCCGGAACGGTCGGGAACGCGCTCGGAACTTATCTGGGAATTTTGGTTGCTGAACTTTTGAAATAAAAGTTTTGCTATACCAAAGAATTGCGAAACGCGCCCGGACTTTTGACTGTGCCGGTTCAGGAAATCTGTCATCGCATAATATGATTTTTCGAGGGAAGTTTTTTGAAAACCATATTACGACCGAGTTAGCGAATTGAGAATTTTAACCGCGAAGGGCGCGAAGGAAAATAGGTAAAATGATTTTCCTTCGCGCCCTTCGCGGTTAATTTTTCTTCGCAGATTTAATAAACGAAAGCATTCGGAGTCGGTTTGTCGGTCGCTGCCCCGAAGGTCACGCCCGTAAAGCCAGCCTGACTTTGCTGCAGATACCAAACTCCCGAACGAAATACGGCAACGTCGGTTTTGTTGTCGCCGTCGTAGTCTGCCGCCACCGGCAAGTCGCCTGCTTGTCCGAAGGAGATGCCGGTGAATCCGAGTTGGCTTCTTTGGAGATACCAGGTTCCGTCACGAAATACGGCGACATCGGCTTTATTATCGCCATCGTAATCTGCCGGAACTGCTTTGTCGGCTGCCGCGCCGAAAGTAACTCCGGTGAATCCGAGTTGGCTGCGCTGGATATACCAAATACCGGCGCGGAAAACCGCGACATCGGCTTTACCGTCGCCGTCATAATCCGCCGCGACCGGCTTATCACCGTTTTGCCCGAACGAAATGCCGGTAAATCCGGCAGTTGATTGCAGCAGATACCAAACTCCGGTGCTTGGACGAAAGACCGCGACATCAGTTTTCCCGTCGCCGTCATAGTCTGCCGGGACAGGAATGTCGCCCGTCGTGCCAAACGTGATTCCGGTAAATCCGAGTTGCGAGCGTTGCAAATACCACGTTCCGTCACGAAAAACTGCGACATCGGTTTTACCGTCGCCGTCAAAGTCACCCGGAACAATAACATCGGTCGGCGCACCAAAGGCAATGCCGGTAAATCCGTTTTGCGATTGCTGCAGATACCAAATGCCGTTTGACGGACGAAAGACCGAAACATCCGCTTTGCCGTCGCCGTCAAAATCAAATTGTTTGCGATTCGGCACGGTCGAAGCGGTGATGGTGAAATTGGCGTTGTTGATGTCAAAGAAAATGTTGCCGACCGCTTGAATTTTGATTCGCGCCACCGTCGTCGCTACATTCGGAATCGTGACCGTTTCCGTGCCGTCGTTCGGCGTGCTTGCCGAAAGCGTAGTCGGGAAAGTTTGCCCGCCGTCGGTCGAAAGCAGAATCGCAACATTAGCCGCGTTGATTGGCGCAGCGGTCGTGTTGGCGACGTTCCACGTAATCGTCTGCGCGGAATTTCCAGCCCAGGTGGTCGCGGTGTTTTGCGAGTTGACGACGAACGGTCCTGCCGCCGCGCTGACGACGACCTGTGCCGCACCGTCGGCAACTCCGCCGCCCGACGCGCTGTTATCGCGCACGGTGACGCGGAAATTCATCGTTCTCGCAATCGAAGGCAGACGTTCGCCCGTCACGCAGTTTTCGCCCGCCATACAAACGTAACCGTTGGTTGAACCGGCGGTTGGCGCGAACGGCAAAGTTCCCGTATAAGTCGCGGGCGGCGTGTTTGCATTATTCAAAATGTAGGACAAACTCGGAAACGTGCGCGAAGGCGAAGTCGTCGGATTGTAAGCGCGGAAAATCGGACGCGCCATTCCGTCTTCGTCGGTGTCAACCGCGCCGGTCGAGCGTGTCGCCACGCCGAGATCGAATTCTTCCCAAAGGTAAGTCAGCGCGTTGCCGTTCGGGTCGGTCGCTGAAGCAGTCAAGGTGAACGGCGTTTGTTTCGGAATGTTAAAAGTGCCGCCCGCCGCAACCGTCGGCGCGGTGTTGCCCGTCGCCGTCACTGTTCCGCACGTCGGATATTGCGCCGGAATCGTCGTTTGCAAATAATTGAGTGCCTGGTCAAAGCTGCGAAGATTGAAATATTCAATCGAGTTAGCAGACAAATTGCGCGGAGCGCAAATTCCTCCATAACCCATAATCGTCACGCCGCTTCCCGGTTCGTAAGCCGAAGTCGCCGAGCGCGTATTGCACGAACCGTCAAAGTCGTTATTAAACGTATGACTCATCGAAAACTGATGCCCGATTTCGTGCGCGACGTAATCAACGTCGAAACCATCGCCCTGCGGAGTCGGCGCGCCCGTAAAGCCCTGCGCTTTGCCGGTCGGGTCGCAAAGACTCGGACTCGCGGCAAGCCCGTCCGGGTTCGGTGTCATTGAAAGAACGTGACCGATGTCGTAGTTGGCGTTGCCGTAAATCATATCCAGCACGACTTGGTTGCGGTCGGTATCGGCGTTGCTGTTGTTGGTAAATCCGCCGTTGTTAGCATCGGTAAAAACGCTGCGAATGTCGCTGACAATCGTGAACGTCGTCGCCAGTTCGCGGCGGTAAACGACAATCATCCGGTTCACCGTCGTTTGAATTGCGGCGAGCGCATTTGCTTGACTGCCGAAAAAGTTCGTATATTGACGGCTGGCGGAAACGGCAAGTTTAAAGGTTCTGAGCTGAGTTCCGTTGCTGAACACCGCCGGCGCGGTCATTGCCGACAAATCGGCACGATTGGTTTCGCGTCCGCCGATATTGCAGGAAAACGGTTCGCGGTTCTGATTCAAATCGCCTTTGTAATAAACGATGTAATTATTGCGGTCGGTCAGCGAATACGGGTCAATCAGAAAAGTTCCGCGCATCCCGACCACGTAGCCGTGAAAGCCGTTAGCGTTCAAATCAAAACGCGCCGTCGCCGTCGGGTCATCAATTCCCTGTCCGCTGAAAGTTTTCCACGTCGGAAACTGCGCCGCGACCTGCGAGGCAAAAACCGGCGATTCTTCGAGCCGGAAACGAGCCGTGCCGCCGTCGGGTGTCGGGATTTCCAAAATCACTTCCTTCTGTCGCGCCGCGTCGGAAAACTCCAAAGGCGACTGCGCCAACACATTTTTTAAAGCGGATTTATTAAGACGATAAACCAGATATTTGGACGAATCGCTCGCCCGCCGATTGGCAGCGGGCAAACTCGTTTCATCTATCGGCTTCCAAAGATTTGTTTGTTTATCTTGACCGCCGGCGAAAATTGCCGACGAGCAAACACTTAAACAAAACAGAACAAATGCTGCACTGAACATTCGTCGAATAAATTGATTTTTCATAATTTTTCTCCTCTCACTGATCTTTAATAAAAAGCATAAATGCGAATCGGCATTTGCGGCATTACCGGAAAAACCGTTTCCAATTAAATAAACGAGAACGCGCGAGAAAAAGGGGCATTACCGAAAATTATTTTTCCTCAGTCGCAACTTTATAATCTAATTTCCAGCGGTAATGACGGGGATAATATTTCAACGTTTTTCTTTGGGCTGTTTGATATGCTGATGATGTTTTTAGCAGATGTTTTGCGGGGTGTCAACTCGCCCGAAATTGCCGCGCTAAACGTCAGCGTCTTTTTGATTTATTCTCAATATCGAACATCTGTCGAGACCGTTATTCATCAAAAAGAAGGTGATTTTTCTCCTTGATTAAATTATTCCCTACCAACTTCTGCGAATTAATTTCCGGTCCGCAATCTGAAACCTTGTTTTGACCGCATCCGTAAAACAGTCAAAACTTCTCTTCTGAAATCACCGACGACTGAAATTTATGCGATTACTTTATTCTTTTTTGACCGTTTTATTTTTTTTGGCGACCGTTCTCGCGCAAACAAAAACGATTGATTTTACCGAGTTGGAACGAACAATCGAAGCCGAAATGAAAGCGAATAAAACGCCGGGCGCGTCCATTGCGATTGTCAGCGACGATAAAATTATTTTTGCAAAAGGCTTCGGCACGACGAGCGCGGAAAATGGAAACGCGGTCAATGCCGACACGCTTTTTCGGATGGGTTCGACGACGAAAATGTTCACCGCCGCGACGCTCGTTTCGCTGGCTAGTCAGGAAAAAATCAAACTCGACGCGCCCATCGGAAATTACGTAAAAAATCTGCCGCCAAAAATCTCCGCACTCACGGCGCACCAGATTCTGAGCCAG
Source organism: uncultured Pyrinomonadaceae bacterium (assembly GCA_965365505.1). Lineage (GTDB taxonomy): Bacteria > Acidobacteriota > Blastocatellia > Pyrinomonadales > Pyrinomonadaceae. Next base: position 1,560 of record CBDUBY010000227.1, on the reverse strand, counting down.
TCGTCCGGTTTGCGCGATTTCGCGCCGCTTGCCTTTGGTAACGACGATGCGGTGTTAGGGCAAAACGTCCGCCTTTGGAAGGACGACGTTTTTTTTACCGAGCCGAGCAGAATTTATTCGTATTCGAGCGCGAACTATTGGCTCGCCGGATTTTTAATCGAAGAACTAAACGGCAAATCTTACGCCGATTCGCTTAGTGAATTAGTTTTCAAACCGCTCGGAATGACGCGCTCGGCGATTCGCCCGACCGAAGCGATGACCTATCCGCTCGCGCTCGGTCACGATGTAAAAGACGGCGGCGCAGTCGTGATTCGTCCGATTGACAACAACGCGGCGAAGTATCCGGGCGGCTCGATGTTCTCTTCCGCGAACGAATTAGCGCGTTTTGCGACGGCGATGCTGAACGGCGGAAAGATTGACGGCAAACAATCGCTCGCGCCGACGACAGTTGAAAATCTGATGAAACCGCAATTTTATCTGCCGGGCGAAGAACGAGCGTTTTATGGTTACGGGCTTTTGGGTTTTGAAGATCGCGGCATAAAAACAGTTTCGCACGGCGGCGCGTCGCGCGGTTACGGCTCGACGATTTTCTTCGCGCCCGAACAGAAAATTGCGATTATCGTGCTGGCAAACACGAGCGGTCAAACGCTGCCGAAATCCAGACAGAAGGCGATGGAAATGCTTTTGCCGTTCAAAAATAAATCCGCTGAGTTGCCGAAAAATTTGGAAACGAGCGCGGACGAAATTAAAAATTTCGTCGGCAAATACTCGCACGCACCGCAGATTTGGGAAGTCTATGCGAAAGACGGAAAACTTTACATCAAAGACGGCGGCAAGGATTTCGAGTTAAAGAAGACGAATAAAAACGAGTTTGAATACGAACAGGGCGGCGTGCTTTTCGTGCCGAACGCGACGGGCGAAGTCGAGCATATTTTTATGGGCTTATACGCGGCGCGGAAAATTTCATAGAAGATTATGAAGAAGAAAAAATGGATTCAAAAATGCGAAGTTGACGATAAACTTTTGCCGATTCCGACGCAGATTATTTCGACGGAAGAATTCGCTCCCGTTGACCAGACCGAAGAGCAAGCGCGCGTCGAACATCGCTTGATTGAAATCGCTTCGGAGAGCGCGAAGAAGTTGAATATATCGCGGCGGAAATTTCTCGCCGCTTCGGGCGGAATGGCGGCGGCGTTTCTGGCTTTGAATTCGGTGTTCGGAGATTTTTTCGACGTTGACAAAAACGAATTGTTCGAGCCGAAAGCGGCGGACGAAAAGTTTCCGAAAAAACAATTCGTTTTCGACATTCACACGCATCACGTCGCCGCGCCGAAGATTATCGAAGTTCCGGCTCTGCTTCGATACCGTGAAGTCGCAGGTCTTTGGGGCAACCAAGATTTGGTCGGCAAAGAGCATAAGTGGGAAGACCTTTATCTGGCGAATTACATCAAGGAAATGTTTCTCGACAGCGACACGGTGATGGCGGTCATTACCGGGCTTCCCGCCCGTGAAGACGACCAGAACGTGCTGAGGCCCGGCGAGATCGTCGAGTCGCGCGCC
>CBDUBY010000226.1:0-5781 GCA_965365505.1 uncultured Pyrinomonadaceae bacterium | reverse complement strand
GTTTATTACAAAAAGGTTTGCTGATTCGCCTGCTGGTTTTGCCGAACGACATCGCGGGCGTCGAAGAAAATTTGCGCTGGATAAAAGACGAATTATCGCCGCGCACGGCAATCTCTTTAATGGCACAGTATTACGCGACGAACAAAGCGGCGACCGACGAGCGGTATATTTTGCTGTCGCGTCGCATCTCGGAACGCGAATGGTTTGAAGCCGTTTCGATTCTTGAAGATTTAGAAATCGAAGCAGGTTTTATGCAGGAATACGAGTCGGCTTCGCATTATTATCGTCCCGATTTCACCGACGCGGACGAGCCGTTTAAGGATATTCGGGATTTTCGTTAGAGATAAATAGAAATGCAAAGACAAAGGATTTTTAAATATGTCTGATTTATTTAATCATTCAGAATTTCTTGAAGAAGTTTCTAAAGGCGATATTCCAATTCACGCAAATTGGGAAATTTATCCAACCGAACACGGGTGGGAAGAGGCTTTAGGGTCATTTGGACAGTTTCCACAAGACAGTATATTCACTCTAAAAAGTGATATTGACAGGTGTTTTCTTTTCCAGTTGGACTTTTCAAAAATCAAAGGTTCATTTGCCAAGAAATGTGTGTTCTATGTTGCTGTCTGGCATGAAGACGTTATTAAACTTCTTGATGCTGGTTATATTACAGGTGCTTCTAAAATGACTGAGCGTGAGTGGCAACGTCGTCAGCAAGAATATTTATTAAACTTTTTTCCTGATGGATATTTTCATGCCGAATTTCCAGATGGCACGCAAACTAGGACAAAGTTTCCTGACCTTGAAAATTATGATGATGAAGAAGAAACTTGGGCGACAATTTCACAAAGTGGATTAGTCATAACGGAAGTTGGTTTCAAAGCACTGCACGAGTTAATGGGTAGAGAACGTGAAAATCTTCAATCAGATATTTTATCTCGCGTAAAACCTATTGTTGACATTGGATTATATGACACAGCCATACGGGAAGCCTGCCTTATACTTGAGAATCGTTTAAGAGAATTAACTAGCTCTGATTTGTATGTAGAAAATTTAGTAAAGCATTTCATCTCAAAATTAAAAGAATCAGGACAATATAGTTTTGCCGACTTGAAGGTGCTTGACGGACAGCTACGATCAGTTTTTAAATTTGTAAGAAACGATTATATGCATAATCTAAAAACCATCACTGAGGAACAATGTTATGCCATATTAGGTAGATTGTCAGTCATATTGCGAAATCTCGAAGATATAGAATTGGATTGAGAATTTTAATTTAGGGACGTAGTATTTTACCCCACATATATTGTCAATCGGCTTTGGCAATAAATTTTTCTCGTTAAATCGGTTAAAAATAAAGTTATCACTGAATTTCAGGAAATAACACCAAAAATAAAATGAAAATTGGAGAAAACGCGCCGGATTTTACGTTGAAAGACGGCGATGGAAATGATTGGAAATTGTCGGAGCATAAAGGAAAAACAGTTGTGCTGCTTTTTTATCCGGGTGACGATACGCCGGTTTGCACGAAGCAGCTTTGTTCGGTCAGAGATAATTGGCAGGATTATCAGGCGACGGGCGCGACCGTCGTCGGCATCTCGACCGATTCCGCCGCGTCGCATAAGAATTTTGCCGAGAAACACGATTTGCCGCTGACGCTGCTGGCTGATGAAACAGGCGAAGTCATCGGTAAATACGCGGTGAAATCCTGGCTGCCCGGACGCTCGGCGCGGTCGGTCGTCGTGGTTGATAAATCGGGCGTGGTGCGTTATCACAAAACCGAAGCCGTCAGTTTGTTTCGTCCGAAAGACGATGATATTTTGGCGGCAATCGCGGAGGCAGACAGGGTTTAGAATGTCGCTTGCGGTATGTTATTCTAAATCGAAACGGTAAAGGAGTTTTATAAAAATGGCTTTATTTTCAAGCGATAAATTCAAATGCGCCCGCTGCGAGCGGAAAACCGAACCGCTCGGCTATGCGCCCGTGCCGACCGAACTCGGACAAAAAATCAGTCAGGAAATTTGCGGCGACTGTTGGAAGGAGTGGCTCGACAAACAAAAACAATTAATCAATCATTTCGGCTTGGACGTTTCCAACCCTGATTCACACGATTTTTTGTTCGACCAGATGAAAATTTTCTTTTTCGACGAAGGCGTGCAGCTCGCGCAGATTGACACGACCAAAGAAGGAAAAGTTAATTGGTAAGATGAATAAAATGTTGAGCTTTTAAAAAGCGAGCGGCGCGTTAAAACGTCGCTCGCTTTTTATTTAGGAATATAAATCACCTGAAACCGCATCTTAAATTTAAGCGAATTCAATCGGTGAGGAAATATAATGCGACAAATTTTTAATGTTCTGATTCTTTTATTCATTGCCGCGACTATTGGCGGCAATTCATTCGGACAAATGAGCGATTACGAAAAACAACCAAAGGTTCGCGCACCGGAACTAGCGGGCGATAAAGGCTGGCTGAACACCGACAAACCGCTTTCGATTGCCGGTCTGAAAGGCAAAGTCGTGCTGCTCGATTTTTGGACTTACGGCTGCATCAACTGTATTCACATCATTCCCGATTTGAAAAAACTCGAAGCTAAATATCCGAATAATCTGGTCGTCATCGGCGTTCATTCCGCTAAATTCGACAACGAAAAAGACACCGCAAACATTCGGCAAATTATCTTGCGCTATGGCATCGAACATCCGGTCGTCAACGACGCTGATTTTAAGATTTGGGAAAGTTACGCTATACGAGCGTGGCCGGCCTGTGTGCTGATTGACCCGAACGGCTATGTGATAAAAACGCTTTTCGGTGAAGGGCATTACGACGAACTCGACGAAACGATTTCGGAAACGATCGCCGGATTTCGCAAAAAAGGCACGCTCAATGAACAGCCATTAAATTTTGCGCTTGAACGCGCGAAAATCGGCGATTTGCCGCTTGCTTTTCCCGGAAAAGTTTTAGCTGACGCGAACTCAAAGCGCATATTTATTTCCGATTCAAATCACAACCGAATCGTCGTCACAGATTTTGCGGGAAAAGTTCTCGACGTAATCGGCAGCGGCAAAGCGGCGATGACGGGCGGCGATTTTACGCAGGCGAGCTTCAATCGTCCGCAAGGATTAGCTCTCGAAGGCGAAACGCTTTACGTCGCCGATACGGAAAATCATTCGATTCGGCGTGTGGATTTGAAGGCGAAACGAGTCGAAACAATCGGCGGCACGGGAAACTTAAAAGAGTTTGATGGCAGCGGCGGAATTGGCATAACGACCACCTTGCGCTCGCCGTGGGATTTGTCGCTTGTCGGCAGAAAACTTTACGTTGCGATGGCTGGCTCGCATCAGATTTGGCGAATGGATTTGGACAGAAATCTGCTTGAGCCTTATGCCGGAACGAGAGCCGAGGCGCGCGTTGACGGCGACATTCGGGAAGCGGCTTTTTCGCAGCCGTCAGGAATCGTGTCTGACGGAAAAAAGCTTTGGGTTGCCGACAGCGAGGCGAACATCGTCCGCGAAATTGATTTTCAAGCCGAAACGGTCGAAACACTCGTTGGCGGCGATTTGTTTCAATTCGGCGATAAAGATGGGACAGGCGACGATGTGCTTTTACAGCATCCGCTCGGCGTTGCGCTTTATGACGGGAAAATTTTGATTGCCGACACTTACAATCACAAAATCAAAATTCTCGATACGCAAAAAAGAATGGTTGAAACATTTCTCGGCACGGGAAAATCCGGTCAGACCGACGGCGCGAACGCGACTTTTTATGAGCCTGCGGGCTTGTCAATCGCCGACGAAAAACTTTTCGTCGCCGACACGAACAATCACGCGATTCGCGTCGTTGATTTGAAAACCAAACTGGTTTCGACGCTCAAAATCGTAGGTTTGACACCGCCGATGCAAAGCGAAACGGAAACCGCTTCGCCGAACGCGAACGAAATAAAACTCGACGCGAAAACAGCAACAATCGGCGACAATTCGTTGGTTTTCAACGTCAATTTGCCTGAAGGTTTTCATCTGAATCCGAACGCGCCGCAGCGTTTTGAGATTTCCGTCGGCGGCGGGCGCGGCGTAAAAATTCTTAATCCGTCGCAGAAATTTAAAAAATTGCCGGTTGTCGTGCCGTTCAGCGCAACGAAGAAAGGCGCGGCAAACTTGAAGGCGAAGCTGACTGTTTATTATTGCCGCGAAGACAACACCGGCGTTTGTTTGATAAAATCACTCGCCTGGAACGTGCCGATTAATGTCGTTGCCGGTAAAAAAACGGCGAACAAAATAGAAATTTCTGCGACGGTTGAATAAAAATCTGAACGCGCCGGTTCGTGAAAGCAAAATCGCAAATTCTGCAAAAGAAAGATGCCGCGTAAAAATTCCGCCGGCATCTTTCTTTATTTCTCTACTTTTAATATCAAAACTCCCAAAAGATTGGAACTAAAATTATCGCCGTGATAAAAACGATGACGGTAAGAATCGTGCCGATTTTGACGAAATCCATAAAGCGGTAGCGTCCGGGCGTGTAGACTAAAACGCAAGCCGGTTCGAGCGGCGTGATGAACGAAAACGACGCGGCGTAGGTGACGGCGACAGCGAATGTGCGCGGGTTTAGACCGAGAGCGACGGCTGTTTGGACGGCGACGGGCAGCACGACGAGCGCGGCGGCTTGGTTCGACATCGGCTGCGTGAGCGCGACGGTTAAAACGAAAAATCCGGCAAGCACGGCAATCGCGCCGTAATCCTGAAAATACGTGACAATCAAACCGGCAAGATATTTGTCTGCGCCGGTTTTTTCCATCGCAATTCCGAAGCTCATCATACAGGCGATAAGAACGAGCAGACGAAAATCAATCAGCGAATAAAGTTCGGTGTGGCGCACGGTGTTGGTTGCCAGCAAAAGCAGCACGCCGAGCAAAACGGCGATGGCGAGCGGAACTTCGTAGCCGGTGACGAGTTTCGACAAGGAGAGCGCAAGAAAAAGCCCGAACGCCGCAATCGCCCAACTGCGTTTTGCCGTTCTCATACTGCCCGCCGAAACGTCTTCGAGCAGCAGCATTTCACCGGCGGTGACGAACGGTTCGATAAGATTGCGATTGCCCTGAACGAGCAAAACGTCGCCGAATCTAAGGCGAACGCTGCTGATTTTTTCCAGAAAAGTTTCGCCGTGGCGGTTGATGGCGAGAACGGTCAGATGATGATTGTGGCGAAAGTTGGCAGTCTTTAATGTCTGCCCGACGAGTGGGGAATCGCGCATTACCATCACTTCCAAAAGTTCGACCTCGGCGGTTTCCAAATCCTGGTCGTTCAATTTGAAGTCGGGTTTTATCTCTAAACCGGCTTCGGATTTGATATTGAGAATATCGGCAATTTTCCCTTGCACAATCAGCAAATCGCCGAGTTCGATACGCACTTTCGGGCTGGGCGCGACGCGCTCTTCCTTGCCGCGAATAATTCCGATGACATTCAAATCGAGTTCGAGGTTGATGTTCGCTTCGCCCAGAGTTTTGCCGATTAAATCCGAACCGGGCGAAACGAAAACTTCGGAAATGTATTCGCGAATGTGATATTGGTCGGTCAAAGATTCTTCGCCGCCGCGATTCGGCAGCAGGCGAATCCCGATGAAAAGCATATACGCCAAGCCGACGGCGACCGTAATCACGCCGACCGGCGTTAGTTCGAACATCGAATACGGCTCCATTCCGTAACGCTGCATCGCGCCGCTGACCGCGAGATTGGTCGAAGTTCCGATGAGCGTGCAGCTTCCGCCCAAAATCGCGCCGAACGCGAGCG
>CBDUBY010000225.1:0-5791 GCA_965365505.1 uncultured Pyrinomonadaceae bacterium | reverse complement strand
CACTTCCGCCGAGAAAGGTCGAGTAAATCAGAGCCGTGCCGTTCGCGTTCAGCTTTGTCACGAACGCATCATCAACGTCGTTGTATGATGTGTCGAATGTTCCGGCAGTCGTCGGAAATTGGGGTGAACTAGTGTTTCCCGTGATATAAACATTGCCCTCCGCATCAACCGCAATTGAATCGCCGTAATCATTACCGGCTCCGCCCAAAAAAGTCGAAAAAGCCAGATTCGATAAGTTCACCGACGGGTCAATGACGAGCGGCTTGGAACGGTCGTAGCTGCCGATTTGAAAACGAACCGAAAATGATTGCTGATTGGCGATTGGCGATTGGCGATTGTTTATAATCGCGTAGCCGCTTTCGATTTCTTGTTTGAGATTAGTTGTTGTTTCTTGATAAGAAAACGGCTTGCCTTGCCGCAGCGTGCCGAGTTCGGTTTCTATCAGCAAACTGCCGTCCGCAGCAATCGAAACATCGCTCGCGCCGTCAATCTGCCATTCGATTTGGTTCGGATTCGCATTCGGCGCGACGATAAAATCGTATTGCACTTCGCTGTTTTGTTTGCCGTGCCAAACAACGTCTACACCGTCATAGATATTATCTGCGGAAACGCGCCCGTAATTAGGCACGTCGGTTTGCCATCTGCTCGAATCATTGCCCTTGAAATAATTCGTTCGGTGTGAAAGGAGTTCTTGTCCGGTAAAGTCGGCGTTTTTGTTCGCACCCGCGAGCGTCATATACAACGCTAAAGTTCGGTCTTCGGTCTTCGGTTTTCGGTCGTTAATAACCGTCTGTAAATCGTTAAATTTTGACCTTCTGACTTCTGACTTCTGATTACGAAGGACATAAACCGCTTCGGTCGCCGTCAAAAACAGCGTGGCATCCGTGCCGCGTGTCATATAGCGAACTCGACCGTTGTGCTGTCCGCGATTCTCTTCAAAATATGCACCCGTCGCGCCGAAAGGTTTTTCGGTTGGATTTTTGGCGGATAAATCTGTTTCCAGCGGATTCGATTGTTCTGCGGCGGCGCGTTGCCAGCCGTTTTGAACGAATATTGTGGCACACAGCAGAACCATCGAAAGAACGATTAAAAAGAATCGGCGAGCTGGACTGGAAATTTTTAGCAATTGGTTTTCTCCTTTCGACACGGGCTTTAAATTAGAAAATTAAAATAACAAAACAGAAAGTCGGAAAGTAATCAAAGAGATTTTTAAGGCAAATCTTTTTGAGCCGAGACAATCTGAAAAATGGTTAAATAAGTGAAATGATTTTAGCAGAGAAGAAGCGGAATGCAAGTTGCTTCTACGAAAGAGCGAACGCGAAGCAAACCTTTTCGACCGGGCAATTTGTCTGCGTCTTTATTAACTTTAAACGACGCGCAGCCTTTATTTAATCAAGTTTTGAACTTCCTTAAACTGCTCGTGTTTTGCGTCGCGCATCAATTCAAACAACGCCATCTCGACCGACGACGGCACAGCGCCGCTCGCCTGCATTTTCCTGAGCGCGGTTTCTTTGTCCTGCGTGAAACGCGAGCTGACGCAATCGGTCAAAAGATGAACTTCGTAATTTTCGCTTAATAAATCGTGCGCGGTTTGACTGATGCAGACGTGCGCCTCCAATCCGCACAAAGCGATTTGCGTCGCGCCGCTTTCGCGCAGTTTTTCCATAAACCGGGTCGCGCCGCACGAACTGAACGCGGTTTTTTCAACGATTTCAAAATCCGGCGGCAGAGAAAATAAAACTTCTTCCGACGTTCTGCCTAAACCTTTCGGATATTGTTCGGTAACGATAATGGGTAAGCCTAAAATTTGAAAACCGCGTACGGCAATCGAGATGCGCGCGGCGATTTGGGCGAAATCGTTAATCGGCGAGCGAAATGCTTCCTGGAAATCAACCACGACGAGCGCGGCTTTGGTTCGGTCTAAAATTTTCGGATGCGACATAGTTCAATTTAAGATTTGAGATTTAGTTTTCTTTATTTATAAACGAGTTTAGCTTACCGGCAAAGCAACGTAAAGAAACCGTCGCAGCGTCAAACTTTTACACCTGCGAAATAATTTTTATAATTATCTGGTCGCCAAATTTGCTCGTATGAAACTTCGTAAAATATTCTCCGCCGTATTTTTATTCGGTTTTATTCTAAGCGCTGCGCTGACGGCGGCGGCGCGGGACGAATGGCTAGAAGTGCGCTCGAAAAATTTCCGACTTGTCGGCGACGCTTCCGAAAAAGACATCGGCGCGACGGCGGCGAAACTCGAACAATTCCGCGAAATTTTTCGGCAGTCTTTCCCCAATGCGACTCTGAATTTGCCGCTTTCGCTCAACATAGTCGTCTTTAAGAGCGACGAATCTTTGCGCGCCTTTGGAACGCCGGACAAAGAAAACAAAAATGTAAACTCGGCTGCTGGTTATTTTCAGCACGAAGAAGGAATCGAATACCTCACGGTTTCCATCGAAGGCGGAAAACCGTTTGATTATCGCGCAATCTTTCACGAATACGTTCATTTGCTCTTGAACGAAAATATCGGTCGTTCAAATGTGCCGCCGTGGTTGAACGAAGGTTTAGCGGAATTTTTCAAAACCGCTCAAATAGAAAACGACCAAAAAGTGACGTTGGGCGATGCCGACGGCGATTTTTCGTTCTGGCTTCAGCCGAATAAATTGATTCCGTTTGAAACGTTTTTCAGCACGGATTATTACTCGCTGCACAAACAGAGAAATCACGGCGTCGGAATTTTTTACGCGCAGGCGCGGGCTTTGACGCAATATCTGATGCACAGCGATAACGGGGCGCGAACCGAACAAATTAATAAATTTATTCAACTCATATCGAACGGGAAAAATCAGAAATATGCTTTTGCCGAGGCGTTTCAGACTGATTACCAAACGATGGAGGCGGATTTTAAAAAATACCTCGCGCAGAAAAGTTTTCGCCGCGTCGTCACGAATCTCGAAAATAAATTGCCATTCGATGCAGAACTGAAAATCACGCCGATCAGCGAAGCGGAAACGAAAATTATCCTTGGCGATTTGCATTATCAATTTGACCGTTTAGCCGAAGCCGCCGCGATGTTTGAAGCGGCGTTAAAGCTTGACGCGAATTCAAGTCCGGCAGCCTCGTCGCTCGGCTTGGTGAAATTGCGGCAGGGCAAAACCGGCGAAGCAGCCAAACTTTTGGAAAAAGCCGTCGCGCTCGACGATAAAAACTACCTCGCGCATTATCGTTACGCTTATTTTTTGAGCCGCGAGGGAATGACCGATTACGGTTTCGCGTCAAATTACACCGGCGCGCAAGCCGCGCAGATGCGCGAGTCTCTGGACGCGGCAATTCGGCTTAATCCGGCGTTTCCCGAAAGCTATAATCTTTACGCTTTCGTCAATTACGTCCGCGCCGAAGCGGTTGAGCAGGCAGCGGAATATCTTGCGCGGGCTTTGAAAATCTCGCCCGGAAATCAGCGTTATCAGCTGCGCCTCGCGGAACTCTCGATGCTGAAGGAAGATTTCGAGAAAGCTCGGCGGATCGCCCGCAAAATTTACGAAACCGCGCCTGACGAACGCCTCCGAGTTTATGCCAAAAATACGATTTATACGATTGACACTTATCAATCGCAGCTCGAAAGCATAAAAAATCCGAACCGAAAGCGGCTGCGCGATGTGACCGATCAGCCGCTGACCGATGAAGAAAGCGCGCGGCTCAACTGGCTGGCGATGCTCGAAGGCATCAACGCGAATTTGCGAAGATTGAAGCCGAATGAGAAAAGAGTGCTGGGTTATTTGACCCGAATCGAATGCGGCGCAAACGGCATCGAGTATTTAATAAAGACCGGTAATCAAACATTAAAGTTAAATTCGGAAACCTTCGATACTTTAATGCTGATGTCTTACAGCGCGGATGCGTCCGGCGGGCAAGTCGGCTGCGGAACGCTCAACAAAGAAACTTTCGCCGTCATCGTCTATCGTCCGACGCCGCTGTCGAATATGAAATCGGCGGGCGAAATTGTTTCGATAGAGTTTGTTCCGAAAAACTTTAAGTTTCTAAATTAAAGCGACCGCATCAGTTTGTTTTCAATTCGTTAAAATCAATTTTATTCGAAAGGCGAATATCCGCTTTTAGGATTCTTTTCAGATATTTGAGCGCGTGTTCGTTTTCCTTTTTATCAACCGAAGCTACACAGTCACGCGGAATAACGAGATTGAAGTCGCGCATATACGCATCGTTTGCGGTAAATAAAATGCAGATGTCGGTCGTCACGCCGGTTAAAATTAAGGTGCGGCATTGCAGATATTCGAGCAAAATATCGAGTGTCGTCGAATAGAAACCCGAATGTTTCGGCTTCAGCACGAAATAATCGTCGTCTTCGGGTTTAAGTATTTTGGCAATTTCCGAGCCGCGCACTTTTTCGTGCATCGAGTGTTCGAGCAGATTATTAAAATTCGACTGCCACTTGCCGAAATTGTCGTTGACATAGACGATTGGAACTTTCGCTTGTTTGGCTCGCTCGCGCAGTTTAGCTAGTTTCTGCGCCATCGGCAAAGCGTGTTTGAAAAGTTTCTCGCCGTCCTCAAACTCGAAATCGCTGATGATGTCAATCAACAGGAGCGCGACGTTCGATTTGTCGGGCGCGTTTCCGTGCAAATCTTTATTCTGCGGCATAATTTAATTCTCAGCTTTGGATTTTTGGGCTTCCGCACGCTTTTGCCTTCGGGCTTTTTCCTGTTTGTATGTGCGAAAGAAAAAATACGTCGCCGTCGTGCTGATGACGATAATCAACACGAACATTCCGGCGATAAAATAAATTTCAGCCTGCGAAGCGTTTAGCATATTTCAATTTTAGCTTACATAATCAAGCGGGGCAACGCGGCGGTTTTTCACGCTTGTTGCTAAAAAACAATTTAATCAAGTATGCTGACAAAACAAAAAACAAGATGAAAATTGACTCGATAATCAGCAATGCCGCGCAGCTTGTGACTTGCGCTTCAAACGGAAAAGCAAAACGCGGCATCCAGATGCAATCCGTCGGCATCATCGAAAGCGGCGCGTTGGCAATTGATAAAGGACGGATAATCGCCGTCGGTACATCCGAAGAAATTCTGAAAGATTACGACGGCGAAACTATGATTGACGCGCGCGGAAAAGTCGTTTGCCCGGCTTTCGTTGACCCGCACACGCATATCGTTTTCGCGGGCAATCGGCTGAACGAATTTGAACTGAAAATCAAAGGCGCGGATTATCTGCAAATTCTCGAAAACGGCGGCGGAATAATCTCGACCGTCAAACAGACGCGCGAAGCGAGTTTGGAAGATTTAGTCGAGCAATCGCGCGTTCGGCTCGACAAAATGCTGACGCACGGAACCGGCACGGCGGAAATTAAAACCGGCTACGGTTTGGACACGGCGACCGAACTGAAAATGCTCGAAGCCATCGCCGCGCTCGACGAATATCACCACGTTGATTTGATTCCGACGTTTCTGCCCGCGCACGCCGTGCCGCCCGAATACAAATCGCCGGACGGAAACTATTCGGATGACTACGTTAATTTGATATGCGAAGAAATGCTGCCGAAAGCCGTTGAGTGGTTTAAGAATTCGCATTTTTATAAAACGGGAAATCGTCACTCGCAGCTCGCGACTCACGACTTTTTTATTGATGTTTTCTGTGAGAAAAATGCTTTTGATTTAGATCAATCACGGCGCGTTTTAGAAACGGCGAAAAATCTCGGCTTCAAACTAAAAGCGCACGTTGACGAATTTACCAATCTCGGCGCGGCGCGTCTGGCAATCGAACTCGGCGC